>NZ_VKHP01000003.1 GCF_010811875.1 Bradyrhizobium uaiense
GACTCAGCCCGGGGGACGCCCGCATGCCGAGGTCGAGGCGCTCAGGCGCGCGGCGTCGCCTGCGCGCCTGAGCGCCTCGACCTCGGCATGCGGGCGTCCCCCGGGCTGAGTCCAGCCGCGACCGACGACCACGCCGTCCTTGACGATGACGGCGCCGACCGCCGGATTGGGCCAGGTGCGCCCGAGGCCTCGGCGGCCGAGCGCAAGCGCGAGCTGCATGAAGCGCAGATCGGCGGCCTTCGCTGTTTCCTTGGCCTCTTTGGCTTTCTGCCCGAGCTGCTCTTCCAGTATCCGGAAGATCATTTGCGCAACGTCGCGATCCGCGGGTCCTCTTCGCCGGTCAGCTCGTCGAGCACCGCCTCAAAGTCCTTGGCCTCGCGGAAATTGCGATAGACCGAGGCGAAGCGCACATAGGCGACGTCGTCGAGCTGGCGCAGATGCTCCATCACGATCTCGCCGATCGCCTCCGAGGAGACCTCCGCCTCGCCGCCGCTTTCGAGCTCGCGGACGATGGTGGACACCATCTTCTCGACCCGCTCGGACTCCACCGGGCGCTTGCGCAACGAGATCTGCAGCGAGCGCACCAGCTTGTCGCGATCGAACGGCACGCGGCGGCCGTTGCGCTTGATCACCGTCAGCTCGCGCAGCTGCACCCGCTCGAAGGTCGTGAAGCGGAAATTGCAGGCCATGCAGACGCGACGCCTGCGGATCACCGCGGAGTCCTCGGTCGGACGCGAGTCCTTGACCTGCGTATCGAGAGAATTGCAGCTCGGACAACGCATCCGACGGGACCTCTACCTCTTAGTAGATCGGGAAGCGATCGGTCAGCGCCTTGACGCGCTCCTTGATCGCGGCCTCGACCAGCGGCGCCTTGCCGTCCGGCGACTGCGCCAGCGCGTTCAGCACTTCCGCGATCATGCCGCCGACCTGCTTGAACTCGGCTACGCCGAAACCGCGCGTGGTCGCCGCCGGCGTGCCCAAACGAAGACCGGAGGTGACGAACGGCTTTTCGGGATCGAACGGGATGCCGTTCTTGTTGCAGGTGATCGCAGCGCGCACCAGCGCCTTCTCGGAGATGTTGCCCTTCAGGCCCTTCGGCCTGAGGTCGACCAGCATCAGATGGTTGTCGGTGCCGCCGGACACGATGTCGAGGCCGTGGCTGCGCAGCGTCTCGGCCAGCGCCTTGGCGTTCTCGACCACGTTCTTGGCGTAGACCTTGAAGTCCGGACGCAGCGCTTCGGCGAACGCGACCGCCTTGGCCGCGATCACGTGCATCAGCGGGCCGCCCTGCAGACCGGGGAAGATCGCCGAGTTCAGCTTCTTGGCCAGCGTCTCGTCATTGCTGAGGATCAGGCCGCCGCGCGGACCACGCAGCGACTTGTGCGTCGTGGTTGTCGTGACGTGGGCATGCGGCACCGGCGAGGCATGCACGCCGCCGGCGACGAGGCCAGCGAAATGCGCCATGTCGACCAGCAGATACGCACCAACGGAATCGGCGATCTCGCGGAAGCGCTTGAAGTCCCACGCGCGCGAATAGGCCGAGCCGCCGGCGACGATCAGCTTCGGCTTGACCTGCTCGGCCAGCTTCTGGACTTCATCCATGTCGATGATCTGGTCCTCGCGGCGCACGGTGTAGTGCGCGGCCTTGAACCACTTGCCGGACATGTTGACCGGCGAGCCGTGGGTGAGATGGCCGCCGGCCGCGAGGTCGAGACCCATGAAGGTGTCGCCGGGCTGCAGCAGCGCCAGGAACACCGCCTGGTTCATCTGGCTGCCGGAGTTCGGCTGGACGTTGGCGAAGCCGGCGCCGAACAGCTTCTTGGCGCGCTCGATCGCGAGGTTCTCGGCGACGTCGACCCACTCGCAACCGCCGTAGTAGCGCGCGCCCGGATAACCCTCTGCGTATTTGTTGGTCATCACCGAGCCCTGCGCCTCCAGCACCGCACGGCTGACGATATTCTCGGAGGCGATCAGCTCGATCTCATGGCGCTGCCGGCCGAGCTCGCCCTTGATCGCGGCAGCGATCTCGGGATCGGCTTCGGCAAGGGTCGCCGTGAAGAAGGAATCGGGCGCGGAAGCGGTCTTGGAGGATGAGGTCATCGGCGAAATATCTCCACCGCCGCAAGCCTTTACTTAGGGATGCGGACGGTCACGAGTGGCGGTCGAAGCTGGTCTCAGAGCGTTATCACATCACCCCAAAATGGCCAAGCGGTTGCGGTCCCCGGCGGTCAATTATGCCAGATATGGTGGGGACGGCGGGAAATGCCAGCCGGCCGGGCCGGTCCAGGGGAGCGCGGTTCCGGCCGCCTCCCGGGCATGGCCGCCGAGGCCCCGTGGCGGACGGGACGCCCCTTCCCGGCCGCGCCGACGTCCGAGACTACGACTGAGGTGCCCATCGCTCGCGAGCCGCGCGAGACCCGGTCGCTTGATCACTCGATCACTCGACCTGCATCTCGCTCGATCATGACGCGATCGATCACGATGGATCGAGCCGACGAGCGAGTGACTTACGGAGTCGGCGAGCGCACCACGCACGACAAGAATTTGAATCGTTCAATTCTTGAATCGTTCGACACTGGATCGATTCAAGGCTCTCACGTGATGCGTGCAATTGCGTGTCGTACTCCGTTGTCTCTCAGTCACACACACCAGCATTGCGCACGGCTTCGATAGCTTCTAACGGCGCGCGCGCTGTTCCCGAAAATCACCGTGATAACGACGCTGAAGAAACTTCTCTTTGGGGGCGTTGAATGACGGACGGATGGATTCGGCCGCAGCGGCTTGCTGCTTCGGCCTTGGTGATGCTTTCGGTTGCTGGTGCGGACGAGGCCTTGGCGCAGACGCAATTGCCGTCGGTGACGGTCGATGCGCCGCACCGGCAATCGGCGCGATCGCAGCAGCAGCCCTCGCAACGGACCGCGCGCGCACGAAGCGCCGCGCGCCGCACACCCACTGCGCCGGGGGCAGCGCAGTCGCAGCCTGCGCAGCAGGCCGCTGGCGCCGGCGGCGGCCACGAGCGCGCCAACGGTCCGGTCACCGGCTATCTGGCGCGGCAGAGCTCGAGCGGCACCAAGACCAGCACGCCGATCATCCAGACGCCGCAATCGGTGACCGTGATCGGCGCCGAACAGATCCGCGACCAGAAGATCGTCAGCAAGTTCGACGAAGTGCTGCGCTACTCGCCGGGCGTGATCGGCGGTACCTACGGTTCCGATTTCCGCAACGACTGGTTCCTGATCCGCGGCTTCCCGGCGCAGAACGAGTCGCTGTTCCTCGACGGCCTGCAACTGTTCTACACCTCCTATGGAAGCTGGAAGCTGCAGCCCTTCAACCTCGAGCGCGTCGAGGTGCTGCGCGGTCCCTCCGGCATCCTCTATGGCGGCTCGGCGCCGGGCGGCCTCGTCAACGCCGTCAGCAAAATGCCGTCGGCCGAGCCCATTCGCTACATCGAAGCCGGCGTCAACAATTTCGGCAACGGCTATGCCGCATTCGACATCGGCGGCGTGGTCCCGCAGCAATCCGGCAATGGGCAGGTGCTGTACCGCTTCGTCGGCCAGGCGCAGGGCGGCGGCACCCAGACCGATTACACCTACGACAACAATTTCTTCTTCGCCCCGTCGGTGACCTGGCGTGATGCCGACGCCAGCGTCACGGTGTACGCCACGGCCGCGCACAACAACACCAGGGCGGAGAACTTCCTGCCCTATGTCGGCACCGTCACCAACGCGCCGTTCGGCAGGATGCCGACCAGCCTTTTCACGGGCGATCCCAGCGCCGACCAATTCCGCCGCGAGCAGGAGACCGTCGGCTACAAGTTCGAGAAGAGCCTGACCGATAGTCTCGACTTCCGCCAGAACGCGCGCGCGGCGCATGTCGACGTGTACTACACCGGCCTCTACGGCCTCGGCTACGCGACGACGCCGGCGGCGGCCGATCTTGCGCGCGGCAATTTCTACGCCCGCGGCAACGCGCTTCAGTTCAACCTCGACAACCAGCTCGAGTACCGCTTCAACACCGGCATCCTGCAGCACACCGCGCTGCTCGGCCTCGACCTCAAGCACTACGGCATCGACGACCGCCAAGGCTTTGGCGTCGGCACCAATCTCAATCTGCTCAATCCGGTCCACGGCACCAACACGACCTATAGCGGTCCGTTGTACCAGAACGCCTATCTCAACCAGGGCATGGCCGGGCTCTATCTGCAGGACCAGGTCAAGCTCGACCGGCTGACCGTGGTGCTGTCGGGGCGACAGGACTGGGTCGATCTCGTCAATCAAAACCGGATCGGAGCCGATCAGAGCCGTCAGGACAGCAAGTTCTCCGGCCGCGTCGGCGCGATCTACAATTTCGACAACGGCGTCGCGCCCTACGTCTCCTACATGACCGGCTACAACCCGATCATCGGTCTCAATGCGGCCAGCCAGTTGCTGTTGCCGGAGACCTCGGAGCAGAGCGAGGTCGGCGTCAAATACGAGCCGGTCGGGCTCAATGCACGCTTCAGCGTCGCCTACTTCGACCTGAAGCGGAAGAATGCGCTGACCACCGATCCGAACAACCCGATGTTCCAGACCCAGAATGGCGAGGTCACCTCGCGCGGCGTCGAGCTCGAGGCGGTGGCGAACATCACGCGCGACTTCAAGCTGGTGGCGAGCTACACCAACTACGACCTGTTCGTCAGCAAGGACCTCAATCCGGCACTGATCGGGACCGTGCCGACCAACACGCCCCGCGACTTCGCCTCGGTCTGGACCGACTACACTTTCCGCGACGGCCCGCTCGCCGGCTTCGGCCTCGGCGGCGGCGTGCGCTATGTCGGCTCGTCCTTTGCCGACACCGCGAACACCGCGCGCGTTCCCGCCGTCGTGCTCGGCGACCTTGCCCTGCACTACGAGTGGGGCAACAACTGGCGCGCGGCGCTCAACATCGTGAACGTGACCGACAAGATCTACGTCGCGAGCTGTGCGCTGGTCACGTCCTGCTACTACGGCGATCGCCGCCGCTTCACGGCCAGCATCGGCTACAAGTGGTGAGAATGCAGCGAAGCATTCTGTTCATAAAGCCATCATCGAGAGAGGCGGCGTTCAGCCGCCTCTCTTTTTCGATCCTCGTCAGCGTGGTGTCAGCATGTCGCGCTAGGTTTCGCGCGCGGCGAAATTTGCCGCGCCCAGACTGGCCCGCTCCGAAATGCGAGCCCCGGAGCGGGCCTTTTACATGCCGAGGGTTTTCCAAGGCAGCTCAGGGCGTAGTCGGCGGCCGCAGGCGCTATCCTGAGCGCACGGATCAGAATGCATCCCTGAACTGCGCGACATAGTCGGGGCTTCCATAGACCCACATCGGCTCGTCACATTGTCGCGAGCCCAAATCGTTCGTGCAGGCGGCGCTCCATGGCGGAGCTGCGACCTGACGACCGACGATCCCGTATCCCTGCAATGGACCGGCAATCGCCGTCCGAGCGGCGACGTGCTCGCGATTGCTGCTCTTGTCGGTTCGCAGATGAGCACTGGCCTCGGTCGCGAGAGATGGCGCAAGCAGCAGTGCCGCCAGAAGGTAAATGATCTTCATTGTTCAGCTTCCTTTCTGAAGGGAAGACCGAAACTGGAGTCTGGTTATTTCCCGATCACACAAATGTTTGGCGACGTCGCCATCCCTGTGCTGGCCAATTTGCTCTGCCATCGGTGCATGACGGACTCCGGCTAGCCTCCCGCCGGCAGATCGATCGGTTCACGACCTAATCCTCATTCGCCTTGAACCGCCCCAATCCCCTCAGCACGAACGGCGCGGCCAGCGCGATCAGCGCAATGCCGAGCAAGGTCGCCGACATCGGGCTTTGCAGCAGCACCATGGGATCGCCGAGGCTGATCGCCAGCGCGCGGCGCAGCTGACTTTCAGCGATCGGGCCGAGGATCAATCCGATCACGACCGGCGCGATCGGGAAATCGAACCGTCGCATCAGAAAGCCCATCACGCCGAATGCCGCCAGCATCGAGAGCTCGACGACCGACGGCTTTGCCGCGATCGTGCCCATGGTGGCGAACACCAGGATGCCGGCATAGAGCCACGGCTGCGGGATCGCGAGCAGCCGCACCCACAGCCCGACCAGCGGCAAATTGAGCACCAGCAGCATGCCGTTGGCGATGAAGAGGCTCGCGATCAGGCCCCACACCAGGTCCGGCCGCTCCGCGAACAACAGCGGACCCGGGTTGAGACCGTATTGCTGAAACCCCGCCAGCATCATCGCCGCGGTGGCCGAGGTCGGAAGCCCAAGCGTCAACAGCGGCACCAGCGTCCCGGCGGCGGAGGCGTTGTTGGCGGCTTCGGGTCCGGCGACGCCCTCGATCGCGCCCTTGCCGAACTCCTCCGGATGCTTGGTCAGCCGCCGCTCGGTCGAATAGGACAGGAAGGTCGGGATCTCCGCGCCGCCGGCCGGCAGCGCGCCGATCGGAAAGCCGAACAGCGTGCCGCGCAGCCACGGCTTCCACGAGCGCCGCCAATCCTCCCGCGTCATCCACAGCGAGCCGCGCACCGGCTCGAGCTTTTCCTCGGCCTGATGACGGCGCGAGGCGACAAAGAGCGCCTCGCCCACCGCGAACAGACCGACCGCGAGCGTCGTCACCTCGACGCCGTCGAGCAGCTCGGGGATGCCGAACGCAAGACGCGCTTGCCCCGTGAGCTTGTCGATGCCGACCAGCCCGAGCGTCAGGCCGATGAACAGGCTGGTCAGGCCGCGGACCGGCGAGTCACCGAAGGTCGCCGACACCGTGACGAAGGCAACGCACATCAGCGCGAAGTAATCTTCCGGTCCGAAGCGCACGGCGAAGTCCACCAGCCAGGGCGCGAGGAACGCGAGGCCGATGGTGGCGATGGTGCCGGCCACGAACGAGCCGATCGCCGAGGTCGCCAGCGCCGGGCCGCCGCGGCCGGCCTTGGCCATTTTGTTGCCCTCCAGCGCGGTCGCCATCGACGCGCTCTCGCCCGGCGTGTTGATCAGGATCGCGGTGGTCGATCCGCCATACATGCCGCCATAATAGATCCCGGCGAACATGATCAGCGAACCGCCGGGATCGAGCTTGTAGGTTACCGGCAACAACAGCGCGACCGTCAGCGCCGGACCGATGCCCGGCAACACGCCGACCGCGGTGCCGAGGAACACGCCGATCAGGGCGTAGAGCAAGTTCATCGGCTGCATGGCGACTGCCATGCCATGCGCCAGCGCGGCGAACGTATCCATCACAGCAGTCGCTCCAGCGGGCCGGCGGGAAGGCTCAGCGTCAACAACTTGTCGAACGCGAGGTAGATGAGGGTCGTGATCAGCAGAGCGATGACGGTGTCGGCCAGCACGGCGCGGCGACCGAAGGCGGCCGACGTAGTAACGAACAGTGCCGAGGTGGCGAGGATGAAGCCGCCGCCGAGGCCGATGATGCCGATCAGGAGTGCAAGGCCGGCGATGATCAGCCACACCGGTTTCGGATCCATGCTCTCGCGCGGCGGCAGGTTGCCGCGCAGCGCGTCGATCAGATTGCCGACGGCGAGGATGACGAGGCCGATCGCGATGACGATCGGCATCGCCTCCGGCCCCATCCCGTACATCGTGGTGGACGGCAGCTGGCTCGCCTCCCACACCAGCACCGCTGCGAGCACGGCGAGCGCGGCGGCGATGACGACCCCCGCGCGGTCGACACCCCGCGCCGGCAGCTTCCCGGAAGCGGCGTCCGGCGTCATGACTTCACGAGACCGACGGACTTCAGCACCTCGGTCACGCGCGTGATCTCCTTCTTGAGGAAATCCGCGAATGCATCGCCGCCGAGATAAGCGTCATCCCAGCCCTTCTGCTTCAGGATGTCCTTCCAGGCGTCGGACTTCACCATCTTCTCGACGGCATCGCCGAGCGCCTTGCGCTGCTCCGGCGTGATGCCGGGCGGTGCGACCACCGAGCGCCAGTTGGCGAGCACCAGCTCGATCCCCTGCTCCTTGAAGGTCGGGATGTCGACACCCGGCAGACGCTGCGCCGACGTCACGCCGAGCGCGCGCAGCTTGCCGGCCTTGATCTGGCCGTCATATTCGCTGAGGCCGGAAATCCCGGCCGTGACCTTGCCGCCGAGAATGGCGGCGAGCGACTCGCCGCCGCCCGAGAACGGAATGTAGTTGATCTTCTTCGCATCGGCGCCGACCGTGCCCGCAAACAGCGCCGCCATCACATGGTCGACGCCGCCGGCCGAGCCGCCGGCAAAGGTCACCTTGGCAATGTCGGCCTTGAGCGCGGCAGCGAGATCCTGCGCCGTCTTCAGCGGCGAATTCGCCGGCACGACGATGACCTGGATCTCCTCGGTCAGGCGTGCGATCGGCGTCACCTGATCGAGTGTCACCGGCGACTTGTTCATGGCCAGCGCGCCGACCATGACGAAGCCGTTCACCATCATCTGGTTGCCGTCGCCCTTGGCGCCGTTGACGAACTGCGCGATGCCGACGCTGCCGCCGGCGCCGGGCACGTTGGTGACCTGGACGCTGCGCGCGACACCGGCGGCGACGAGCGCCTGCTGCATCGAACGCGCCGTCTGATCCCAACCGCCGCCGGGCGCTGCCGGCGCCATCAGCTTGAGCTCGAGCTGCTGTGCAGGCGCCGCACCACTCGCCCCAAGCAACAGCGCGACGACCGCGCCGAACAGGCGCATGCGGGACGAGATCATGAGGCTTCCTCCTGGATTTTCAGACGCAGCTCGGCGAACGCTGGCTGCATTCGGTCATTTGGTCGCATCGCCAATCGGAAAGCGGTCCATCGGGCCTGAAGGAATCGCTCGCCGAGCTCGTGTCTGCGTATCCCTAGCGACCATTCGCCACGGCCTTCGGCAAGCCGGCGCGCGCGACTCTTCCGTGCTGCAAATCGCCGCACCTGGCTGATCGTTTTCTGCTTGCCTTGACTTGAGCGGCTCGCCGCCGCGCCGCGGAGATCGCCTGATATGACCTTCAAAATGACGACGGTGCGCCTGTCCAGTCCTAGGAACCTTTGCGATTTTTTCCCGTTCCACCTCCGCCGATTGGTTCGGCTATTGGAGGAGACAGACATGAACGTTAAAGCAATTGTCGCGGCATCGTTGCTTGCCGCTTTCGTCACGCCGGCTTTTGCAGCGGATGAATTCTACGTTGTGCAGGACGTGAAGACGAAGAAGTGCACGATCGTCGACCAGAAGCCGGTCGACACGACGACCACCACCGTCGTCAGCCCATCAGGCACCATTTACAAGACCCGCTCCGAGGCCGAGACCGGCATGAAGACCGTCAAGGTCTGCAGCTCCAACTAACAGGCGCTCAGCCAAGGAGTTCTCTGATGAAGAAATTTGCCATCGGCTGCATCACGGCCGCAGCATTCGCGACTGCCGCGCATGCGGCGACCATCATGTCCGCGGCCCCGACCGAGAGTTGGACCATCACCAACTATTACAAGCAGAACGTCTACGACCCGAAGGAATCCAAGATCGGGACCATCGACGACGTGCTTGTCGACAAGGCCGGCAAGGTGACCGGCCTCGTCGTTGGCGTCGGCGGCTTTCTCGGCGCCGGCGAGAAGGACGTGATCGTGCCATACACGGCGGTCAAAACTCAGAAGAAAGACGACAAGTGGTGGCTCACCCTCGACGAAACCAAGGACAGCCTGAAGGCTGCGCCGGGCTTCAAGTATGATCGGGCCAGCACGACCTGGAAGCCGGAAAGCAAGTAAGCACTGAAGTCCCGTCTGCTCGCTGATGCGCAGACGGGACGCAGTGACAATTCATTTGATCTATGGCTGCAACGGCGGCTGCGCTGAAGGCACACCGCGCGCACCGCAACGAAACAAATCCCACCATCCTGAGGCCGTTCGTTGATCCGCTTGACCAAGTCAGCGTTGGATCACGTCGGCCTTCCTCATTTTCCGCCTTGAGGCCAGCGTGGCAATTCTGTTCACCTGATCCCAGGTCGAGACGCGGCGCTTGCCCTCGCGTCATGGGCGCTCCTGCGCGGAGCAGAGGAAACGCGCACAGCCTGCGTGTTGTTGAATTCCGATCTCGGCAGGTCGCAGGCCGGAAACGTGTTCCTCAGCCATGTCAGTGCACGCGCCATCGAGGCCGTGTGCCTTCTGATCGTTGATTCCCTTGACCTCGAAACGCTCATGTCAATGATCCCATGAATCAATGATCCCATGAAGCTGCTTCGTCCGCATGCATGATCGTTCCCTTCGCGATGCGGGCGCGAATGAATGAAAAGGCCTGGCCATTCCGAATTGAAAGCGGCGGGGACGGAATTTGCCGCCACGCTCGCGCACTGCAATGACAACCCAGCGCTTACAGTTTTGGTTCCTCGCACGCCGCGGGTCGATGCGATCCGCCTACTCTCGAGCCACAGCGCGAGATCGTTCAGAAGTCGAGGCGCAGTGAGGCGGCGATGAGTGCCTGGCTGGCGATTATCGGAAAGCGGCGCGCGGGGAATCGAGATACCGCGCAACACAACGCCGCCCGCTTGAAACACGTGCGGACGGCGCTGGTTCTAGCCCCAGGAGGGATATGCAAAATCCTGATGAGTATAGGTCGCGCGAGATGTGCCGAGGTCTCATACCTCAGAAGAGGTAGCTCAAAGCGGCCAAGCCTCCGAGGATCAGCCCCACCAACGATCCCCGGCACCGGAGGTTCACAGCACCGGGGATCGTTACTCCCGGGGAGCTTGGGGGCAAAGGCCGGGAGCTGAAGGTCGACTCCTGCGGTTCCAGTTCGTTCCAGCGGAACCGCAGGAACGCTTCCCTCTGCGCAAATGTTATCGAACGTCACCGCGCAGTCCCCGGTATCTATCGGTGATGAGAACGCCCATTGCGCTCCCGCCTTCTCCCGCAGGAAAGGACAGCGCGTGTTCAAGCGTCGTCGTTTCAGGCAAATGCACTGGCTCATAGAGCGCCTTCTCGCGGAGGCAAAAAGCCTGCGCGAGGAAGCCAAGGCTCTTCCTATCGGAATCGCCAAGGAACGGCTGCTGCAGAAAGCCCGGCAGGCCGACACGGCCGCTCACTTGAGCCAATGGCTGTCGTCGCCGGGACTGCTGCCACCCGAATAGGAACACAGTCCACCGGACGGCTATTCCCTCCCATTGCTCGAGGAGCAATGGAAATGCCCCGCTACTTCTTCGACATCAGAGACGACGGCGATGTCTACCCCTACGAAGAGGGATTGGATCTCGCTGATCTGAGAGCCGCCAAGATCGAAGCCGCCAACACGCTGGCCGGCATCGCCAGAGACGCGGGACATTCCAGCGGGGAGAATGACGTCGCGATTGAAGTCCGCACTGACGACGGACTGGTGTTTCATGCCGCCTTCGTCCTTCATCGCTCCAAACAATAGGACGGCCGTCCCTCCGCTAGAGTGCGAAGCTGCGTCTGCATCCTCAACTGTCATCGCCCGGCTCGACCGGGAGATCCAGTACGCCGCGGCTTATCGGTTCAAGCGGAGACGTCTCTGGAATACTGAATCACACACGTGCGCTTTCGCGGGTGATGACACCGAGTGGCTGTTTGACAGTTGAACCAGAAACAGGGAGCGTGCCCCCTACAGCCCGGTATACCCGGCCTTCACATGGTCGGTGCTGCCGTCGAGCTGGCGCAGATAGGTCAGCCCGCACACGGTTAACCGATGCGTATCGCGCTCGCCCGCATCGAACAGCGTCTGCACGTAGTCTGTCACCTTCGCCCGCGCTTCGTCGCTTGCAGCGGACGTGCGGTTGAGCAGCAGATCGTACGTCTGCATGATGCGATCGATAGCGGCTTCCATTGAAGTCTCCGGGTTGACGCTCAGGCGACCACCAGCGTCTCGGCCTCGAACTTCGCGATCGCCTTGTTGGCAAGGCGGAGTCGGTTCAGCTCACCGCGCTGGAACAGCTTCACGATGATGCCGAGCAGGCGCTCATTGGTGGCGAAAGTGTCGGGAATAGCGCCGGATTTGCGCAGATAATTCGAGGCGATCGCGTAGGCGTCACCGACGACCTCGACATTCAGCACCTCGATCCCGCGCTCGACCAGCATGTCCTGCTTCTCCGTTGGGAAACGAGATAAAGCTCGGGGCATGCCTTGGTTCCTCGCCGGGACCCATTTATTTTCGCAGGTGCAGCATGAACCAAATGCGGCACGAAAAACGCATCGGCCGGGCATGACCGATGCGTTACTGGAGGAAGGCTGCCGGTCTTCTCAAGCGGCCGGCTTGGCCATCAGGCGAAGAGAGGAAGGCTCAGAGGCGATACAGGATCTGGTCGGTCCAGAAGCGCTCGAGGCGATGCAGCGACTTGTTGAGGCTCGCGAACTCCTCGTTCGAGATGCCGCCGACCTGCTCTACCGTCTTGACGTGCTTCTGATAAAGCGCGTCGACGATCTTGCGGACTTCCTGGCCCTGCGGGGTCAGACGAATGCGGACCGAGCGGCGATCGACGCGCGAGCGCTGATGATCGAGGAAGCCGAGCTCGACGAGCTTCTTCAGATTGTAGGAGACGTTGGAGCCGAGATAGTAGCCGCGGGTACGCAGCTCGCCGGCGGTCAGTTCCTTGTCGCCGATATTGTACAGGAGCAGCGCCTGCACCGAGTTGATGTCGGCGCGGCCGCGACGATCGAATTCGTCCTTGATGACGTCGAGGAGCCGGCGATGCAGCCGCTCCACCAAAGTCAGGGCTTCGAGATAGAGCGGCTGCACCGGAGCTTGGCCGGCAGCGCGATCAGCGGCATCCGCCGCCGTTGTCGCAACGGCTTTCATCATGACACTTCCCCTGTTTGTCGTTTTTATCGACTTTATTCGACGAAACTTGTGTCCCGCCTGATAGGTCCAACGTAAGGGGGCCGTTTGAATATCCGCTTAAATAAGAGAATAAAGAGATCATGAATTTAAGACAGTGAATCGTGGATTAAGCCCATGGATCAAGGGCTTTTCGCAACTTTTCATTGACGGTGGCAGGCCCCTGTTCACGCTTCGTCTGCCTCCCCTGTCACATTCGGAAACAGCCTCGTCTGAATTCGAAACGGCGGCGTAACGTGTGTGAGGGAACCCTTTACGGTGACCGATCGGTTACCGGAAAATTCTTTGAAAATTTTATGAGAGTGCGTCGGCGGGATCTGCACGCGATGCGCGCAGGCGGACTTCATTCATTGCCGCGGCCAGACCGGTTCCGCCGTCAGCCCGCGCAAAGCCGGCCGGCACACGCGCCGAGATCCGGTGAAATGGGTCCCGACGGCAGGTCCCGCAGAGACGCCTTGGGAATGGGGCGCCTCGAATGGGGTGCGATCTGTCGGTACTCACCTAGCAGAACCAGCGGCGCTGTCTTCTCGTTGGGCGCACGGCTGCAATATAATGGCCGCCGCCGTCGGCTATTCGTCGCGCTGTCGCTGGCAGGCAACAGTGCATCAGGCCGTCCCTACACGCGACGCTGGCTATGGCGGGCGTTCGCGCGCCGACATCCAGGCGAGCGCGAGATAGGCCGCGAGCATCAGGGCTTCGAACCCGACCACGGTGAGGCTGCCGCCATAGATGCCCGGAAACATCAGCTCGATGACCGCCATCGACACCACGGTGGTCAGCCAGACCACGGCGCCCCAGGGCGTCGCCAGCCAGAGCCCGACGGCGGCGACGAGCTCGATGACGGCGAAATAGATCGTGGCGGTCTGCCAGGCCATCGACTGGTTCTCGAAGGCCTCCTCCTCGCCCCCGACGAAGCCCGTCACCTGGGCCCAGTGATAGAGGCCCTTGGCGACCGAGACGACGGCCATGATACGCAGGAAGATGACGAGGCGCCGCGTCCACGCATTGTCGTCCGGCTGGATCCGGTCGGACGAGATCGCGCTCACCGAGATGGCGTTGTCGCGCGCCTGATCGCGTGCAGAGGTGTCAGACATCCGAATCGCCGCACAACGGCTGCAAAATGGGGTTCATGGCGCAGTCTTGGCCCGCCGGGGATGCAAAATCAATCGCCGTTGCGGCAAATCAAGGGCGCCCAGGACGCAGTGGCCGTGCAATGACGGCGCCCCTGCGAGGTGCTAGAACTGGACTTATATCAGGTCCAGACCAGCCGTCCCTCGAGGAGAAGACAACATGGCGATCAAATTCGGGCGCCCGATCGAACTGCGCGACACGCCGCGGCGCCAGACCGATGCCCTCGCCTCCCCCTCGCTCGACCTCACCATCCGGATGCGCCGCAATCGCAAGACCGAATGGGCCCGCCGCCTGGTGCGCGAGAACGTGCTGACCACCGACGACCTGATCTGGCCGATGTTCGTGGTCGACGGCCACAACGCCCGCACCCCGGTGGCCTCGATGCCCGGCGTCGAGCGGCTCACCGTCGACCAGATCGTCCGCGATGCCGAGCGCGCCGCCAAGCTCAACATCCCCTGCATCGCGCTCTTTCCCTTCACCGAGCCGTCGCTGCGCGACGAGCAAGGTTCGGAGGCGCTCAACCCCGACAATCTGGTCTGCCAGGCGGTGCGCGCGATCAAGAAGGAATTTCCCGACATCGGCGTGCTCTGCGACGTCGCGCTCGACCCCTTCACCAGCCACGGCCATGACGGGCTGATCGAGGGCGGCAAGATCCTCAACGACGAGACCGTCGCGGTGCTGGTGAAGCAGGCGCTGACCCAGGCCGAGGCCGGCTGCGACGTGATCGCGCCGTCGGACATGATGGACGGCCGCATCGGCGCGATCCGCGAGGCGCTCGACGACAACGGCTTCGGCGACGTGCAGATCATGTCCTATGCGGCGAAATACGCCTCCGCCTTCTACGGCCCGTTCCGCGACGCGATCGGCTCGGCCAAGACGCTGACCGGCGACAAGCGCACCTATCAGATGGACAGCGCCAATTCCGACGAGGCCTTGCGCGAGGTCGAGCTCGACATCGCCGAGGGCGCCGACATGGTGATGGTGAAGCCCGGCATGCCCTATCTCGACATCGTCCGCCGCGTGAAGGACCATTTCGCGATGCCGACCTTCGTCTACCAGGTGTCCGGCGAATACGCGATGATCGCGGGCGCTGCCGCCAACGGCTGGATCGACGGCGAGCGCGCGATGATGGAGAGCCTGGTCGGCTTCAAGCGCGCCGGCGCCGACGGCATCCTCACCTATTTCGCGCCGAAGGCCGCCGAGAAGATCAAGGCGGAGAGCTGAGCTCCGTCTGGCCCGCGGCCGGCGCCGTCGGATGCGGGCCACACAACGGACGCAGTGCGTCGCGTTGCTGTTGCGTCAGCACGGTCAGCGGATAGATCGGCGCGCCGGTCTCGCGCCTGAAGAACGGATGCGGCCACGCCTTTCCGCGCAGGCGCCAGCCCAGCACCTTGCCGATGGCGCGCACGATCAGCGACAGGTTCAATCCGGTCGAGCCCTTCGGCGCCTCGCCGACCGCATATTTCCCGAGGATCGCGCCGACCGGTTTGCCGAATACTTCATCGGCACGGTCCGCGCCGCCGTCGAATACGGGCGCGACAATTCCGACGAACGGGACCCGTGGCGTCAGCGTGTTGCCGACCGGGGTGTTGCAGCACGTCGCATACCAGCGGAACAGCCCCTTCGGCGTCAGCCGGACGCCTGCGATCTTGTCTTGCCCCTGCAAGAAGCTGAGCGACGACGGCGCGACCTGGACGATATCGGTGCCGCCGTGTGCATCGAGCAGATCGGCGCGGCCGAGTTGATGAAGAAACGCTTGGCAATCATCGCAATAACAGGTCACACGATTGGCCGATTTGGGCGACGGGTTCGAGACGACACCGAAGACCTCTCCGCACCTGCAGCGCAGCCCGATCCGTGTGCTCATGGGTTCCTCTCGGCTTGCCTGACGCAACATACACGTTCCGCGACCGCCGATGGCCGCCGAATCGCCGGAATATTTCGGCTAGTTCATGTTCGCGCGGCCTTGGCAGGCGAACCTCCTGTTCCCATGTCCTGCGCGGGACTTTCATCGGAGGTTGGTCATGTCCTACGGCAATGACGGCGGCACCTGGCGCAGTGAAGCCTGGCGCAACGACGGCGGCGTTCCCCCGCATGCGTTCGATCCGTCGATGCAGCCGGAACTGTTCCGCGGCGTGCTCACGCGGCGTGTGTTTGCGTTCCTGATCGACCTCTTCGTGCTGTCGGTGCCGGTCATCCTGGCCGTGATTTTCATTGCCGTGTTCGGCCTCGTCACGCTCGGCCTCGGCTGGGCGCTGTTCTGGCTGGTATCGCCGGCCTCGATCGTCTGGGCGATCGTCTATTACGGCGCCTCGATCGGCGGCCAGCACTCGGCCACGCCAGGCATGCGCATGATGGATCTGGAACTGCGCACCTGGTACGGCGCACGCGGCTATTTCGTGCTCGGCGCCGTCCACGCGGTGCTGTTCTGGGTGACGATCTCGTTCCTGTCGCCGCTGGTGCTGCTGGTCGCGCTCCTCAACGGCCGCCGCCGGCTGCTGCACGACGTCATCCTCGGAACCGTGATTATCAACAGCTCGGTCCGGACCCAGGTCACCCCGGCGGCGCGGGCCACTTATTAGGCCCGCCTAAACCAATTGACCGTTAGCCTCCGGGGGGCGATGCTAACTCGGCTGCCTGTATTGTTTGTGGAGCCCGACGATCAGACGTGACCCAGCACTCGCGTGATACTCCTCAGTTCTATCTGACGGCGCCCTCTCCCTGCCCCTATCTGCCGGGCCGGCACGAGCGCAAGGTTTTCACGCACCTGGTCGGCGATAAAGCGGGCGATCTCAACGACTTGCTGACCCATGGCGGCTTCCGCCGCAGCCAGTCGATCGCCTACCGGCCGGCCTGCGACCAGTGCCGGGCCTGCGTCTCGGTCCGGGTGGTCGCCAACGAATTCCGCCCCTCCCGCAACTTCCGCAAGGTACTGGCCCGCAACGCCGACATCATCGGTGAGCAGCGCACGGCGGTGCCGACATCTGAGCAATATTCGGTCTTCCGCGCCTATCTCGACCGCCGTCACCGCAACGGCGGCATGGCCGACATGACCGTGCTGGACTACGCGATGATGGTCGAGGACAGCCATGTCGAGACCCGGATCATCGAATACCGCAAGCGCAATGCCGACAGCGCCATCACCGGCCGCGGCGACGAGCTGATGGCGGTGGCGCTGACCGACGTGCTCAGCGACGGGCTGTCGATGGTCTATTCGTTCTTCGAGCCGGGGCTTGAGGCCCGCTCGCTCGGCACCTTCATGATCCTCGACCACATCGCCCGCGCCCGCCGGCAGGGGCTGCCCTACGTCTATCTCGGCTACTGGATCGAGGGCTCCAAGAAGATGGACTACAAGGGCCGCTTCCTGCCGCAGCAGCGGCTCGCGCCGTCGGGCTGGCTGCGCGTCGATGCGACGGGCGAGGTGCTGGCCGAGCCGCAGGACTAGCGCTTTCGATAAGGCGCTCTAGGTGCCGAAGATCGTGTCGATCAACAGCTTCACGTTCAAGATCACGATCAGACCGGCGACGATCCACGCCGCCACCGCAACCGGGACCGAAATCGCGAACGCACCCATCTTGCGCTTGTCGGACACGAAGCGCACCAGCGGAATCACCGCGAACGGCAGCTGCATCGACAGCACGACCTGGCTGAACACCAAGAGCTGCGCGGTGCCGCTTTCGCCATAGAGCGCGGCGACCACGATGACCGGGGCGATCGCGATGCCGCGGGTCACCAGTCGCTGCAGCCAGTCGGGCAGCTTGAGGTCGAGAAAGCCCTGCATCACGATCTGGCCCGCCAGCGTCGCGGTCACCGTCGAATTGAGGCCTGATGCCAATAAGGCGACGGCAAACAGCGTCGAGGCGATGCCGAGCCCGAGCAGCGGCGACAGCAGCTCGAACGCCTGGTCGATCTCGGCGACGTCGGAATGGCCGCTCTTGTGGAAGGTCGCCGCCGCCAGCACCAGGATCGCGGCGTTGACGAACAGCGCCAGCATCAGCGCGATGGTGGAGTCGGTGGTCGCCCATTTGATCGCGTCGCGCCGGCCCTCCTCGGTGCGCGGATAGGCGCGGGTCTGCACGATCGACGAGTGCAGATAAAGATTGTGCGGCATCACGGTGGCGCCGATGATGCCGATCGCGATGTAGAGCATCTCCGGATTGGTGAAGATCTCGCGCGAAGGCATGAAGCCGCCGAGCACGCCGGCGATCGGCGGCGCCGCGGCCGCGATCTGGACGGCGAAGCAGACCGCGATCACGATCAACATCGCGATCACGAAGGCTTCGAGGAAGCGGAAGCCACGGTTCATCAGGAGCAGCAACAGGAACGCGTCGAGCGCGGCGAGCAGTGCACCGCCGATCAGGGGAATGCCGAACAACAGCTTCAGCGCGATCGCGGTGCCGATCACCTCGGCGAGGTCGCAGGCGATGATTGCGGCCTCGCAGGCGAGCCAGAGCAGCAGGTTCACCGGCCGCGAATAGGTGGCGCGGCACGCCTGCGCCAGATCGCGATCGGTGGCGATGCCGAGCCGCGCGGCGAGCGCCTGCAACAGGATCGCCATCAGGTTGGAGAGCAGGATGACCGACAGCAGCGTGTAGCCGAACTTCGATCCGCCCGCGAGATCGGTGGCCCAGTTGCCGGGGTCCATGTAGCCGACAGAGACCAGATAGCCCGGCCCGGCGAAGGCCAGCAGCCGCCGCCACCACAAGCCGCCGGTCGGCACCGCAACGGTGGCGTTCACCTCCGGCAGGCTGCGCGCATGCCCGGCATCGTCCCGCCAGCCGCCCGGCACGGCGCTGGAAGCGGAAACGGAAACGGAAACGGAAGAGATTTCAGGGGTCCTCGCATCCATGAAATCAGGATGGCCGATCTCGCCCGTTATTGCAACTCATTTGCAACTGCATCTGGGCTCACGAAAATGATACCGACCGCGCGCCTTGCAAAGCACTGAAGAAGTGCTTTACGTTAGATACATGATCAAGCTGCCCGTCGAGACGCCAACCGCAACGCTGCGTTACGCCCTCGCCCCCGACCCGTCGGGCATCGAGGCGATCGAGGCGACCTTTGCGGCCTATGACCGGATGATCGCGATCCTCGCCGAGGTGGCTCCCGTCGGCGCCAACCTCGTCTCGCTGCACGCCCAGGCCTATGAACGGATCCGCAAGGAGACCGGCCTGCCCGCGCGACTGGTCACGCTCGGCCTGCGCGACCGCGCCAACTACGTCGCAGCCTCCGCCATCCGCCGGATACCGCTCGACGACAAGTTGTTCGCGATCAAGGGCCCAACTTCACTGACCATTAGCACTGTCAGCGGACGCGTCTTGGTGCCGTTCGACGTGCCGGGATATGTCTCGGGCTGGGAAAGCCCCTTCCCGGCGCATTTGATCTCGGATGGTCGCGGCTACGAAATCCACATCGCCGTCAAATCCAAATCAGTCCAACCGGAGGAGAAGACCATGCTTCACGAAGGCATCCTTGCGCGCATGGGCCGGCTTCTTGCCGCCATCGCGAGCCAGACCATCGACAACGTCGAGAGCAACAACAAGGTGGCGCTGGTCAAACAGGCAATCCGCGAGATCGACGCCGGCGCCGACGAAGCGCGCTATGCGCTCGGCAAGTCGCGTGCCGAAGAATTCCGTCTGAAGAAGCGGCGCGAGGAACTGGATACCGAAACGACTGGTCTGAACGAGAAGATTCGTCTCGCACTTGCGGAAAATCGCGAGGATCTCGCGCGTGCCGGCGTCGCGCGACAAATTGACCTGGAGTCGCAGGTGATCGCGCTGGAACGCGCGATGGATTTCATCGAGCTCGAAATCGATGAGCAGACCAAGGCGCTGCAGGCCATGCTCGGCGCGCGGCGCGAGGCTGAGACACGATTAACCGATCTCGAACAAAGCCTGATCCGCGAGGCCAAGGACGAAACCAGCCGGGGCCCATCGACGACCAATACATTGAGTGCTGAACGCGCCATGGCGGCGATCGCCCGGGTCACCGGCGTTCCCGCTGCAAGCGTGCTCGGCGACAAGGAGCTTGACGAACTCGATCGCCTGCACCGCGAAAAGGAAATCGCGGCGCGGCTTGAAAGGATCAAGTCAGAAAAATGAGTGTAGTTGGCGACATTCTGCTCGCCCCCGACGTGCGGCCCTTCGCGGTCGCGGCTGCGATCATGGTGGCACTTGGCGGTATCGAACTGCTCACCACCATGGTCGGACTTTCGATCAGCGAACTCATCGGCAAGGATTTCGCGGTCGAGGCCGAGAGCCATAATGCTCTCAGTGGCCTGTTTCTCTGGATCAACGCCGGGCGGCTTCCCCTCCTGATCCTGATCATTCTGATACTCGGCATATTCTCGATCGGAGGCTTCCTGCTTCAGGGAATGGCGCATGCCGTAGGCACCGCCATCCCGGTCTCGATTGCCGCGGTGGTAGCTGCTGCCGGCAGCGTCCCCGTGATCAGAAACACCAGCCGCGGCCTCGCCCGCATCATTCCGCGCGACGAGAGCTACGCGGTCAACGACAGCGACTTTGTCGGCAAGGTCGCAACCGTGTCGGTCGGCCCGCTCGATCAGGGCCTGCCCGGCAGGGTCCGTCTCAAGGATGTCTTCGGCAACTGGCACACCGTATCGGCGCGTGCCAGCGCAGAGTCCGAGGCATTGCCGGTCGGCGCCAGCGTGCTGCTGGTCGATCGCGATGCCAAAGGCTTCATCGCGATTGCCGCTCCCTCCGATCTCGTCGAACAACAATCTTCCAACAGGGCATAACACATGTGGGAACTTGCTATACCCGTCGCTATCGGCGTCATTGCCATTCTCGTCATCGGTTTGCTGTTTGCAAAACTCTACAAGCGCTCGACGCGCGATGAGGCCTATGTCCGCACCGGCCTCGGCGGCCAGAAGGTGGTGCTCGACGGCGGCTCGCTGGTGCTGCCGATCTTCCACTCCACCGCCGCGGTGAACCTGAAGACGCTGCGGCTCGAGGTCGCGCGCGGTGGGCCGGACTCGCTGATCACCAAGGACCGCATGCGCGTCGACATCGGCGCCGAATTCTATCTCCGCGTCAAACCCGACTCGTCGTCGATTGCGCTCGCCGCGCAGACGCTCGGCAACCGCACCAACGACGCGGCCGAGCTGCGCGAGCTGGTCGAAGCCAAATTCGTCGACGGCCTGCGCTCGGTCGCCGCGACCATGAACCTGGAAGAATTGCAGGAGCAGCGCGCGACCTTCGTCAAGGCGGTGCAGGACGCGGTCGGCGCGGACATCCAGAACAACGGTCTCGAGCTTGAATCGGTGTCGCTGACGAAGCTCGACCAGAGCGACATCAAGCATTTCAATCCGAGCAATTTCTTCGACGCGCATGGCCTCACCACGCTGACCAAGATCACCAAGGAACGCGAACAGGAGCGCAACCAGATCGTCCGCACCACCGAGGTCAATATCGCGCAGCAGGACCTGGCGGCGCGGCAGACCACGCTGACTATCGAAAGCACCAAGCGCGAGGCCGAGCTCGCCCAGCAGCGCGACATCGCCAACAAGACCGCGGCGATGCGCGCGCAGACGGCGCAGGTCGAGCAGACCGCGCTGCAGAACGAAGCCGAATACCGCATCCAGCAGGAGCTCGCGGTCGCCAACAAGCAGACCGAGGCCAACCAGGCCCGCGACACCCGCAAGATCGAGGCTGATCTCGCGGTCAAGCGCCGCAACACCGAGATGGAGCGCGACCTTCAGATCGTCGCACAGGAAAGCGCGATCGCGGTCGCAGCCAAGAGCAAGGAGCAGTCGGAGGCCCAGACCATTGCCGAGACCGCGCGTGCCGTCGCGATCTCCGCCGAGGAAAAGGTCACCACCGCCCGCGCCACGGAAATCGCCGAGCGTGACAAGATCATCAACGTGATCGCGGCGCGCAAGGCGGCCGAGACCGACGCGATGCCGATCACGGTGATGGCCGAGGCCGAACGCCAGGCCGCCGCCAACAAGGCGGAAGCCACCAACGTGCTCGCCAAGGCCGATGCGGCGGCCGCCACCACCCGTGCCGCCGGCGTCAAGGCGCTCGGCCAGGCAGAAGCCGAAGTCGCGACGATGAAGGCAGAGGCGCGCAACAAACTCAGCCCTGACATGATCGACTACGATCTCAATCTGGCGCGGATCAATGTGATCCCGAGCGCGCTCGCCGAGGCGGTGAAGCCGATCGAGAAGATCTCCGATATCCGGATCTTCGACACCGGCAGCATGCTGGGCCGTGGTGGCGGCAACGGCCATGCCAACGGCAATGGCGGTCTCGGGCTCGGCGACGGCCTCGCCGCGCAATTGCTGTCGGTCTCGGCATTCAAGCCGATGATCGACAAGATCCTATCGGAGGCCGGATTCCCCGCAGGCCCCGACGCCATGACCAACCTGCTGAGTGCGCTGCGTGCCACTCAAGCGGAAGTACCGGCCCCGTCCATCGACAGCACGGCAACGCCGCCGGCCACCATATCGGGAACCGGCCACGCGACGCTTGGTCCGAGATCGTAGCACACGCACGCACGATCTCAGCCAGCTTGTGATCCCAAACCTCGATGGCCTAGTCAGGCACTGAACATCGCATCGACAAGGCCCGCCGTCCGGCGGGCCTTTTCTTGGCGTTATCGGGAAACGGGTGGGATCGGACGTCGTCCAACCACACACTATGGCCAGATCACATTTAAGGGATTTTGCCATGTCCGCCGATACGCCTAGCCTGCCGGCCACTTTCAATCGCCTGGCCTGGTCCAACCTCGCCGCGCAATCGGCCGAACAGATCGCGCTTGCGGCCGCACCCATCGTCGCGGTGCTGGTGCTCGGCGTCGGCGAAGGCCAGACCGGCCTGTTGCAGACCGCGCTGACGCTGCCGTTCATCCTGTTTGCGATTCCCGCCGGCCTGCTGGCCGACCGCGTGTCGCGGCGCTGGGTGATGGCAGGCTCCGAGGCCCTGCGCGCCGCGGCATTGGCCGCGATCCTGCTGTTGCTATGGCTCGGCGCGATGACCCTGCCGCTGCTGGCCTTGCTCGGCTTCATCGCGGTCTGCGGCACGGTTGCCTACAGCGTCGCCGCCCCTGCGCTGGTCCCGTCGCTGGTGACGTCACAGCAATTGCCGGCGGCCAACGCCCGCATCGAGCTCGCCCGCACCGTCGCGTTCGCCAGCGGTCCCGCGCTCGGCGGCGTGCTGGTCGGCTGGGTCGGTGCGGCGCCGGCATTCGGCTTTGCTGCGGCGCTATCGGCGATCGCGGTCGTGCTGCTCGCCGGCCTCTACGAGCCGGCGCGCCAGCCCGCCCCGCGGCGTCATCCGATGCAGGACATCAAGGAAGGCGCAGCCTTCGTGATGCACCACGCCTTGCTGCGGCCGGTGTTCATCACCCAGTTCATCTTCAACACCGCGTCGTTCCTGCTGCTCGCCGTGTTCGTGCCCTATGCGGTGCGCCATCTCGGGCTCACCGCCACCGGCGTCGGCACCACGCTTGCGATGTACGGCGTCGGCATGGTGGTCGGCGCGCTGTTCGCCACCCGGGTGATGAAACGGCTGGCGTTCGGCACCGTGATCGGGCTCGGCCCGGTCACCGGCCTCGTCGCCTCGCTGGTGATGGCGCTGACCACCTGGATCGCGACGCCGCTGCTCGCCGGCCTCGGCTTCTTCCTGCTCGGCGTCGGCCCGATCCTGTGGGTGATCTCGACCACCACGCTCAGGCAATCGGTGACGCCGCCCTCCCTGCTCGGCCGCGTCTCGGCGATCAACATCATGAGCTACGGCGCCCGCCCGCTCGGCTCCGCACTCGGCGCCGTCGTCGGCGGCCTCTACGGCGCCGAAGCCTGCCTCTACCTTGCGGCCGCGATCTTCGCCGCCCAGGCGCTGGTGATCCTGATGTCGCCCGCAGTGTCGCTGACGCGGCAGCCCGATATGGTCGGTGAAGCGGCGCGGTGTTGATCAGCCTCCACGCCAGCGTCATTGCGAGGAGCTCGCGACAAAATTGCAGTGCAATTTTGCACTGAAGCGACGAAGCAATCCATTCCTCCGCAAGCGGACCTGGGGCCGGTGTGAGCTAGCTCGCCCCGCGCGAGAGCCTGTCCGGGTAAAGACTGCACCACGCGAAGATTACACCGCAAATAAGCGATGCAATCATAACTGCTCCCCCGCCGTATCCCGAGGTTTTGAAGGGTCGATCATCAAGCTGCTGCGAGGAGTGAGGCGCACGCATCAATCTGCACCAGCAGCGCGGCTCGTGCAGAGAACAAGCCATCGGGATTGCCACCGGATTTACGGCATTGAAGCGCGCGCGTGATCAGGTCCGCGTCTAGTCGCGGCACGGGCTTCTTGTTCACGAACGCCACAGCGTCATCGTTTGAACCCATGAGGCCAGTCGTCCAACTGTAGCAGAAGCGTGCAGGATAGAGCAGAGTTCGAAGATAGGCCTTGCGGTGCATGGGATCGAGCACGGAGGCGGCGGCAAAGCTTCGAGCGCGGCTTGACCAGCTCGCAAACGGGTCGGCGCACAGATATTGCCGTATCTCAGTGAGTGGAGGCCGCGCGGGTCTGGTGCGTTCGCGCTCCATCAGGACGATCGCGTGATCGAGATAGTCAATGCGATCGAGCGGCGGAAAGCGGCCGATGGAAAAGTCGCGATCGGTCCAGAACAGGGACAATTTGGGACCCCATTCGGCCGATAGCATCACGGCCTCGCGGTGGATGCGCTCATGCGCTTGCGGCGACAATCCGGTCGCTGTGACGAGCGCCATGTCGAGATCGCTGTAGCACCAGCTAAATCCCGCATGCGCCATGCTGCCAATAAGATATGCACCTATCAAGTCGGTCCCGAATGTCTTGCTCCACTGGGAAACAAGACGGCGCGCAAATTCCTCTGCCGCGGCTCTCGCAAGCTCATTGGGGTCAGCTTGCACCATCGAAGGCGAGTCGAACACGTGCCCTCCTGAGGGTCCATCGGTTGGCTTCGGTGCAGGAGGGCCGCGTGGCGGCGCTCCGCTGTTTTGGGGTGACTTCTAATTGGTCAATTCCCCGCTGGCTGTCTCGGGCGCGAGCCGCGCAGACAGGAGGGTTATGGCGCCGATCACCATCAGATAAGTCGAAATGGGCCAGGTTGCACCGCCGGTCCAGGCCATAAGAGACGCCGCTGCAAACGGAGTGAGGCCCGCTATCGCAGCGCCGATCTGGAAGCCAAGCGATGCACCGCTGTACCGCACCGGCGCCGTAAACAGCTCCGAGTACCAGGAAGGTCCGACCGCAAACCCGACCATCTGGCCGAATGTGATGGCCGCGACGATCGTCAACGTGATGGTCGACGGATCCCTGGTATCAAGCAGCCAGAACATCGGAAACGCAAAGGCCATCGCGAACACGCAGGTCGCATAAAACATACTCTTGCGACCGATCCGGTCCGAAAGCCAACCGAATACCGGGATCATCGCGAGCGCCACCACGGCCGCGATGAAGATCGCGTTAATGATAACGTTCCGCGGCATGGCGAGCGCGCCGGTGACATAGCTGATGGCAAAGACGCCTGCCACGATCGCGTAGGTTACTTCGGAAAGCTTTAGTCCGATCGCCGTGAAAAGCGGGCGGCGATGCCGCGCCAGGATGTCCACAAGCGGGACCTTGGCCAGCTCTTTCCTGGCCTCGGTCTCACGGAAGACCGGCGTCTCCGCGAGCTTCAGGCGGATATACAGGCCGACGGCAACGAGAACGATGCTGATCAGGAACGGAATGCGCCACGCCCAGGCGAGGAAATCTGACTCGGGCAGATGCCCCAGCACCGCGAACACCCCGATTGCAGCAAGATTCCCGATGGGCCAGCCAATCTGGACCACCGACCCCAGAAGCCCACGGTTCCTGGTCGGCGAATTCTCGACGACCATAAGCACGGCCCCGCCCCACTCGCCGCCAAGACCGATCCCCTGGAGCAGACGCAGCAACACCAGCAGAAGCGGCGCGGCGATGCCAATCTGGTCATAAGTGGGGAGGAGGCCAATCAGGAAAGTCCCCAACCCCATGATGACGATGGTCATCGCCAACATTGCCTTGCGACCAACCCGATCGCCAAAATGTCCAAAAATCGCCGCGCCCAAGGGGCGCGCCAGGAAACCGACGGCATAGGTGCCGAACGCTGCTATGGTGCTCAGCGTAGGGTCGGACAGCGGGAAGAACAGTTTGTTGAAGACGAGTGCGGTGGCCATGCCGTAGATCAGAAAATCGTACCACTCGACCGCCGTGCCGATCATGCTCGACACCACGATGCGGTTCATCTCGGTCGTGTCGCTCGCCGGACGGTTGGCAATTGAAAGCTTTTCCGCGATGCTCATGATTAGCCCTCCAACACCGCCTGCACCCTGCCCTGTGGCGGCCATCCCAACGATGCCAACGCGCTCCACCCAGCGCTTTGAGACCGTCTTGAGGGGACTTTGATTTGCATTGAGATTGGCTTGATTTTGCTATCATAATTGCTGTCACAGTAAGGATGGAGCCTGCAATCAACGGGGCCCTTAAGCTGCTGTTCTTGTTCGACAATGTTTCTCTCGACATAGACCGGCGAGAGTTGCGCCGGGACGGCGAACTACGTTCCATCGAGCCCCAAGTCTTCGATTTATTGGAGTTTCTGGTTCGCAATCGCGACCGCATGGTGACCCGGGACGATGTTCTGGCGGCCGTTTGGAATGGGCGGATTGTTTCAGAATCGACGCTGGCAAGCCGCATAAGTGCCGCCCGCGTCGCCATCGGCGACAATGGGGACGATCAGCGGCTAATCCGTACCGTTTTGCGTAAGGGCATCCGCTTTGTAGGGATGGTCCGCGAAGAGGGAGGGTATGCAGCAGCGCCGACGAAAACTCCCGCAGAACGGCCCGCGCTGCCTTTGCCCGATAAGCCGTCGATCGCCGTTCTTCCATTCTCCAATATGAGCGGCGATCCAGAGCAGGATTATTTCGCCGACGGGATTTGCGAAGACATCATCACCGGCTTGTCCAAGCTACGCTGGTTTTTTGTCATCGCGAGGAATTCCTCGTTTATCTACAAGGGCAAAGCAGTCGATCTGCGCCACGTCGGTCTCGAACTCGGTGTGCGCTATGTCCTGGAGGGGAGCGTCCGCAAGAGCGGCGGCCGCGTGCGTATCACTGCCCAGCTGATCGATGCCGAGACCGGCAAGCACATTTGGGCCGACCGCTACGATCGCGACCTCATCGACATTTTTGCACTGCAGGACGAGATCACCAAAAAGGTCGTGGCAGTGATCGAGCCGAAGCTGCTGGAGGCCGAGGGTATCCGCTCGCAATATCGCTCGCCCGAGGACCTTGGTGCGTGGAACATGCTCATCCGGGCCAACTCCCAGTTCTGGCGACTGACCAAGGACGAGAGTCAGGCCGCCATCACGCTCCTCAAGCAACTGGTCGAACGATATCCTCTCTATGCGCCGGCGCACAGCATGTTGGCCTTCTTCCTTTTGGTGTCACGGCAGGGTGGGTGGCACATGATGGAGCCTCAGGTCGCCCAAGCCGCATATCTCGCCGCACGGGCGGTGGAACTCGACGACAGTGATCCTTGGGCGCACCTCGCGTTGGGATTTGTCGCCTTCACCAAGCGCAGCACCGATGAGGCGGTCGAGGAATTTCAGCGTGCCCTCGATCTCCACCCAAACTTCGCCGCCGCGCACGGCTTTCTCGGCTGCACACTCGCGTTTGATGCCCGATCCGACCAAGCTATCGACCACCTCGAGCAGGCCATCCGTATGAGTCCGCACGATCCGCAGAACGCGCTGCTCAACGCAGCCCTTGCGGCGGCGCATTACCAGGCCAGCCGATACGACGAGGCCGTCGGCATCGCCCACAAAGCCATCCAGCAGCGATTCGAGTTGACCAATGGTCATCGCATTTACGTCGCGAGTCTCGCTCAGGCAGGGCGCATGGACGAGGCGCGCGCAGCCTTGGCTCGACTACAAGAATTGCATCCGGACAACTCGATTGCGTGGATCGAGCGAAACGTACCGTACACGGCTGGGCCGATGGCAAAATTCCTGGAAGGCTTACGCAAGGCCGGACTGCAGTGAGACGCTTGTCTTGGCCACTTCGCAAGGGCGTCTCTTCTTGGCCCTTCAGCGACCTCGGGAGACGTCCGCTTTCCCGCCGCCGTTAGGAGTTGAGCGGACATCAGGCGGCCAGCCGCTGAATGAGTACGCGTCCTAGCTCGCCAGGTACCGCTCGTACTTGCCAGCGACGACCTCGTCGGCGGCAACCGCCGGATCCAGCGTGTAGAGATCCTGCGCGTGGCTGATACCGCGCAACACGAAGCGGCCGGTGGAGACCAGATAGTTGCGGCCGGCGGCGTCGAGCCCGGTGCGGAAGTCGGTCGAGGTCAGCAATTCCCGGTCGACCGAGGCGCACATCGAGGCGATCCGGCTGACCTCGTTGACGGCGGGTCCGACCACGGTGAAATCGAGCCGGTCTTCGCTGCCGATATTGCCATAGAAGACCTCGCCGACATGGAGACCGACATAGGCCGTCGTGGTCGGCCGGCCCTCGTTCTCGCGGCGATCGTTCAGCACGCGGATGTTATGCCGGAATCTGTGCTCGGCGCGCAATGCGCCCCGCTTGGCCACGGCCATGTTCTCGCTGGTGAACATCGCCAGCACGCCGTCGCCGATCAGCTTCAGCACCTCGCCGCCGGCATCGTGGATCGCATCGATCGAGGCCTGCGCGTAGTCGTTCAGGAACGGAATGATCTCGTCCGGGCCGATGCGCTCGCTGATCGCGGTCGAGCCGCGCACGTCGGAGTACCACAGCACGGCCTTGATCTTCTCGGTGATGCCGCGCTGCATGCGCCCGCGCAGCACCTGCTCGGCCGTCTCGCGGCCGAGATAGACCCGGCCCAGCGTGCGGGCGATCTCGACCTGGGCGGCCGATTTGATCGCGAGCCCGAGCACCGGCACCAGGTCGCGCAGCGCCGCCATATGGTTCTCGTCGAAGCCGTCCGATCGGCGGGTGGTGTAGTAGGAATAGAAGCAGTCCATCTCGCCGATAGTGCCGGCCTCGCCGAAGCGATGCACGAACGCTGCGAAATGCTTGTGGCCCTTCTCGGCAAGGTCGCCGATCATCGAGAAATCGTGCGTCTCGGCGAGGTCGATCACCATCTCGTCATGACCGTTTTCGAGCATGTGGTGGAACGCCGAGCGCCGCCAATTCTGACTGGCCTCGCCGGTGCTGGTCGAGCCGTATTCGAAGATATCGGCCTCGTTGCTCTCGCCGTCGTTCCAGCGGAAACCGCGTCCCTCGAAGATCGGATGCAGGGTATCGATGAAGACGATCGCCCGCGACAGCGGCATGCCCGCAGCCCGGCAGCGCTCGCAGAAGCCGCGCAGCAGGTCGTTTTCCGGCAGGCCGGTCAGACCCTGGCGGACCAGCCAATTCATCAGGCGCAAACGGGGCGTCAGTTCCATCAACGGATTATGCCGGGCAATTGGTGCGGGAGGAAGGGCTGGTCGTCGCGTGACAGATGCCGACGCCAATCCGGCATTGCAAGGCCGCCTTGCCTCACCTTTTCGCGCGGAACAGCGCCGCCCGAGCCAGCGATTCCGCTTTCCTTTGCCCCAGCCTTCGCGCACAAGGGCGCATGGACAACGACACCGGCCAGCCGAACTCGATCCGACGCCTCGTGCGATGGGCGATCACCCCGCCACAGTCATACGGGGTCTATCTGGCCGGCATCATCCTGGTCTACGTCCTGTCGTTCTACGCCGGCACGATGAAACCGAACCACACGCCCGCCCCGCCTGTGACCGCGCCGTCCGCCCCGCACAGCTGATCACGCCGATTTGGTCTCAGCCGTGGCGATCCAGATTCCGGCGAACACCGCGATCAGGCCGACCACCAGGTTGGCCGTAATCGGCTCGCCGACCAGTTGCTTGGCCAGCAGCCCGGCAGCGATCGGATTGACCGTCATGGTGTTCGCGACACGAGTCGGTGAGGCCCGCTCCAGCGCCAGCACCCACAGGATGAAGGCCAACGCGCCGCCGGCTATCCCGAGATAGAGCCCCGCGATCCACTGCGATGGTCCTAACTCGCGCAGCGGCGCCAGGCTGCCGGTGAACGTCCCCACCGTCACCAGCGCAGCCGCGCCCGCGCCCATGCCGACCGCGAGGAAGCCGAGCGCGCTGGAGCGGCGGATGAACGGTCGCGACAGCACGTTGTAGAACGCCATGCAGAGCACCGCGGCAGCCATGATCAGTTCGCCCCGCCACGCCCCCGGTGGCGCGGCCGACAGCCCGGATGCCAGTGCGGCCGCCACGCCGAGCACCGCAATCGCGACCCCCGCCGATTTGCGCATCGACAACGGCTCGATGCCGAGCAAGGCGCCGACCACCATGGTGGAGAGCGGCAGCGTCGCCAGCGCCAGGCTGGCGCGCGCTGCCGTCGTGTAGGACATCGCGAGATTATAGAGCACGAAGAACACGCCGAAGAAGGCGACGCCGAGCACCGCGACCGCCGGCAAATCCTCGCGCCGCGGCCATTTCGCACCTAGCAGGATCGCGGCCGGAAGCACGCAGAGAAAGCCGATCGCCCAGCGCAGGATCGCAAGCGTGATCGGGTCGGCATTGCCGGCCAGGTAGCGCGTGATCGCGGCCGCCGTGCCGCCAAGGCAGCTCGAGACCAAGGCAATCGCAACGCCGATCCACTCGCCCATCCCGGTCCCCATGCGCTTTGGGTTCGCTTGTGGCATCTTGCCCGGTGAGATCATTCCGGCAACTACCTGGCAGGTATTCATGTCGCAGCAGCGCGATTTTGCAGCCAGCCTGCGCTGGTGGCGACAGCGCAAGGGTCATTCGCAACTCGAGCTCGCCGGGCGCGCGGATATCTCGCAGCGCCATCTGAGCTTCCTCGAACTCGGCCGCGCGGCACCGAGCCGTGACATGGTGATCCGGCTCGCCGCGGCGCTCGACGTGCCATTGCGCCAGCAGAACGCGCTCTTGGTCGCGGCCGGCTTTGCACCGGTGTGGCGGCAAACCGACCTTGCCGCGCCGGAGCTCGCCCAGATCCGTTACGCACTGGATTTCATATTGGCGCAACAGGAGCCTTTCCCTGCCGTCGTTGTCGACCGGCACTGGAATCTGCTGCTCGCCAATTCAGGCGCCGTACGGCTGGTGGAATTCCTGGTCGGGCCACTGTCGCCCGGCACGGCGGTCAATCTCGCCGACGCACTGGTCGCTCCAGATGTGCTGCGGCCCTATCTCACCAATTGGACCGAGGTCGCCAGCTACTTCGTCCGCAGCGTCGAGGCCGATGCCGCCGCCGACGGCACGACCGCAACGGCGGACCTGCTCAAGCGCCTGCTGGCCTATGACGGTGTCGGGGCTGCGCTAACCGCGCCGCCTGCGGGGCCTCCCTCCGGGCCCGTGCTGCCGATGCTGTTCCGCAAGGGCGACGTCCGCCTCAAGCTGTTCACGACGATCGCGACACTGGGCACGCCGCAGGACGTCACGTTGCAGGAGCTGCGCATCGAAAGTTTCTTTCCGATGGACAATGAGACCGCGCAGATCTTTCGAAGCTGGTCGAAGGCGCGCGATCCCGAATCAGCTCAATCGTAGAAGTCGGGCGACAGCTTCAGCCCGTCGCGCTGGGCCTTGTCGTGGTTGATCCAGAGCTGCGCCTTTTCCTTGGTCAGCATGTCGGCGATCTTCTGCATCGAGGCGACCGTCTGCTCCTTGCTGGCATTTAGGCTCGGCACGCGGCGATTGTCCCAATTGTCCCTGAAGTGAACGGCGTCGCCGGTCAGCACGAGCGCGCCGGTGTGCGGCAGCTTCACCAGCAGCGACTGGTGGCCGGGCGTGTGGCCCGGTGTCGACAGGATGGTGACGCTGCCGTCGCCGAACACGTCGCGATCACCCTCGAGCTTGGTGACGGGATGCTCGGGCTTGAAGCGCGGCGCGTTGTTGGCGCCGGGCCATTCATACTCCGCCTTCTGCACATACAGCATCGCGGACGGGAACATTTCGACATTGCCGACGTGATCGGGATGGGTATGCGAAACGGCGATCGCCTTGATGTCCGACGGCTTCACCCCGAGCTGGTCGAGCTGCGCGGCGAGCGTCTTCGGCCGCCGCCAGGTCACGGCCTTGGGATCGGCGGGCGCGAGGCCGTTCGGCATCGCCGCCACCGCGTCGGGAATGCCGGTGTCCCATAGGAACCAGCCCCGGGCGTGCTTGATCAGGTAGCAATTGTCGACGAAGTCCATCGACTTGCCTTCGTTGACGCCGGGCGACCAGCGCGAAATGTCGCCGGCAACGCCTTCGCCGCAATTGAGGATGTAAAGCCGCTCGACGCCTGATTTCGCCGGTTGGGCCTCGGCATGGGGCGTCGCCGCCACAGCCCAGATCAACATCGCAAGACCGATTGCCTTCCTCACGTCGCCCTCCGCTGATCGCGCCGGTTACTTCAACGCACGCGGGCGCAATGTGCCGTCTCATCGCCGGCCGTGGAAGACGCAGGCACGTGTCGATCGATCAATTGAATGCGAGGGAATGGCGGCGGCTGCTAGACCATTTCCGCCGGCGCCAGCCGGCAGGTCTCGCTGCTGATCTCGACCTGCAAGGTCGCGTGATGAATGCTGAATCGCTCCGACAGCTCTGCGCAGACCCGATGCAGGAAAATATCATCATGCCCGCCAGGCCGAACCAGATGCGCGGTCAAGGCGGTCTCGCTGGTGCTCATCGCCCAGATGTGCAGATCGTGCACCTCGGTGACACCCTCGAGCGCGGCGAGATAGTCCCTCACCTGCTTGAGATCGATCCCCCTCGGCACCGCGTCGAGCGCGAGGTTGACGCTGTCGCGGGCAAGCTCCCAGCCGCTCAGCAGCACGACCACGGCGATGGCCAGGCTGATCGCCGGATCGAGCCACTGCCAGCCGGTCGCCATGATCAGCAGCGCGGCGATCACGACGCCGAACGAGACGCCGGCATCGGCCGCCATGTGCAGATAGGCGCCGCGGACGTTGAGGTCGCTGTCGCGGCCGCGCATGAACAGCAGCGCAGTGCCGCCATTGATCAGGATGCCGAGCGCCGCGACCCAGACCACGGTCCAGCTTGCGACCTCCGCCGGCTCGCGGAAGCGGTTGATCGCCTCGACGGCAATGCCGCCGACCGCGATCAGCAGCAGCCCGGCATTGAACAACGCCGCCAGGATCGAGGCGCGGCGGTAGCCATAGGTGTGGGTATCGGTCGGGCGCCGGCCGGCGAGCCACGCGCCGCCCCAGGCCAACAGCAGCGCGATGACGTCGGAGAGATTGTGAACGGCGTCGGAGATCAGCGCCAGCGAGTTGGCGGAGTAACCGAAGATCAGCTCCGCGATGACGAAGGCGGTGTTGAGCGAGGCGCCGACCGCAAACGCCGTGCCGAAGCTGGCGGGCGCGTGGCTATGCCCGGCATGCGAATGGCCGGCATGGGAATGGCCGCTGTGCGAATGACCACTGTGGGAATGGCCGTGAGAATGACCGCTGTGGTCATGGTCGTGACTGTGATTATGCGCCATGGCAACCGTCGCCCGAGATCGTCGGCGACGGTTATAGCGCGGAGAAATGTGGATACTATCACACCGCTGGTGACGAAAGCGGTAGGGCAGATTAGCCGAAGGCGTAATCCGCCACGCCACGGCAAGTACGGCGGGTTACGGCTTTCGCCTAACCCGCCCTACGCATCAACTACTCCACGCCGCGATTGAACTTGTTCGACTTCGGCAGGCCATGGGCGAGCCGGCCGGCATCGGCGCGGTTGCCGCGCCAGTCGGCCAGTTCCTTGATGGTCATGCTGTGCTCGCGGCCGGCGGAGTCCTTCCAGGTCAGGCCGGTCTTGGCATCGAACACCGCGACGTCGGACAGCTCCGAGCTGGTGTATTTCTGCAGCCGCACGCCGCGGCCGCGCGCCATCTCCGGCACCTGGTCGAGACCGAACAGCACCATCTTGTGGTTGGTGCCGATCACGGCGACGGTGTCGCCCATCACGGTCGTGATCGCGCGGGCCTCGTTCGGCATGTCGACATTGAGCACCTGCTTGCCCTTGCGGGTGTTGCCGACGCAGTCCTCTTCCTTGACGACGAAGCCCTGCCCCTCGCTGCTCGCGATCAGGAATTTGCGCTCGCCCTTGTTGACGAACAGCGAGATGATCGCCGCGTCCTGCTCGAGGTCGATGAACATGCGGATCGGCTCGCCATGGCCGCGGCCGCCCGGCAGTTTTGCGACGTCGAGCGAGTAGAACTTGCCGTTGGTGGCGAACAGCAGCAGCTTCGATGTGGTCTCGGCAAAGAACGAGTGCTCGAGCTTGTCGTCGGTCTTGAAGGCAAGCCCGGAGAGATCCTCGACATGGCCCTTCAGCGTCCGCACCCAGCCCTTCTCCGAGATCACGACGGTGCACGGCTCGCGCTCGACCAGCGCCTCCTCGATCGCGGCGAGGTCGTGCTCGGGCGCATCGGCGAAGGTGGTGCGGCGCTTGCCGAGCGGCGTCTTCGGTCCGAAGATGTCGCGGACCTTGCGGACCTGATCGCCGACCTTGGCCCATTGCTCGGTCTCGGAGCCGAGCAGCCCCTCGATGCCCTTCAGCTCCTTGCGAAGCTCCTTGTCCTCGGTGCGGATCTCCATCTCCTCCAGGCGCCGCAGATTGCGCAGGCGCATGTTGAGGATGGCCTCGGCCTGGATCTCGGTGAGATTGAAGGTCTTGATCAGGACGGGCTTCGGCTCGTCCTCGGTGCGGATGATCTTGATCACCTTGTCGAGGTTCAGATAGGCGACGAGGTGGCCGCCCAGCACTTCCAGCCGGTGCTCGATCTGCGTCTTGCGGAAGTTGGAGCGGCGGATCAGCACGTCGCGGAGATGGTCGAGCCATTCGCGCAGGCACTCGGCAAGGCCGACCACCTTCGGGATACGGCCCTTGATCAGCACGTTCAGGTTCAGCGAGATCTTGCTTTCCAGCTCGGTCAGCCGGAACAGCGACTCCATCATCAGCGCCGGATCGACGGTGCGCGATTTCGGCTCGAGCACGACCCGGACGTCTTCGGCCGACTCGTCACGGATGTCGGCCACCAGCGGCAGCTTCTTCTCGTTGATGAGTTCGGCGACCTTCTCGACGATCCGCGACTTCTGCACCAGCCACGGGATCTCGGTGACGACCACCACCCAGCTGCCGCGCGCGCCCTCTTCCACGCTCCAGCGCGAGCGGGTGCGGAACGAGCCGCGCCCCGTGGTGTAGGCCTCGATGATCGATTCCTTGGAATCGACCACGATACCGCCGGTCGGAAAGTCCGGGCCCTTGACCCACTTCAGCAGCGCCTTCGACTTGGCGTCGGGCTTCTCGATCAGATGCAGCGCGGCGTCGCAGAGCTCGGCGGCGTTGTGCGGCGGGATCGATGTCGCCATGCCGACCGCGATGCCCTGCGCGCCGTTGGCGAGCAGGTTCGGGAAGCCGCCGGGCAGCACCACCGGCTCTTTCGACTGGCCGTCGTAATTGAGGCGGAACTCGACGCCGTCCTCGTCGATGCCGTCGAGCAACAGCCGCGCGACCTCGGTCATGCGGGCTTCGGTGTAGCGGTAGGCGGCCGGATTATCGCCGTCGATATTGCCGAAATTGCCCTGGCCGTCGACCAGCGGGTAGCGCGAGGAGAAATCCTGCGCGAGGCGCACCATGGCGTCGTAGATCGCCTGGTCGCCATGCGGATGGAACGAGCCCATCACGTCGCCGACGATCTTGGCGGACTTCTTGAATGCGGCGCGCGGGTCGAGCCCGAGCAGGTCCATGCCGTAAAGGATGCGCCGGTGCACCGGCTTCAGCCCGTCGCGGGCGTCCGGCAGCGCACGATGCATGATGGTCGAGAGCGCATAGGCGAGATAGCGCTCCTCGAGCGCATCACGCAGCGGCACCTCGTGAATTTCGGCCGGCTTTTCCGGCGGGGTCTGTCGCTTTCCCATGGGGAGGCGTTAAACCTTGGCGCTGAATCGGGCAAGCCGCGAATCGCGTCAAACGCACGCCGATTCACCTGATTCGCGCAATTATTGCGCGGTCCGGTTGGTCGCCTGCAGGGCGATTTCGTTCCGGTCACTGCGCGCATGACAGGGGCGCAAGAAGGTCAGCGCTTCACGTTTCCGCCAACCGGCTCCGGCGCTTCGTTACGGCGTTGATGAAGCCGTCACGGGCGTCGGAATGGCCCTGGCCGCGGGGCTCCAGCACATGGCGGAGCAGGAACAGGCCGGTGATCTGGAAACCGTCGCGCAGATCCTGCTCCGACCAGCTGTTGGCGCCGCCCTCGCCTTCGCGCAGGAACGCCGGCAACGGCAACAGCCGGTCGCGCCACGGCTCGCCGGCCGCGCGGGACACGGCGCCGCCGGATTTCGGCGACACATAGATCAGGTCGGCGGTCTCACCGGTGGCCGCGCAATTTTCCAGGTCGAGCCCGAAGCCGAGCTCGGTCAGCATCGCCAGCTCGAACCGGATCAGGTGCACGGCGGCAATGCCGGCGTCATCGAAATCGTCGAGCGTTCCCTGCAGCATCTCGTAGATGTCTTCGTGGGGATCGCGCTCCGGCAACAGCCGGGCCAGCGCCGCCAGATGCGTGACGCCATAGACCGCGTGCGACGAGGCCAGCAGCGTCGCCGCGCGCAGCCGCGTGCCTTCCAGCGCATACATCCCGAGATGCTCGTCGAGCCGCGCCCGCCACACCGCGGTGACGCTGTTGCCGGGCTGCAGCAGCGGCCGCATCCGCGAGCCGGCGCCGCCACGCACCAAACCGAGATGGCGGCCGTGCTCGCGCGTCAGGAGCTCGACGATGGCGGAGGATTCGCCATGCCGCCGCACGCCCAGCACGATGCCTTCGTCGGTCCATTCCATGTGCTAACTATACCGCCAACCGGTCCGATACTGAAGTTGCCTACATATGCGAGATGATCGTAATGGCTAGCCTCATTGGCGACTTGATCGCCGCCGTGCTCGAATTTGCGTTCTGGGCAGCCTGGGAAATACTTCCGGCGCTCTGCTTCTTCACCGCACTTGCAGTGGTGTTTGCCGCAACGCTCGGCAAGGTGACGATCGAACGCCGAGGCGGCAGGATCGGCTGGACAGGAGTCCCCAGAATCACTCGTTCGCCTCAGGGCCGGATGGTCCTGTCGGCTTCGCTCGGCGTCATCATCGGCTTCGTCTTCTGGGTTATCGTCGTGAGCGCGGCCATCATCTTCCACGCCTACCAATCGTGAGGTCTAGCTCTTACGCGTTGAACCAGCCCTGCGCGTCGCCGGTGAAGGAATAATACAGCCCGGCCGCGGTCAGGATGCAGGACACGATCTCGATGGCGCTGTCGATCTCCAGGCCCTTGTCGCCGATCACCTGCACCAGCGAGATCACCGACAGCACCAGCATCGCGGCCAGCGCCCAGCGCGGCCAGTTCTTGCGGTGCTGCGCGGCGAGCCGGACGAAATACACCAGCAGCAGGATCATGCAGCCGGCGGTCAGGGTCTCGCCGGTGATGATCTGCTCGGTCCTCTCGAAGGTCGGCGTGCGGTCCTGGAACGCCACCGACAGCGCGTCGAGCGTCAGCGACAGATAGAGCAGCACTTCAAACCACAGCACGTTTCTGGGCACGTTCATCGCTCTGGGCACGCTCATCACAAACGCCGGCTCTATTCCTTCGGGAAATCCAGTCCCATTTCCTTGTAGCGGTCGGGATCGTCGCCCCAGTTCTCGCGCACCTTGACGAACAGGAACAGATGCACCGGCACGCCCATGATCTCGGCGATCTCGGCGCGCGCCTGCGCACCGATCGACTTGATGGTGGCGCCGCCCTTGCCGAGCACGATCTTGCGCTGGCTCTCGCGTTCGACAAAGATCGTCTGCTCGATGCGGATCGACTTGTCCTTGCGGTCGGTCCAGCTGTCGGTCTCGACCGTCGACTGGTACGGCAATTCCTGATGCAGATGGCTGTAGATCTTCTCGCGGGTGATCTCGGCCGCCAGATGCCGCATCGGCGCATCCGACATCTGGTCCTCGGGATAGAGGAACGGGCCCGCGGGCACCATTTTCGCCAGCGCCTTGCGCAGATCGTCGACGCCGTTGCCGGACAGCGCCGAAATCATGAACGTGTGCTCGAAGCGCATCCGCTCGTTGGCGGCCTGCGCCAGCGCCAGCAGCTTCTCGCGCTGCACGAGGTCGACCTTGTTCAGCACCAGAATCTTGGGATGCGCGACGGTTTCCAGCTTGGCCAGGATCGCGTTGGCCTCCTCGTCGATACCCGATTTCGCATCGAGCAGCACGCAGACGAGATCGGCATCATGGGCGCCGCTCCAGGCGGTCGACACCATGGCGCGGTCGAGCCGGCGCCGTGGCGCGAAGATGCCGGGCGTGTCGACCAGGATGATCTGCGCGTTGCCCTCGATCACGATGCCGCGGATCAGCGCGCGCGTGGTCTGCACCTTGCGCGAAACGATGGTGACCTTGGAGCCTACCAGCGCGTTGACCAGCGTCGACTTGCCGACATTGGGCGCACCGATCAGCGCGACGAAGCCACAGCGCGTCGCGTCTCCCTGCTCTTTGGTTTCGTCAGTCATGGGTACCGACGCCTTCGCGCTCGATCATCGCGGATGCTGCTGCCTTCTCTGCCGCACGCTTGTTGCCACCGACGCCCTCGGCGGAGACGAGGCCCGGCAGGTCGACCGCAACGCGGAATTGCGGATCGTGGTGCGGGCCAGTGCGTTCGACCTCGCGATAGACGGGCGTCGGCAATCCCTTGCCCTGCGCCCATTCCTGCAACACGGTCTTGGGATCGCGCAGCGGCCGGCGCAGCTTGTGCATCCGCTCGGTCCAGTTGCGCTCGACGAACTGGCGCGCGGCCTCGTAGCCGCCGTCGAGGAAGATCGCCCCGATCACCGCTTCGCAGATATCGCCGAGCACGGACTTGCGCAGCCGCGCGCCCTCGACCGCCTTGACCATGCCGAGCTTGATGTCCTCGAGCAATCCGAGCGCCTTGGCGACGTCGGCGCAGCTCTCCTTGCGCACGAGGTCGGCGAGCCGCTTCGACAATTCGCCCTCGTCGGCCTTCGGGAACGCCCGGAACAGCATGTCGGACACGATCAGCCCGAGCACGTGGTCGCCGAGGAATTCCAGCCGCTGGTAGCTGTCGGCGCGGTTGCGGGTGGCGGGCTTCAGCGCGGACACGTGGGTGAACGCGGTGGTCAGCAGTGCGGCATCGGAGAACGTGTACCCGATGCGCGCCTCGGTACCCGCGATCGCGGCCTTCTCTTCGGCGGCCTTGGCCGCCTTGCTGCGACGTTTCTTCGGCGCGGCTGCGCTATCGGCGGCTGGCGTCTGGCTCGGCTCGCCGGTGGGCGCTTGATCGTTGATGGCTGCGGTGTCGTCGTTCATCGCACGATGGAGAATAGGCGGTTCCACCGCACGGCGAACGGCCAGCGCCAGATCATCCAGGCCTGCTCGCCCTCGGCGATCGAGAAGAAGATCATCTGGGCTCGCCCGATGATGTTCTCGAACGGCACGTAGCCGACCTGCGACAGGAAGCGGCTGTCGGTGGAGTTGTCGCGGTTGTCGCCCATCATGAAATAGTTGCCGGGCGGAACGGTGTAGACGATGGTGTTGTCCATATAGCTGTTGTCGGTGCAGTCCAGCGACTCATAGCTGACGCCGTTCGGCAGCGTCTCCTTCCAGCGCTTGACGCGGGCGGTGGCATCCGCCGAGCCGCAGGGATCCTCGCCGACGAAATCGCTCAGCCGCTCCCGCTTGATCGGCTCATCGTTGATGTAGAGCAGCCCGTTCCTGACCTCGATGCGGTCGCCCGGCAGCCCGATGACACGCTTGATGTAGTCGGTAGAGTCGTCCCGCGGCAGGCGAAACACCACGATGTCGCCGCGGTTCGGCTCCGAGCCGAAGATGCGGCCCGAGAAGATGTTCGGCGAGAACGGGATCGAATAGTGGCTGTAGCCGTAGGAATATTTCGAGACGAACAAATAGTCGCCGACCAGCAGTGTCGCCTTCATCGACCCCGAGGGGATGTTGAACGGCTGGAACAGGAAGGTGCGGATAACGAGCGCGATCAGAAGGGCATGGATGACGACGCGGATGGTCTCGCCCAAGCCGCTCTCAGATTTGGTCCCGGTGGTCACGCTCATTGCTTTCCCAATTCCCGTGGGCCCTTGAAGTCCACGCGGTGGCAGAACGTTCTCTTCGCGCGAAGCGTTCGACCCTCGCGTGAGGAAAATGGCCTTGATTCTGATCTTGAGGGCAAATTCCAGTCTAAACCCGGAATCCACGTCTCGCTCGATATACCCTGCGGCGTTTTAGACGGTTGTTCGCAGGGGCGCAATCAATCGCCTCCTCAAAACTTCGCAATTCATTGAAATCTCAGTGATTTTTTAGTTTGCTGAAGTTTTCTGGCAAATTCCGGCGCCGGCCGCTCATCTGGCGGGGGCAACCGCCGAAATTATGACGAAGGCCTGCGCCAGCGGCCAATCGTCCGTGATCGAGAGGTCGATCTGCGCCTGCATGCCCTCGGGCGTCAGTTCCTGGAGCCGGGCCAGCGCCCCACCGGTCAGCCGCATCGACGGCCGCCCCCCCGGCAGGTTCACCACGCCCATGTCCTTCCACCACACCCCGCGCCGGATACCGGTGCCGAGCGCCTTGGAGCAGGCTTCCTTGGCGGCGAAGCGCTTGGCGTAGGTTGCGACCACCATCTTCTCGTTGTTGGCACGGCGCATCGCCTTGGCGCGCTCGGCGTCGGTGAAGATGCGATCGAGGAATCGCTCGCCGTGGCGCTCGATCACCTTCGCAATCCGGGTGATGTCGATCAGGTCGGAGCCGATGCCGATGATCATGCGCTGACGGCACCTTGTGCCCTGGCGCGGCCGCGATCCATGGCCGCACGCATCTCGCGCACCGTCTCGGCGATGCCGACGAACAGCGCCTCGCCCATCATGAAATAGCCGATGTTCAGCTCGCGGATCTCGGGCAGCGCCGAAATCGTCTCCGCGGTCTCATAGTCGAGCCCGTGGCCGGCATGGACCTCGAGCCCGGCTGCCAGGGCGAGCTTGGCGCCGGCGATAATGCGCTGCCATTCGGCGTCCGCCTTGTCCTTGTGGCCGTCGACCACGGCGTCGCACCAGCCGCCGGTATGGATCTCGATCACCGGCGCCTTCAGCTTCGCGGCCATCTCGATCTGTCGCGGGTCCGCTGCAATGAACAGCGAGACCCGGATGCCGGCGTCGTTGAGCCGGGCGATGAACGGCGCCAGCGCATTGTGCTGGCCGACCACGTCGAGGCCGCCTTCGGTGGTGAGTTCCTGGCGCCGCTCAGGCACCAGGCATACGGCGTGCGGCTTGGTGGCAAGCGAAATCCGCAGCATGTCGTCGGTCGCCGCCATCTCGAAATTCAGCGGCTTGGATATCTCGGCCTTGAGCCGTGCCATGTCCTCGTCGCGGATGTGACGGCGATCCTCGCGCAGATGCGCGGTGATGCCGTCGGCGCCGGCCGCGATCGCGGCAAGTGCCAGCCGCACCGGGTCGGGCCGTGCTCCGCCCCGCGCATTGCGCAGGGTCGCGACATGATCGACGTTGATACCGAGACGCAGCGGAGCAGCCTTTGACATTTCTCTGACCTGTAATTCTAACCCGTCATGCACGGGCGTAGCCGTCCGAAGGACGGCGTCGCTTCCGCTCGCCATAGCCGTCCGGAGGACGGCGTCGCTTCCGCTCGCCTATGAGCCGTGCATCCACCTTCAGCCATTGACGCGCTCGACCCGTGCAACGACGGCCTTGGCGCGCAACTGCGCGATGATAGCGCTGAGATGCTTGAGGTCATAGACCTCAAGATCGATGGTCAGCTCCGTGAAATCAGGCGATTGGCGCGACATGTGGATGTTGTCGATGTTGCCGTCGTGCTCGGCGATCACGGTCGCGATCTGGGCGAGGCTGCCGGGCTCGTTGACATTGTGCACCAGGATGCGCGCCGGGAAGCGTTGCGGCATGGTCTCGTCGATATCCCAGCGCACGTCGAGCCAGCGTTCCGGCTCCTCCTCGAAATCCTTCAGCGCCGGCGACTGGATCGGATAGATCGTGATCCCCTCGCCCGGCGTGACGATGCCGACGATCCGGTCGCCCGGCACCGCGCCGCCATTCGGCGCGAACTTCACCGGCAGGTCGGAGTTGATGCCGCGCACCGGGATCACCGAGGTGGCGCGCGCCGGATGCGGCGGGTTCTGCGTCTTCAGCTTGGCGGCGAGCCCCTTCTTGGCGCCATAGCGCACCAGCCGCTCTTCCTTGTAGTCGGGATACATCGCGCGCGCGACGTCGGACGCCTTGATTTCGCCGCGTCCGACCGAGGCCATCACGTCCTCGATCGAGGTCCGCGCGAGCCGCGGCAATGCGCCCTTCAGCTTGTCGTCGGCATATTCGATCTTGGCGCGGGCAAACAGGCGGTCGACGATGCGGCGGCCGAGGCCGGCATACTGGTCGCGCACGGCATCCCGGGTGGCACGGCGAATCGCGGCCCGCGCCTTGCCGGTACGGGCGAGCGCTTCCCAGGCCGACGGCGGCGCCGACTGCGCCTTCGAGGTCAGCACCTCGACCTCGTCGCCGTTCTGCAACTCTGAGGACAGCGGCGCGAACTTGCCGTTGATCTTGCAGCCGACAGCGCTGTTGCCGACTCCGGTGTGCACGGCATAGGCGAAATCGATCACGTTGGCGTTGCGCGGCAGCGCGATCAGCTTGCCCTTCGGCGTGAAGCAGAACACCTGGTCGTGGAACAGCTCGAGCTTGGTGTGCTCGAGGAACTCTTCCGGATTGGAGCTCTCCGAGAGAATGCCGATGGTATGGCGCAGCCACGCGAAGGCGTTGGACTCGTGCTTCAGCCGCTCGTGCGGCGAGCCCGCCCCTTCCTTGTAGAAGGCATGCGCGGCGATGCCGAACTCGGCGATCTCGTTCATCTCCTCGGTACGGATCTGCAGCTCGACGCGCTGCTTGCCAGGCCCGATCACGGTGGTGTGGATCGAGCGGTAGTCGTTCTGCTTCGGCGTCGAGATATAGTCCTTGAAGCGGCCCGGCACGACCGGCCAGGTGGTGTGGACGATGCCGAGCGCGCGGTAGCAGGCCCCGACATCGTCGAGGATGACGCGGAAGCCGTAGATGTCGGACAGCTGCTCGAAGCCGACCGACTTGCGCTCCATCTTGGTCCAGATCGAAAACGGCTGCTTGCGGCGGCCGAACACCCGCGCGGTGATGCCGTTCTTCTGCAGGTTCTTGGAGAGCTGAGTTTCGATCTCGCCGATCAGGTTGCGGTTGCGCTCGGCCAGTGAATCGAGCCGCTGCTTGACCACGGCGTAGGCCTCTGGATCAAGCACGAAGAACGACAGGTCCTCCAGCTCCTCGCGCATCTCCTGCATACCCATGCGGCCGGCCAGCGGCGCATAGATATCCAGCGTCTCATCGGCGATGCGGCGCCGCGAGGCCGGCGGCATGAACTCCATGGTCCGCATGTTGTGGAGGCGATCGGCGAGCTTGATCAGCAGCACGCGGACGTCGTCGGCGATCGCAAGCAGCAGCTTGCGCAAATTCTCGGCCTGCTTGGCCTCGCGCGACACCAGCTCCAGCCGCTTCAGCTTGGTCAGGCCCTCGACCAGCGCGCCGATCTCGTGGCCGAACACATGGTCGATCTCGGCCCGCGTCGCTTCGGTGTCCTCGATCGTGTCGTGCAGCAACGCCGCCACGATCGTGGCATCGTCGAGCTTGAGGTTGGTGAGGATCGCGGCGACTTCGAGCGGATGCGAGAAATAGGGATCGCCGGAGGCACGCGTCTGCGTGCCGTGCGCCTTCATGGCGTAGACGTAGGCGCGGTTGAGCAGGTCCTCGTTGGTGTCCGGGTTATAAGAACGGACGCGCTCGACCAGGTCATATTGTCGCATCATGCGCGTCCGCGGCTTGGCCGGCCTCTCCGCCACGGACGACGCCGGCGCCACCGCGACCGTTTCGGTCGCAGCCTGCATCTGGATGGAACTGCGGCGTCGATACGCCATGTACTCGCTGCCTCTCGCGCGGGACCGGAACGTCCCACCTTCCTCAATCTAGTGTGCTTTCGAACGAAGCTGCACCCCGCGCAGGCCCTGGAACCATTCAATTTCCCGCGCCAGCATAGGACGCACCGTAACAGCAAAATTGTCAACAAAAGCAAAGGCCCGGAGCAATGTCCGGGCCTTTGGCAAATCTATTCGAAAATGAAGAGCCGAACGACGAGCTTACTCGTCTTCCTCGGGCTGCTCTTCCGGGGGCGCCAGACCTTCGAGGCCCTTGAGCAGCTCTTCCTCGGTCATCCGCTCGACCGCGACCTCGGTGTCGTCGGCGTCAACGCTGGCACCAGCGGAACCGATCAGCGGCACGGTGTCGGGCTCGGGCTCGTCGACCTCGACGAACTTCTGCAGGGAGTGCACGAGTTCCTCTTTCAGGTCTTCCGGCGAGATCGTCGAATCGGCAATCTCGCGCAGCGAGACGACCGGATTCTTGTCATTGTCGCGATCAACCGTGAGTTGCGATCCCGACGAGATCATCCGGGCGCGGTGCGCGGCCAACAGGACGAGGTCGAAGCGATTGTCGACCTTATCAATGCAATCTTCGACGGTGACGCGAGCCATCTCGAGGCGCTCCGTGGTAAAAGGGACCGAACATGTAGGTTATGAGGGTTAGTTATAGGGCTAGCCCCCGTTTCGCAAGGTAAAATTTGTGATTTGCCTTCCGAACAGGCTCTGATAACCCGGTCTGCCGGGGCCAGAAGGGCCGGAGCGTCTGACGACATGGCTAGGTTGCTGTCCCAGACAAGTAAATCTCTTCATTGCAATGTCAAAGGTCTAGGCTTTTTGCCCTCGCCTCACCATAATTGCGGTGGTGACTGTCGTGGGGAAAGATTCACTGAACTTTAGGCAGCAACGCAGGAAATTGCGCGCGGTCGTTTGCCGCGACGCTAAGAACACTAACAACCACGCGAGAACACTTTGATGTCGTCACCTGTTTCCAACAAGATCGCGCTCTTCATCGACGGAGCCAATCTTTACGCAACCGCAAAGACGCTGGGCTTCGACATCGACTACAAGCGCCTCCTCAAGGAATTCCAGAGTCGCGGCACACTGCTTCGTGCGTTCTACTACACGGCGATCATCGAGGATCAGGAGTATTCGTCGATCCGCCCGCTGATCGACTGGCTCGACTACAACGGCTACACCGTGGTCACCAAGGCAACCAAGGAATTCATCGACGCCAGCGGCCGCCGCAAGGTGAAGGGCAACATGGACATCGAGCTCGCGGTCGATGCCATGGAACTCGCCGAGCACATCGACCAGATGATTCTGTTTTCCGGCGACGGCGACTTCCGCTCGCTGGTCGAGGCCGTGCAGCGCCGCGGCGTTCGCGTCACGGTGATCTCCACCATTGCCAGCCAGCCGCCGATGATCGCCGACGAGCTGCGCCGCCAGGCCGACGTATTCACCGACCTCGTCGAGCTGCAATCCAAGCTCGGCCGCGATCCGTCCGAACGTCCGGCCCCGCGCGAACCCCGCGAACCGCGTCACCATTCCCCGCAATTCCTGCAGCGCGCGACCACCATGGCCCCCCGGGGAGCCGATGACGATTTCGACGAGTAATCTCGTCGCCGCACCCACGCGTCCCGACAGCAACTGTCAGCTCTGTCCAAGGTTGGCCGACTTCCGCTCGGAAGCCCGCGCGAAAAACCCGGACTGGTTCAACTCCCCCGTGGAATCGTTCGGCGATCCGAATGCGCGACTGCTGATCGTCGGGCTCGCGCCGGGCATGCAGGGCGCCAACCGCACCGGCCGTCCCTTCACCGGCGACTACGCCGGTGACCTGCTCTACGCGACCTTGCTCGAATATGGCTTCGCCAGCGGTGTCTATCAGGCGCGGCCGGACGATGGCCTGAAGCTGGTGGACGCCCGGATCAGCAATGCGGTGCGCTGCGTGCCGCCGCAGAACAAGCCGCTGCCGGCCGAAATCAACACCTGCCGGCAATTCCTCCGCGCCACCATCGCCATGATGCCAAAGCTGCGCGCGATCGTGCTGCTCGGGCGAATCGCCCACGAATCGACCTTGAGGGCGTTGGAAATTCGATTGGCCGCAGCACCTTTTGTGCATGGTGCAGTGCATAGCGGGGGTAAATTCAAGCTCTACGACAGCTACCACTGCTCGCGCTACAACACGAACACGGGCGTGTTGACGACCGATATGTTCCGCAAGGTGTTCGCGACTGTCCGCAAGGAGCTGGGCTAGCGCCCTTTCCGGTATCCGCTTTGCGAATCGCTATCCGAAACCCGCAAATGCAAAAATTCTGAATAGTAGAAAAATATCCCTGAGTTGCCCGACGTGTCAAGTTGCCCGGTCGTACGCCGGCGGCCGCCGGCTACTTTGCATGGGGTTGTTTTCGATATTTGGCAGCGCCCCCTGCGACGGCGCCATAATTTCATATTGCTCCAGCTAGTCCCTCCGCGGATTGTGCTTCAGCCATTCCAGCACATCGCCGGCGTTCCGGTCGGGCGGAAACACCGGATAAAAAACGTGCGTGATGCGCGCATCGTCGATGATGAGCGCAAGCCGCTTGATCAGCGTCAGACCCGCCACCGACATCGTCGGCAATCTCAGCGTGTGGGTCAGTTCCAGCGCTTCATCGGACAGCACCGGGAACGGCAGATGCAGCCGCGACGCCATCTCGGTTTGGTAGTCATTGCTTTGCGTCGACAGCCCGAACACCTGGGCAGCACCGGCGGCCTTCAGCTCGGCGAACAGATCGCGGAATGCGCAGGTCTGCGGCGTACAGCCACGGGCGCCCGGGATCATGTCCCAATCGTCGACCAGCCCGATCTTGCCGGGCTCGCCGGTTCGCGGATAGGCGAACACCACGGTGCGCCCCTCGAGCGCCGACAGCGCCACCGAGGTGTCGTCGGTGGCGCGCAGCCTGACCGGCGGGATGGTCATGCCGGTCAGATGCGCCGCGCCGCCATCGTCCTTGGGCGCCGGGATCTTGCTCCAGTCGACTTCGGTGAGGCTGCTTTGGGTCATCGGACCATCTCCATCGACCGTCAGCGCGGTGACGGCGGCTCGAACAGGCTATCCCCGCGACCGCATCAGGCGGCCCTTCTCCCGACTCCAGTCGCGCTTCTTCTCGGTCTCGCGCTTGTCGTGCAGCTTCTTGCCCTTGGCGACTGCGAGCAGCAGTTTGGCACGGCCGCGCTCGTTGAAGTACAGCTTCAGCGGAATGAGCGTCATGCCCTCGCGGTCGACGGCGCCGAGCAGCTTGTTGATCTGCTTGCGATGCAGCAGCAGCTTCCGCGGCCGCTTCGGCTCATGGTTGAAGCGGTTGGCCTGCAGATATTCGGGGATATTGGCGTTGATCAGCCATATCTCGCCGTCCTTGGAATCCGCATAGGATTCCGCGATCGTGCTCTTGCCGCTGCGGATTGATTTCACCTCGGTGCCGGTCAACGAAATGCCGGCCTCGATCGTGTCCTCGATTGCGTAGTTGAAGCGGGCCTTTCGGTTTTCGGCGACAACCTTGATCGGGCGTTCGTTCTTTTCGGCCACTTTAGCTCTTCTTGAGAAGGTCGCGGATTTCCGTCAGCAGCACGACTTCGTCAGACGGCTTCGGCGGCTCGGCGGGCTTGGCCTCATCCTTGCGCTTGAACTGGTTCATGGCACGAATGACCAGGAACAGAACGAAGGCGATGATCAGGAAGTTGAGTGTCAGCGTCAGGAAGTTGCCCCAGGCCAGCACCGCGCCCTGCTTCTTGGCGTCGGCCAGGTTGCTCGCCGTCACCTTCGCAGATAGCGGGCTGAAATAATTGGAAAAGTCGAGACCGCCCGTGATCGCGCCGATGATCGGCATGATGATGTCGCCGACCAGCGAGGTGACGATCGCGCCGAAGGCCGCACCGATGATGACGCCGACGGCGAGGTCGACGACATTGCCCTTCATGGCAAATTCGCGGAATTCCTTCAGCATGCCCATCCCCTTCTGTTCGACATTGCGCACGGCATTGTTCACGGCGAGACCGGTCCGGCTCAGTTGATCAGGCCGGCATGCACCATGGCACTGCGAACGGCCTGGCGCGTGGATTCAGCGACCGGCACCATCGGCAGACGCAGCTTCTCGTCCAGCTTGCCGAGCAGCGACATCGCGTACTTCACCGGCGCCGGATTGCTCTCGATGAACAGGTTGGTGTGCAGCGGCATCAGCTTGTCGTGGATCTTCAGCGCAGTGGTGACATCACCCTTCTGCCAGGCAGTCTGGAATTCCGAGCACAGCCGCGGCGCCACGTTCGAGGTCACCGAGATGCAGCCATGGCCGCCATGCGCCATGTAGCCGATGATGGTCGCGTCCTCGCCGGAGAGCTGGTTGAAGTCCTCGCCCATCGCGGCGCGCTGCTGCGAGACCCGCACCATGCTCGCGGTCGCGTCCTTGACGCCGGCGATGTTCCTCAGCTCGAACAGCCGCTTCATGGTATCGACCGACATGTCGATCACCGAGCGCGGCGGGATGTTGTAGATGATGATCGGAATGCCGATCGCATCGTTGATCGCCTTGAAGTGCTGATACATGCCTTCCTGGGTCGGCTTGTTGTAGTACGGCGTCACCACCAGCACGGCATTGGCCCCTGCCTTCTCCGCGTGCTCGGCGAGCTCGATCGCCTCCTTGGTCGAATTCGAGCCGGCGCCGGCGATCACCGGCACCCGGCCCTTGGCCTCCTCGATGCACCACTCGACCACCCGCTTGTGCTCGTCGTGGCTGAGCGTCGGGCTCTCGCCCGTCGTGCCGACCGGCACCAGGCCGTGCGTGCCCTCGGCGATCTGCCAGTTCACGAGGCCGCGGAACGCCGCCTCATCCACCGAGCCGTCTTTGAAGGGCGTCACCAAGGCAGTGAATGATCCCCGGAATTTTGTCTTGGCTGCCATGGACTTCCTCCAAACGCTTCAGGCTAAAGGCTAGGTCGACGGACCCTTGTTGTTGTCGTGCTTCACGTCCGTGCAACCGGCACCCGGTTGATGCGAAACGCCATGAGAGGCAATTCATATCGGGTCTGACCGACAGGCGAAAGGGCCGTACCGTACCTATTCCCAACGGTAATCTGCGGCGCGCGAAACCGCTTGCAGCCGCGATTTTGCCGTTGTGCTGGCGCAAACAGCCGCACCGGCCGACTTCTTAGTATTTTGTCTACGTTTTCAATCAAATAAGAACCCATGGCCCAAACGACCAGATGATTCGGGGCCGCAGAGGACTTCTGTGATCCGTTCCTCCCGCGCAGGCACATTGCGATCGACGGCGCTGGCGACGAGCCTCGCGCTCGTTGTCGGCCTTGCCGCCATCACGGCCGATGCATGGGCCGCCGAGGATGCTCCGGCCGCCAAGCCGGCGACCCAGGACACGGCTTCCAAATCCGGTGCTGCGAAGCCTGCCGCGCCAAAGACTGCGGCTTCCAAGACTGCAGCTTCCAAGACCTCAGCTTCGAAGCCGGCAGCTACCAAGCCAGCCGCAACCAAGAACAGCGAAGCCAAGAGCGGCGAAACCAAGCACAGCACTGCCAAGACCGAAGCTCACAAGGCCGCGGCTCCGAAAGCCACCGAATCCAAGAGCACCACATCCAAGACCAGCCCGTCAAAGACCAGTGCGTCCAAGACCACCGCGTCCAGGCCTGCCTCTCCGGCTGCAACGGGAACGGTCTCGAGCAGGTCGGTGCCCGCCCCCGCGCTGGTTCCGGCGACCCGCCAGCACGCCGCACCCGCCGTGCGCAAGCCGGTGCTGCCTGCAGCCGTGGCCGCGACATCGTCGACGTCGCAGTCGGACAAGGAAGCGCTCGCAAGCGTCGTCGAGCTGCTGCGCAAGCGCAAGCCGTCGGATGCCACCGAGGCCGAGGCCTCGATCTCCGATCCGGTCGCCCGCAAGCTTGCCGAATGGCTGATCCTGCGCAGCGAGGACAATGGTGCTTCGGTCGAGCGCTACCGCGCCTTCCTCGACGCCAATCCGAGCTGGCCCTCACAGACCTTCCTGCGTCGCCGCATCGAGGCCTCGCTGTGGGACGACCATCGCGACGACTCCGCGGTCTGGGCCTGGTTCCAGAATGAATCGCCGGTGTCGGCCAAGGGCCGGCTCGCGCTCGCCAAGGTGATGATCGGACGCGGCGACCGCGGCAATGCCGAGCGGCTGGTGCGCGAGGCCTGGCGCAACGATCCGATGAGCGAGGACACCGAAACCACCGCGCTCGATCTGTTCGGCTCGTTCCTGACCGCCGGCGACCACAAGGCGCGCATGGACACTATGCTCTACGGCACCGACAACGAAGCCGCCGGCATCCGCGCGGCCAGGCGTCTCGGCTCCGGCTATCTGGCGCTCGCCAAGGCGCGCATCGCGGCCAACCGCAAGGGCTCGAACCTGCGCGCACTCATCGAGGCGGTGCCGAGCGAACTCTCCGGCGACACCGGCTATCTGTTCGCCAAGATCCAGCTGCTCCGCCGCGAGGAGAAATTCGCCGAAGCCGCGCGGCTGATGCTGAGCGCGCCGAAGGACGCTTCGCGTCTCTTCAACGTCGACGAATGGTGGGTCGAGCGCCGGCTGCTGGCGCGCAAGATGATCGACGTCAACGAGTTCCGCACCGCCTATCTGATCGCGCGCGACGCGGCGCTGCCCGCTCGCGACATCTACAAGACCGAGCAGGAATTCACCTCGGGCTGGATCGCGCTGCGCTTTCTCAATGACCCCGCGCTCGCCTCCCAGCATTTCGCGCGGATCGGCGTGGGCAGCGCCAACCCGACCGCGCTCGCGCGTGCCGGCTATTGGCAGGGCCGCGCCGCGGAGGCCGCCGGCCGAAGCCAGGAGGCGCGCGCGGCCTACGCACGCGCAGCCGAACAATCCACCAGTTATTACGGCCAGCTCGCGCGCGCAAAACTCGGCCTGCCGCAGATCGAGCTGAACAGCGCTCCGCGCGGCCGTGGCACCGATCGGCTGGAGATCGTCCGTGCGGTCGCCCTGCTCTACGAAATCGACGCGCGCGAGCTCGCGATTCCGATCTTCGGCGACCTCGGCGACAATGGCGATCCGGAAGCGCTGGCCGGCCTCGGCGAGCTTACAGCGCGCCATGGCGACGCCCGCGGCATGCTGCTGATGGGCAAGGCCGCGCTCAATCGCGGGCTGCCGTTCGATCACTACGCCTATCCGGTCAACGGCATCCCCTCCTTCCGCCAGGTCGGCCCCGAGGTCGAGCAAAGCGTCGTCTACGCGATTGCGCGCCAAGAGAGCGCGTTCAACCCGGCCGTGGTGTCGCCGGCCCAGGCCTATGGCCTGATGCAGGTGACGCCGGACGCCGGACGCTATGTCTGCAAGCGTGCCGGCATCGGCTTCGACCTCAACCGGATGAAGACCGACCCGGTCTACAATGCGACGCTCGGCGCGGCCGAGCTCGGCGGCCTGCTCGAGGACTATCGCGGCTCCTACATCCTGACCTTCGCCGCCTACAATGCCGGTCGCGGCAGCGTGAAGAAGTGGATCGAGCGCTATGGCGATCCGCGCGATCCCAAGGTCGATGCGGTCGACTGGGTCGAACTGATTCCGTTCTCCGAGACCCGGAATTACGTCCAGCGGATCATGGAGAACCTGCAGGTCTATCGCGCCCGCTTCGGCGGCGGCACCCGTTTGCAGATCGAGGCCGACCTCCACCGCGGCACCAGCGCGGAATGAGTCGGCGCAAGGCGGTTTTCAACAGCCTTGCGACGGACCTGACGAGAACTCAACATAACCCGTTGTTATAACTTATATTTCCAGAATTCGCCCGATCCCCCACACCCAAATCGGCACTCTAGATAGAGCCTCGGCGCCCGCTCCGGGGCGGCCGGCGGCCGAGTTGCCACCAAATCACCTTGTCGCAATCTGAATCTGCCGCTTGCGGCTCAGCGTCCTCTCGGGCATATCGGCGCCATTGGAGAGGTGGCCGAGTGGCTGAAGGCAACGCTTTGCTAAAGCGTCATACGGTCTCAAGCTGTATCGAGGGTTCGAATCCCTCCCTCTCCGCCATATCGCCTTGATATAGCTGACATATTTCGCGCTTCGCCCTCCTTGAGCCGCGCGATCAATGGGAGGCCTCTGAAAATGGAGGCCAATCGTGCTCAAACCGAACAGAGCGTTCAAAATATAGAGAAGGTCAGGCGCCGCCAGACGGGAGCTGACCACTCGTTGGCGCGCTTAGAACTTTCGTCCGTCAGATTCCATTTTCTTGCATTCCCCGCTGACCGTAAGGGATTTTCCTCCCGACGACAGGGTCTTGGTAGCTTTGCCCGACTGTCGGGAAATCATGATCGAAAGCGAAGCTGCCTGCTCTTTTCCATCGATCGTAATGTTTGCCGGGCCATCGAAGGAGAACGAATCTTGGTCCAATCTCCAGCCTCTCGCCGTATCAATGTAGTATTGAACGATCGAGGCGGCCATGTTCCAACCATCAGTTGAAGCCGTTGGAAAATCGCACTCCAGTGCTGGGACCTGAGTTTGCGCGCTCCCCTCCAGAGGGAACGCGGCCAAGGCAATAAGTGACAGAAGCCCATTTCGTATGACTTGCACGTATACACTCCCCGAAGCTCCCCTATGGGTGCCCCGGCAACATACCGCGGGGTGAGCGCTCACCAAAGACGGAATACTTCCAAGGGCGCCCCGAATTTCCGACACGGCGAGGCCCCAAAGAAAAGCCCCCAGCGCTCCTGGGGCCCGCTCGGGGCACAGTGGACGTGTCTAATAAGGGCGATCGCTGGCAGCAAGCTCGGCCTGGACCGGCATTCACCTCCGCGTGAATGAAACATCATTTTCAGCGCCTCGAAGCGAGCGCGCAACAAACCGCGCCCAACCTCGCTGCATTGTCTTCTTCACCTGAACATTTCCGGAGCAAGGCCATGCAGCACGACAATGGCATTCAATTCCAGGATCTCGACCAGGTTTTGCGTAACGCCCAGCTTCGTCGCTTCGCCGACCTGAGACCTTGGCTAGGGCAGCGCTTCGCATCCAAGGCAGGCAGGCTCGTCATCGCAACTTCACTTGCTTGCATGGTCGTTGTGCTGGCGATGGTTGCTGCCCCACGGCCGGTCTCGAGCGCTGCCCTTGGCAGCGAGTGGCAATGCAGCAAGGCGGCGTTTGTGTTGACGACCTGTCGTCAAGCCGAACCTGCGCGCTCCTAGCGGGGTCATTTGGCTGGCGAAACCGTTTGCCCGCCGAACCGTAACTGGAGCGCCGGCCTATTTCTTCCATTTTGGTGCTACGGGCCGGCTGGGGCCGTTCGGTCTTTCCCAGTCACGAACGGCCTCACTCTTGAGCCCTATCCATGAGCTGCGTTGTCAGCTTCCCCCCGGCTTGATTATTTGGCATCACCAAGAGATCGAGAGGCCGCCCCGAGGCCATCCGTCGGCTGGTCGGGATCGGGCTAAAGGCGACGACATAAGATGAATGGCCCAAGCCGCGGTCTCAAGATAGCGATCTGCCTCGCACTGGCTATTGTTCTGCCTGCTGCGCAGACCCCGCCGACGGCGCATTCGCGGGACGAACGGCGTGTGATCGACAAGGAATGTCGCGATGTCTTGCCTGTGCAGGCAAAGATACGGGCGTGCCTCAGCCTGCTGAGCGATCGACGGCTCTCGACCGCCTATCTTGCTCCGATCAACGGCGAAATATCGAGCACGTTCCAAAGCTTGCGGGACTACGACAACGCCATAAAATACAAGAAGATCGAAATCGAGCGCGCGAACACCGCGGTGGAGCAACCTTCTCGTTCGAGCGAAGCACTTCCTGCAAGTCTTGGCGCGATGTCCCTGCGTTACATGCAGCTCGGGACACTCCAGTCGCTCAACCGCCTCACCAACTTCGCCAATCAGTCGGATGAAGCACGCCGCGGCGCCACCGAGGAGCGAAACAACTACAATCTGGCGCTTTCATACAACCCGATGAACTACAGGGCATATCGATACCGGGCTGAAATTCGCAGCCTGTTCTGCGAGAGCGCGTCCGCCGCTCTGGACATAGAGGCCGCGGTCAGGTTTGCCGAACAGGCTGGAGATCAGGACGCCGCTCGCGACTACAAGCGCGTCACGCTAAGCCCCTGCATCCCGGCGTGGCGGCGAGACTAGTCCGCGGGGCCATCAGACTGTCGCCCCCGGCGACATACCCGCGCCACACCGCCCCGACCGTACTCTTACGGACCCGCTATTGGCAGGCAACTTGCGACGCATCCGCGAATAGTTCGGCGCCAGCTGTTCCCGGTGTGCCGAACTCAGACATTCGGAGCACGCAAATGAACATGCATCATCGTTTTGAGACAGCCCGCGGAGGCACTGGACGAGAGTCGACGATCAGCAAGATGCTGTCTGATCTTGTCCTGGCCTGCCAGCAGATCGAAGCCGACATCGCGACCGAGGAAGAGCGCACGGGAGTTCACGACCGGTCGGACGCAAGGTATCCGATCTTGGCAAGGTCGCTCATTGAGCGGTACGCCAATCTCAAGGGGACCATCGCCACACTCGAAAAGCGCGTCACCGAAGTATCCCGGCACAAGCTGATCACCGACGCGGCATAGCTTTGAAATCACACGCTCAGAAGCAAAGGGGCCCGCTGGAAGCAGGCCCCTGGCATCTTACTGGATCCCGATGCACTGCCGCTTGCCGTCGTTGGGGCAGTAGAAGCAGGCTTTCGAGGAGCACCCCGACAGGTCTCCGGCCTTGTTCAGGGTGTAGTTGCAGCCTGCGGTTCGGTCGCACGCCTTGACGACTGCCCCAATGGGGGCGGCGGACGCCGACTGACCGAACGTGAACAAAGCAATCGCAGTTGCAACGGCGAAGCTCACTGTAATTGAACGCATGACTTACCCTCCTCCGCATCTGGGCCGACGCACCATTGCATCGCCTTGGCCAGAACTCTCGCCGAACGGTTCCGGAAGTGATGTGAGGCGGGTCACTCAGGCTCGCGGCCGCCGCCCTGGAGGGATCGAGGTGATAGAGCGTCGGCGCGCCGCTGTCAGCCGCTGCCGCGGGTGGAGGGATCCAGGTTTCGATTCTCACCCGGCGGGATCGGCCCGAAGCCTGGATACCTGTACCAGCCTGGAGGGGCGACCTGCTCGATCGGACTGATGATGAGGTGCTGCCGCACGCGCCGGTGATGCCCGGTTGCGGCGTCGGCAACCGCACTCGATAGGATCACGAGAGACAACGCCAAGGCCAGGGAAATAGGTAAAGAAACACGCAAGGCAGCACACATCGCGATCACTCCGTTTCGCCGAACAAGTGATCGCCGACCGTAGCCCCCTATTCCGCCCTGGCCTCTCACATGCGATCAAAACAGCGAGATCACCAACCTTGCCTTGCGCCCTATCGCGCGTCGCACGCGGTCTTCAGCGGCCGCGGAAAGGCCTGCGCGCAGGCGACGCCGAGCAGCGCGAGGCCGCCGCCGATGACGTGGAATGACCTCACCGGCTCGCCCAGCATCACGATCGCGGCTGCGGCCGTCAGCACCGGCAGCAGGTTCATGAAGATCGCGCAGCGGTTCGGACCAAGCTGTGCGACGCCGCGGATCCAGAGGAACGGCAGCACGACCGACGCCAGTGCCCCCGCATAGACGATCAGCGGCAAGGTTGCGGCGTTGACCTGCCGCAGCGGCGCCGGTGTCGCGAGGAACGCCGGAAACATCACCGCCAGCGCACACAGCGCCTGCATATAGGTCGACTGCCATCCGCTGATCGGCAGAGCCCAGCGCTTCAGGAGCACACCGTACAGCGCATAGACGATCGCGGCGAGCAGCATCAGCGCGTCGCCCGCATGCACGCCGTTTTGCGACAGCGACGACAACTCGCCGCCGCTGACGAGATAGACGAGGCCTGCAAACGACAGCGGCGCGCCGCAGATCATGCCGAGGGTCGGTCGTTCGCCGAGCAGTACGGCGCTGAGCGCGACCGTCAACAGCGGCGTCAACGCGGTGAAAACGGCCATGTTGGTCGCGGTGGTGGTTTCGGCCGCGAGATACGACAGGCTCTGGAACAGGCACATCGCAAGGAAGCCGAGGATCGCGAGCGGACCGAGATGCGGCCAGATCGCGCGGCGATTGCGCCAGGCGGCCAGCGCCACGAACGGCGACATCAGGAGCACTGCGACCAGCAGGCGATAGAAGGTGATCGCCTGCGGACCGATCGTGTGCGCCGAGAGGCGGGAGACGATGACGTTGCCGGCCCACAGTACGATGGCAACGAAGGGATAGAGAAGTGCAGCATTCTTCTTGAGCATGATCCGGCAGTGCATTGGTGAAGGACACACCAGCAACTACCTGTCGCGCCGAAGTCCGTCTCACGCTAGAATGACCTCACCTAGCGAGATTGGGACATGCGAGATGAAGACGTGTTGGACGAGTTGATCACACGGCACCTCGATTATCACGCCACGGCGCGGCCGATGGCGGCGATGGAGATCGACTATCCGAGCGGCGCGTCGACCGGCCGGCACGCGCATCCGCGCGGGCAATTGCTCTACGCCATCGAAGGCGTGATGATCGTGCGCTGCGCGGAGGGAACCTGGGTGGTGCCGCCCAATCGCGCGGTGTGGCTGGTGGCCGATCTCGAACACGAGGTCCGTATGTGCGGCGCGGTCAAGATCCGCACGGTGTTCGTGGATGCTGACGCGGCGCCCAATCTGCCGCAGGCCAGCTGCGTGTTCACGGTCTCGCCGCTGCTGCGCGAATTGTTCGTCGCCGCGATGGCTGTCCCGCTGGACTATGCGCCCGCGACCAGCGACGAGCGCCTGATGCGCGTGCTGCTCGACCAGCTCCGCGAAGTCGACGTGCTGCCGCTACATCTGCCGATGCCGCGCGACAAAAGGCTCGCTCGGATCTGCGCGGCGCTGGTGAGCCGCCCGGACGATGCCTCGACCGCCGAGCAGTGGGCGCACCGCTTGAAGCTGACGGCGAAGACGATCCATCGTCTGTTCGCCAAGGAGACCGGCATGACCTTCGGCGAATGGCGTCAGCAGGCCCGTCTGCTGTTCGCGCTCGAACGGCTCGCGCAGGGCGCGCGCGTGGTCGATGTCGCGCTCGATGCCGGCTATGCCAGCCAGAGCGCCTTCGCCGCGATGTTCCGCAAGCATTTCGGCGTGCCGCCCAACGCGTTCTATCGATAGGCCGTCGCGGCCGAACTAACGCTCCGCAGGCACCATCTGGGCCACCGACCCCAGGATCCACTCCCTGAACGCTGCGATCTTCGGAAGCCCCTGCCGGTTGTCGGGGCAGACGAGATAGTACGCGAACTCCTCCAGATGCGATGTCTCCAGCAGTTGGATCAGCTCGCCGGCTTCGATCTCGTTCGCCACCATCGCCGCCGGCAGGAGGCCTGCGCCCTGCCCGGTCAGCACGGCCTTCAAGAGCAGACCACTGTCGTCGAACGAGGATCCCCGCGGCGTGCGAACTTCCGCGATGCCATTGGCCTGAAACCACAGGCTCCAGCCTTTGCGATCGGCATCATGCACCTGCGGCCAGCCCGCGAGCTCGCCGGGCGACGCCGGCCGCCCGAGACGCGCCACCAGCGACGGCGCTGCGACCACCACCATCTCGACCGTGACGACGCGGTCGCTGCGCAGCCCCGGATAGCGGCCAAGCCCGTGGCACACCGCGACGTCGACGCCGCTGCGCGAGAAGTCGACCACCGTATTGCTGGTCACGATCTGCAGATCGATCTCGGGATGACTGCTCTGAAACGACGCCATCCGCGGCACCAGCCAGGCCGACGCAAAGAACGGCGTGACGCTCACCGTCAGCGTGCCGACGTCAACAGATGCAGCGACGCGGCGCGAAGCATCGGCGATCTGGCGAAACGCATTGCGGATCGACGGCAGATAGTCGCGGCCCGCGTCGGTGAGATAGATGCCGCGCGGCACCCGCTCGAACAGCTTGATGCCGAGATGGGCTTCCAGCGTCTTGAGCATCTGGCTGACCGCGCCCGGCGTCACGCACAGCTCCTCGGCCGCGAGCTTCACCGAGAGGTGGCGGGCGGCGGACTCGAATGCCTTGAGCGCGTTCAGGGGTGGAAGCTTGCTTTCCATGATGTAGATTTTCTAATTCAAGATGCCCAGCAAATCTGATTTGCCAACCGGACGCTCTGCGCGCTCTATCAGCCTATGTTAATGCTGGAAGCGGCGTCAACGCAGGGAATCCCGAGCCAATAAAGTTAGATTTTCTAATCTTTATTGCGATTCCTGATGGCGAGCTTTCGGTTCCCCGACGGAGCCCACGACATGACTGAGGTCCCCGACAAACTCGCCCTGCGCGAGATCAGCGCAGGCGGCCATACCGGCCAACTCGCCGACCGCATCAACGCGTCGCAAGCCGGCAGCCTGCCCGGCCTGCTGGAGTTTCAATGGCTCGAGGCTGGACGCGGCTACATCAGCGGCCGCTTCGAGATTGCCGCAAAGCACTTCTCGCCGCACGGGCTGCTGCACGGCGCAAGCATCGTCGCGTTGGCCGATACCGCGTGCGGGTTCGGTTGCCTCGCGTCCTTGCCTGACGGGGCGATCGGCTTCGCCACCGGAGAGTTGAAGACGAATTTCATCGGCGCCGCGCGCGCAGGCAGCGTCAGTTGCGAGGCGCGCCTCGTTCATGCCGGGCGTACGACCCAGGTGTGGGATGCCGAGATCCGCAGCGAGACGACCGGCAAGACCATCGCGCTGTTTCGCTGCACGCAGATGCTGCTCTATCCGCCGGCCACGGCCGGCGATCGCACCACGCCAGCAGAACGAACAGGAGAACGATCGTGAGGAACGCCGCCATGCACGCCGGATATCAGAGAGCAAAGCCGTTCTATGGCTGGTATGTCGTTGCCGCAGCCTTCGTCGTGACGTTCATCGGCTTCGGCAGCGCCTACACGTTCTCGTCCTTTGTCGAGTCGTTGCAGCGGGAGTTCGGCGCCTCGCGCGGCTCGGTGTCGCTGGTGTTCTCCTTCGCCGGCTTCCTGTATTTCGGTCTCGGCATCGTCTCCGGCCCGCTTGCCGATCGCTGGGGCGCACGCAGGCTCGCCTGCCTTGGAATGGCGCTGGTTGGTCTCGGCATGATGCTGGCGGGACAGGCACAGACCATCCTTCAGGTCTATGCCGCCTACAGCATCGGCATCGGCGCCGGCGTCGGTTGCGCCTATGTCCCGACACTGGGCGCCGTGCAGCGCTGGTTCGTCCGGCGGCGCGGTTTTGCGTCGGGCCTCGCCGTCAGCGGGATCGGGGTCGGCACGCTGGTGATGCCGCCGCTCGCGACCTGGCTGATCACGAGCCTCGGCTGGCGCGATGCCTATGTCGTGCTGGGCGTCGTCGCCGCCGTCGCGGGCATCGGCGCATCGCTGCTGATCGCGGACGACCCGCGCCGCTACGGCACCGGACCGGACGGCGATCCGCTTGAAGCGGTCTCGGGCGCGCCGCTGCGCCACGGCGTCTCGATCGGCGGCGCGGTCAAGACCGCCCGCTTTGCCGGGCTCTATGCGGCCTGCCTGATCAGCGCGTTTGGGGTGTTCGTGCCCTTCGTGCATCTGGTGCCCTTTGCCGTCGATCATCAGGTGGCGCCGACGCTTGCCGTGCTGCTGCTCGGGATGATCGGCGTCGGCAGCACCGCCGGCCGCTTCTTCCTCGGCGGCATCGCCGACCGGGTCGGCCGCGATGCATTTCTGGTCGCGATGTATCTCGGCATGGCCGTCTCGCTGGCGATCTGGGCGATCGCCGGCAGCTTCTGGTCACTCACGGTCTTTGCGCTGCTGTTCGGCGTGTTCTACGGCGGGTGGGTTGCGATCCTGCCCGCCGTGGTCACCGACCATTTCGGCGGCCGCAACGTCGGCGGCATCATCGGCATCCTCTACACCAGCGTCGCCTTTGGCACGCTGCTGGGCCCAAGCGCCGCCGGTTTCGCCTACGACATCAGCCACAGCTACTTCATTCCGGTGGCGATCAGCGCTGCCGCCAACCTCGTCGCCGCCCTCATCGCGATGGTGACGACGCGAACGGCCTCGCCGATCGCATCGGTGGCGCTGCGTTGATGTGCCTCTGACGGCCGGTGATCCGCCGTGCTAGGCTGGCGGATCACCCTGCTCTATCGGCTCGAAACCCCAGTGCTCACTCGCTTCGCCATGACCAATGCCTGGAACTATCGGCGAGCAGACCGTGACGATATCGTCGAGCTGGCATCGTGGCGCGGTGCCGGCTCGCTCGGCCTTAGGCCGCACTTCCATGATGAGAGCCAGATCGTGCTGGTGCTGTCGGGGTCGCGCGCCTTTCGTATCGATGGCGCGACCATCACCGTACCCGCGGGCCATGCCGCGCTCATTCCGGCAGGAATGCTGCATGCACCGATGCCGACCCCGGACCAGGAGACGGTCTGCCTGAACGCCTATGTTCCGGCGAGCCGCGCTCCCTCTTCGCTCCGGATCATCAGCATCGGGGCTCGCTGGCGGAGCGTGGACGAGATAATGCCCGAGCATATCCTCGAGATCGCCGACGACACCCTGTCGCACGAGTCCTCCAGCTCGGTCGGCATCGTCGACAGGACGAAGCTCGGCGTCGCCCTGACGGACAGCCTGAAACCGATCGGCGAGATCGCCGCAGGCTTCGGGCGCAGCCGCGAAGGGTTCAGCCGCATGGTGAAACGCGAGCTCGGCGTCGCGCCGCATGGCTTCCGGCTGCTGGCCCGGCTCAATCTTGCCCGAAAACTGCTCCGCGATGGCGAGCCGATCGCGGCGGTCGCGGCCGATGCGGGCTTTTCCGACCAGAGCCACCTCACCCGCCTGTTCCGCCGTACCTTTGGGACGACGCCGGGCCTCTATTGGCGCGATTGAAGCGACGTCACAGACGTTCCAGACCTGCCGACGCTCCCCCGGTTAGCCTGCTCACCCTGCAACAGGGTGAAGCATGGATGCCCAGATAGGTCTTCTGCTGCTCGCGGCTGGTGTCGCGGGCGGCATCATCAACGCGTTGGCTGGCGGCTCGACGCTCATCACGTTTCCGGCGATGCTCGCGGCAGGCTTGCCGGCGGTCATCGCCAATGCGTCGAATGCGGTGGCGATCTCACCAGGACATTTGATCGCAGCGCTCGCCGATCGCGGCAAGCTGCCGCCGCCGACGCGGCGCACGATCTGCTTCGTCGCCGTCGCCACGCTCGGCGGCGCGGTCGGCGCCGGCGTCCTGCTGCTGCTTCCCGAACGATTGTTCGTCCTGCCGGTGCCGGGCCTGATCGCATTCGCAACGCTGCTGTTTGCCTTTGCGCCGCAGGTCCAGAGCAGGACCATCGCCCGTCGGGACGCCGCGGCGCTGCCCTCGACCGTTGCAAGCAGCGCTGTGCTGGGACTGGCGTGTGTCTATGGAGGCTTCTTCGGCGCCGGGCTCGGCGTCATCCTGACCGCGGTGCTGTCGATCACGGAGCCCAACGACATCAGGGCGGTCAAGGCGTTGAAGAACCTGCTCGCGACCTGCGTGTCGCTCGCCGCCACATTGATCTTTATCGTACAGGGAGCGGTGCGGTGGCCGGAGACTTCAGTGATGCTGGTCGGCGCCATGGTCGGCGGCTATGCGGGAGGCTACCTGATCCGGATCCTTCCCGCGCACATCGTCAGGCAGTTCGTGATCGTGGCCGGAGCCGTCATGACCGTGATCTACGCGGCGCGATACTGGTTCTAGGTGGAGTGAGGGAGCCGAAGCTCCCTTCAGTCTCGGCCAGAGCGTTTTCGAGCGACGTGGATACCGGTTCGCATGAAGAAAACGCGTCGAAACGAAAGCCTAGTGCGTCGTCATCCAGGCGCGGGCTTCGCGCTGGGCGGCTGCGATCTCAACCTCGGACATCTGCTCGGCGACTTCGCGACGGTGCGCGATCGCATCGGTACGTCCCTTGAGCGCCGCCAGGTTGAACCATTTGTGCGCCGCGACGAGGTTGACCACACCGGAGCGGCCGCTCGCCCAATACATGCCACGTTCGAACAGCACGTCCTGGATCGCAGTCGCAGCAACCGGGACAGCGCTTTCCTGATCGATGACCCCCTGAAACATTGTCGTCATTCCCCTTTTTGTTGTTGGCCGCCCTCCCCCGAGCGCGGCCCCCGTCCACTGTTGAACTACCCTGTCGTCACGGGCTGATCTCTTGATCATGCCCCGCGTTGATCCTTGGGGATCACCGCGTGCCGTTTGCCGGCTTGTTGGGATGATCATGGCCCATCAAATTTGAAGAGCGGTTTAAGTATCGCGATGAACGGGATGTAAATCGGCGTTGCCGGGGGCGTTTCCAGGAATCGTAGAAGTGCCTGTGCCGCAGGCACTTCCATGCATTCGTGAACGCCGGTTTACCCTGGTGTTTCGGACAACGATAACCATGGCGGACAATGGCCGCTTGCGCCGGCTGGTCTCGGCAGGCGGTCAGCTTCGAAACTGATGGATGGGTGGCACGTCCGGTGGCTCATCGCGCGGCCGGCTGCACAGACGAATGCAGCGCGAGGCCGCAAAGCCAAGCGTCAGTCCAGAACTGGAATGGGGAAAATGGATGCCAGGGCGCGGGCTGCGCAGGCCGCCGGAACGAGGGGGTCGGCGAACACGTCAGGACCAGATTTCAGCTCGGCATTCTCGCCGGTGAAATTGCGGAACCAAGCGGGCTCCGCACCGAACGAAGAAATCTCTGTTTCTTCTGCCGGACCGGTTTTGGGAAGGTTGCCCTCTCCGAAATTCGATCCAGCCGTTTGACCTGATGTCTCGCCGACACCCTCTTTCGTCAGCCAGAGCCTTGGGGTGGGATGTGCCTCTCAGCAGTCCGTCCGCTGGCTCTTGCGACGTGCCGGCGTCAAGCCGCCGGCAATCCTCTCAAGGCGAGAGGCTTACTTCTTCTTGGCGACCTTGCGGGTCTTCTTCGCAGTCTTCTTCACTGCGCTCTTGGCCTTCTTCGCCTTCTTCGCCTTCTTTGCCTTCTTAGCCATGTTGCCCTCCAGTATGTGAGATGGCTCTCTAGTTCGCTGCGTGCACTCGGGAATCGATATGCACTACTTCCCGAATACACCAACAGACCGAAAAAAACAGTGTCCCGCTTAAGGAAGTGTTGACGCAGCGACGGCAGTGCGCACAGCGCGCGTCGCCGTTCAAATCGACAATGCTTCGCGCGACGATGCGAGAAGTGCAACAGCGGCCGACATCGGCATTTGTCAACGTTGCAGGAAATACCTTGTACTGTAGGCTTTTCATGAATTCGAATTGAAGCGATCGACGCGCGATCGTCGTTGCGCCGAGTCGCGAGTGACGACGAAAAGCGGCGCGGCATAGACGCCGAGTCGTAATTTTTGGCAACGAAAAAATTTTCGTGGGTAAGACGACTTTTGCCTCGTTTGAGGTCACCCGGACCGGATTCGCGAACGAATCGCAGCTTCGGCGATTCGGCGCCGAGGGCGTCAGTGCGACGGTCGCGGGAGGGTGTGAGGCGGGATCACGTCGCGTTCACGCGCGCGCGACGACACGAGAGGCGATCGCGCGAGAGCATGATCCGGTTGGATCATGCGCCAAGGACAACATCATTGTCCTGTTCGGTCAGATGCCGAGCTTCGACTTCAAGAGGTCGTTGACTGCCTGCGGGTTCGCCTTGCCGCCCGACGACTTCATCACCTGACCGACGAACCAACTCGCCAGTTGCGGCTTCGCCTTCGCCTGCTCGACCTTGTCGGGATTGGCCGCGATGATGTCGTCGACCACCTTCTCGATCGCGCCGAGGTCGGTGACCTGCTTCATGCCGCGCGTCTCGACGAGCGTGCGCGGATCGCCGCCTTCCTGCCAGACGATCTCGAACAAGTCCTTGGCGATCTTGCCGGAAATCGTTTTCTCTCCGATCAGATCGACGATCGCACCGAGTTGCTTTGCCGACACCGGCGAGGCTGCGATCTCCACGCCTTCCTTGTTGAGACGACCGAACAGTTCGTTGATCACCCAGTTGGCGGCGAGCTTGCCGTCGCGCGCCTTGTCGGCGAGACCTGACAGCACCGTCTCGTAGAACTCGGCGCTCTCGCGCTCGGCGACCAGCACGCTCGCATCATAGGGCGACAGGCCGAAGCCCGTAATAAAACGGGACTTCTTCTCGTCCGGCAGTTCCGGCAGCTGCGCCTTGAGTTCGTCGACGAAGGCCTGGCTGAATTCGAGCGGCAAGAGATCGGGATCCGGGAAGTAACGGTAGTCGTGCGCCTCTTCCTTGGAGCGCATCGAACGCGTCTCGCCCTTGTTCGGGTCGAACAGCCGGGTTTCCTGCTCGATCGAGCCGCCGTCCTCGATGATCTCGATCTGACGCCGCGCCTCGTACTCGATCGCCTGGCCGATGAAGTTGACCGAGTTCATGTTCTTGATTTCACAGCGGGTGCCGAGCGCGGTCTCGCCGTGGCGGCGCACCGAGACGTTGACGTCGGCGCGCAGATTGCCCTTCTCCATGTCGCCGTCGCAGGTGCCGAGGTAGCGCAGGATCGAGCGCAGCTTGGAGACATAGGCCTTGGCCTGCTCGGCGTCACGGATGTCGGGCTTGGAGACGATCTCCATCAGCGCCACGCCACACCGGTTGAGGTCGACGTAGGACATCGTCGGCGACTGATCGTGCAGCAACTTGCCGGCGTCCTGCTCCAGATGCAGCCGCTCGATCCCGATCGTGACGCTACGGCCGCCGTCGAGCTCGAGCGACACCTCGCCCTCGCCCACGATCGGCGACTTGTACTGGCTGATCTGGTAGCCCTGCGGCGAGTCCGGATAGAAATAGTTCTTGCGGTCGAACACCGAGCGCAGGTTGATCTTCGCGTTCAGCCCGAGGCCGGTACGCACCGCCTGGCGGACGCACTCCTCGTTGATCACGGGCAGCATGCCCGGCATCGCGGCATCGACCAGCGAGACATGGGAGTTGGGGTCGCCGCCGAATGCGGTCGACGCGCCCGAGAACAGCTTTGCGTTCGAGGTGACCTGGGCATGGATTTCCATGCCGATCACGACCTCCCAATCGCCAGTGGCGCTCTTGATCAGTCTGTGCGGGGCGGCAGATACGGTCATGGATCTCGGTTTCCGGATAAAGTGATATCTGGGATGGATTGGGCTTCGCGCAACCGACAGCGCCAGTCAAGCCGCCTTGCTGTCCCCTTGCAGCCGGCGCCCGGGCTGGAGGCGCCGATCAGAGCCCGCGCCGGAACTGCTGATACGCCTTGCTGGTGCGCAGTGCGTCCGCGCCGCCTGTGATCAGCTGGTCGACCTGCTCCGGCGGCAGCGAAAGCCGCGTCGGGATCGCATTCAGGATGCCGGCGCGCTCCGGTCCCAGCCGGTCGAAGCCGAGCCGCTCGACATAGATCGCGACATCGCCGCATTTCCAGCCGGCGCCGACGCCGAGCCGGACGCGATCCGCCGCCGACAGGCCGCAGCGCCAGCGCTTCAGCTTGCCCGCCCAATCGTTGGCAAGTGCCGTGAAAGCCGCGTAGCTCGAGCGCACGCTGGCATCGATCGCGGTGTCGGCGGCCGCCGACACCAGCTCGACGCCGCTTGGTCCTTCGAGCGTCTGCACGAAGTCGCCGGAGACGCCGCGGCCGGCGTCGACCACCAGGAACAGGATGCGCTTCAGCTTGGCCGCCTGCCGCTCGTCGAGCGGCTCGTAGGGACGTTGCGCGGCGAGCAAGCCGATGCTGAGCCCCGACAGCCCGTAATTGTCGACCAGCCCGCCATCGAGCAGCTTGACGTAGCGCATCGAGCCGTCGCGGTACCGCGCCTGCGCCTCGGCGTAGGAGCGCAGCAGCGGCTGCGCGTTCGGATCGTTGCGCACCCGATCGTACCAGGGCGGCAGCGGCGCGGCGCATCCGCCGGGATAGGTTTGCAGCACGATCGGGGCAAACGCCAGCGGCACCGCGGCTGACGCCGCCACCGCTTCGGCGACGCGATAGGAGCGGATGTCGCTGCACAGCGCGTCGAACGACGTCTTGCCGAACACGAACGGTGTGCGGTTGTAAATGTCGGAGGCGTTGATCCACACCCGCGGCCGGCGCTCGTCGGGCAATGCCTCGAACCGCGCGCCGTCGAACAGATTTTGATCGAGCCAGTCGGTGAACTGGCTGTCGTTGACGCCGCCGCCCAGCGCGCGCCCGATATTGCCGAGCGAGATCCGGGTCTTCAGTCCCTCCTCGGCATTGCGCAGCAGGAAGCGTTCGCGGAAATCGGCGAGCGCCGCGCGCCGCTTCAATCCGAAATAAGCGGCAGTGACCGATCCGCCGGAGACGCCGGAAACGAAGTCGACGCGGTCGAGCAGCGTCTTGCTGCCGGCGGCGCTGGAGTGCACCCTGTCGAGCTCTTCCAGCACGCCGAACGAAAATGCCGCCGCGCGCGTGCCGCCGCCGGAGAACGAGAGCGCGAGCAGCAGGTCATCTTCATAAGTCGGATAGTCGCGGGCGCTGTTGTTGTCGGCGAGCGCAGCACCGAGCGGCACATTGCCTGGAAGATTGTAGACGGACGCGCAGCCGGCAAGGCCCGCCGCAACCGCGGCCGCCAGCAGCGCTGACAGCCATCCCCCTATGCCCGACCCACGCACGATTACTCTCTTTGCCGCTGGCCCCCGCCCGGTTCCATTAGCCTATCACGGCGAATGTGGGCGGCGGCATGGCGGCCGAAACAGGGTTAATACTCACGGTGCCTTGGCACCGGCGTCCTCACACTGACGGGGCCAAAAGCGCGGAGACGATCCGCTCCCACTCGACGTCGAGCGTGTCCTTTGCGACCGGCTGGCCGGCTCGGCGATACCAGTAGCCGGCATTGCCGAGATCGCCTTCGACGCGATGCAGATAGGCATGCACCCACGCCGAATTGGCGTCGCCTTCGTCCTGCACGATGCGGTGCGCCTGGTCCCAGTCGCCCTTCCTAGCCCACCACAATGCGGCAAGCGGCGGCGACAGCGCACCGTCGGGTGCTGCGTCAGCGAGACTGGCGCGGAAATCCGCCATCGTTCACCACCATTTTGGCGCCGTGAACCGGCCGGCCGCCTGCTCGATCACCTCGCCGAGCGAGAACAGCGTCTCCTCGTCGAACGGACGGCCGATCAGTTGCAAGCCGAGCGGCAGGCCCTGCGTGTCCTTGCCCGCGGGCACGGCAATGCCCGGCAGGCCCGCCATGTTCACGGTCACCGTGAAGATGTCGTTGAGATACATCTCGACCGGATCGGCGCCGCCCTTCTCGCCGATGCCGAACGCCGCCGACGGTGTTGCCGGCGTCAGGATCGCGCTTACGCCCTTGGCGAAGCAGTCCTCGAAATCCTTCTTGATCAGCGTCCGCACCTTCTGCGCACGCAGATAATAGGCATCGTAGTAGCCGGCCGAGAGCACATAGGTGCCGATCAGTACGCGGCGGCGCACCTCGTCGCCAAAGCCGTCGGCGCGGGTGTTCTCGTACATCTCGATGACGTTCTTTCCCGGCTCGCGCAGCCCGTAGCGCACGCCGTCGTAACGCGCGAGGTTCGACGAAGCCTCCGCCGGCGCCACGATGTAATAGGCCGGCAGCGCGTATTTGGTGTGCGGCAGCGACACCTCGACGAGTTCGGCGCCGGCGGCCTTCAGCCATTGCGCGCCCTCGCTCCAGAGTTTCTCGATCTCGGCCGGCATGCCGTCGAGCCGATACTCCTTCGGGATTCCGATCTTCATGCCCTTCACGGACTTGCCGATCGCGGCCTCGTAGTCCGGCACTGCGATGTCGACCGACGTGGTGTCCTTGGGATCGTGCCCGGCCATCGAGCGCATCAGGATCGCAGCATCGCGCGTCGTGCGCGCGATCGGGCCGGCCTGGTCGAGCGAGGATGCGAACGCGACGATGCCCCAGCGCGAGCAGCGGCCGTAGGTCGGCTTGATGCCGACGGTCGCGGTGAACGCGGCGGGCTGGCGGATCGAGCCGCCGGTGTCGGTCGCGGTCGCGCCCATGCAGAGAGAAGCCGCCACCGCCGAGGCTGAGCCGCCGGACGAGCCGCCCGGCACCAGCGTGGTGTTAGAGCCCTCGCGGCGCCACGGGTTGGTGACCGGGCCGAAGCAGGAAGTCTCGTTCGACGAGCCCATCGCGAACTCGTCATTGTTGAGCTTGCCGAGCAGCACCGCGCCGTCGCGCCAGAGCTGTGAGGTCACCGTCGACTCGTAGGGCGGAATGAAATTGCCGAGGATCTTCGAGCACGCCGTGGTCCTGATATCGCGGGTCGCGAACAGATCCTTGATGCCGAGCGGAATGCCGGCGAGTGGTCCGCCCTCGCCTTTGGCAATCTTCTCGTCGGCGGCCTTGGCCATCTCGCGGGCGCGGTCGGGAGTCTCGAGCACATAGGCATTGAGCACGCGCGCAGCTTCGATGGCGGCGAGATGCGCATCGGTCAGTTCGCGGGCGGTGAAAGATTTGCTCGCCAGGCCCTCACGGGCCTCGGCGATGGTCAGCGATGTCAAATCGGTCATTTATTGATCGGGCTGCAGAAGAACGGAGACAGGGTCTTGTCGTTGGCGGGGTCGTCTTGCCGCGCCTTATTCTCTTTGGCGCGGGCGGCGTCGAGCGCCTCGAGATGGTCGAGCACGGCGTCCATCGCCGCGTTGGGATCGGCGACCTTCCCCTTGCGCTCCACCGCATCGAGGAAATCCATGTAGGCCTTGTAGGCCTTCTCGTCGTCGCAGAGCAGACACATTGTAATTATCCGATCGCGCTTTACTCGACCACCTTCGGCACCAGGAAGAAGTCGTTCACTGTGTCGGGTGCATTGCGGACGATGGCGTCGGCGATTTCGCCGTCATTGACCACGTCCGCGCGCTTCTTCATCTCCATCGGCGTCACCGAGGTCATCGGCTCGACACCGTCGATATTCACTTCCGACAGCTGCTCGACAAAGGCCAGCATCGCATTCAGCTCCCCCTGGAGATGGGGAACTTCGGCGTCGCTGACCGCGATCCGCGCCAGATGCGCGATGCGGCGGACGGTCGTGGCGTCTACGGACATTATATAGGGCCTCGGGTGGTCGGGCTGAAAGGTCAGCCTGCCGTATAGCAGAGGCCGGTTTTGCGCCGCAACCGCAGCGAGCCCGCGGCAGGCCTCAGAGCCCGCCGGATCGCCAGCAGCCGGCAATTTCCGCCCCAAAATCCTGGGAAGAAACCACTTTGCGGGCCCGGCGCAGTCGTCCTGAAACAGTCGCGGTGCCTACTCCCCCATAAAGAGAACAATACGGGAGTGCGTTATGTCCACGTTCGAAACCACCCCTAAGCCGGGAGGCTGGGACCCTGCCCTCTGGTCGATCGGGACCGCGATCGGCTTTGCCATCCTCTATGTGGCCTGCCTGGCCTGACGTTCGAGCGCCTAGGCAGCTTCCGGCAGCAATGGTCGAAAGAACGACCGTTCATAGCGGACAAAGCAGCGCGTATCCCTCGCGAAGGCGATCGCCTTTTGAACGTCCGGATCCAGCGCGGAGTCCTTGCGGTACTGCTCGTAGGCCGCAAGGCTCGGAAAGCTGAACATCGCCAGGGCAACGTCGCTCGCGCCCTCGGACGGCAAGAAATAGCCGTGATGAATGCCGCCAAACCGCGGCATCAATTCCAGCCACATCGCACCATAAGCCTCGAAGTCGGCAAACTTGTCCGGACGGACTTCATACCGCAGATAACAGGTGATCATGCCGTGGTGCTCCCGCGCCAAATGAACTGCCGCCCTTCATAGCTCGATTGCGAGGCGGCAGGCTGGGCATACAGCGAAACTGCGCGGATGGAGGCGAAATCAACCCGCCAGCTTGCCCATGCGCGCCAGCGCCGCCCCGGCCAGCGCTCTTGTCAATTCGGCGGCCGGCATCTCCTTGCCCATCCGCACTGCCTGCCCGGCCCATAGATTGGTGAAATCGACCTTGCCCTGTTTCTCGGCAGCCGCCTTCAGTGGTCCGAGCGCGGTCGCGGCGTGTGGAAACGCCGGCGCATCCGGCGAGATCGGCCCGACCTCGCGCATCACGCGGTTGGCGACGCCGCGCGCCGGGCGTCCGGTCATCACATTGGTGATGACGGTCGATTCGTCGCTCGCTTGCGCCAGCGCGACACGGCCCTGCGGGGTTACCCTGGATTCCGGGCAGCGCAGATAGGCCGAGCCGATCTGAACGGCCGCGGCGCCGAGCGCGAATGCCGCCGCGATCCCGCGCCCGTCAGCGATACCGCCGGCCGCGACCACCGGTGCCTTCACCGCATCGACCACCTGCGGCAACAGCGAGAACGTCCCGGGCTGCTCGGAAATATTCTCGGTCAGGAACATGGCGCGATGGCCGCCGGCGTCGGCGCCCTGCGCGATGACGACATCGGCGCCGTTCTCTTCCAGCCAGATCGCCTCCTTCACCGTGGTCGCCGACGACATCACGATCGCGCCGGCCGCCTTCACCCGCTGCAACAGCTTCGGCTCCGGCAGGCCGAAATGGAAGCTGACCACCTCGGGCTTCAGTTCCTCGACCACGGCGCAGAACGCCGCATCGAACGGCGCACGGTTCGCGGCATTGATCGGCGCATCCGGATCGAGGCCGTGCTCGCGATAGTAAGGCGCCAATCGCTGCCGCCATGTCGCCTCGCGCGCCGGATCGGCATCGACCGCCTTGTGGCAGAAGAAGTTGAGATTGACCGGCGAGGACACGCGCCGACGGATGATGTTGACCTGCTCGCGCGCCTTCTCGGCCGACAGCATCGCACATGGCAGCGAGCCGAGGCCGCCGCCTTGCGCCACCGCAATCACCAGCTCCGCATCCATCACGCCGGCCATCGGCGCCAACACGATCGGAAATTCGGTCTTGAAGAGATCGATCAATCGACGGTCCGGCCACATGGTGTGTCTCGCGCTAGTTTCAGGTCAAAGAGGAAAGAGAGTTGCGCCGGCCCTGCAATGACTGCTCGGCCTCGGCGACGATGCGGCCGATGATCTCGGCCGCCGGAACGATATCATGGATCAAGCCGACGGACTCGCCGGCAAACACCGCGGCGATATCGAAATTGCCCTCCGCCCGCGCGGCGGCGTATTCCACCGCGACCTCGTCCGCGCACTGCATCAGCTCGATCTCGCGGCCGCTCCAGCGCCGCAGATGATCATTGGAGAGCGAGCGCGCGGTAAACGGCGCTGGCCAGATCAGCTTGCGCGACCAGTCCATCACCACGCCACGCACCGTCTCGCCACTCTTCGCCGCACGGATCAACTGCTTCGCCTGCTCGGGCGCGTCAGCCTCGACGCTGGCATAGAACCGCGTTCCCATCAGCACGCCGGATGCGCCAAGCATCATCATCGCCGCAAGGCCACGCCCGTCCGCGATGCCACCGGCTGCGACGACCGGGACGCGCCCTGCCGCGAAATCGATGATCGCCGGCATGATATCGAGCGTGGTGCGCGAGGCGCCGTGACCGCCGGCCTCGGTGCCCTGCGCAATCAGGATGTCGGCGCCGCAATCGAGCGCTGTTAGCGCCATCTCCTCGCTCTGCACCTGGCAGATCAGCAGCACGCCTGCGGCCTTGATCTTTGGCGCGAACGGCACCGGATCGCCGAACGACAGCATCACCGCACGTGGCCGCGCCTCGAGCGCGATATCGATCAGCTCGGGCTGCCTGGCGAGGCTCCAGGTGATGAAGCCGATGCCGAACGGCTTTACGGACCCCGTCAGCTTTGCGGTTTCGGCCTCGAGCCAGGCCCGGTCCCCGTAGCCGCCGCCCAAAATGCCGAAGCCGCCCGCGTCACCCACCGCCCTGACCAGCCGACTCCCCGCGATCATCGCCATCGGCGCCGCCAGGATCGGATGCTTGATGCCCAGACGCGCCGTCAATTCGGTGCTGATCGACATGCGCTCGCTCCCTGTTTTGAATTTGCTGTTCTGGACTCGCAGCCTAAGCGCGCATAACATTCTGTGAAAATGAATACTAGAGAACGCTCCCATCTCTAATTTGAAACGGTGGCCCAGATGGAATTGACCGACCTGCTCACCTTTTCCACGGTCGCCCGCCTCGGCGGCATCACCAAGGCCGCCGACGAGCTCAATACCGTGCAGTCCAACGTCACCCAGCGCATCAAGGCGCTGGAGGCCGAGATCGGCACTGCGCTCTTTGAACGTCACAGCCGCGGCATGTCGCTGACCGGCGCCGGCCGCCGGCTGTTGCCGTATGCGCAACGCATGGCGGCGCTGTCGCGCGAAGCCGTGCTCGCCGCGCGCGACGATGGCGAGCCGAAGGGACCGCTGTCGATCGGCTCGATGGAGACGACCGCTGCGGTGCGGCTGCCGACGCTGCTCGCCGAGTTTCATCGCCGCTATCCGGCGGTGCGCCTGACCTTGCGCACCGCGCCGACCACCGATCTCGTCGCCGCCGTGCTCGACGGCTCGCTCGATGGCGCATTCGTCGCCGGCCCGATCGAGCATGCCGAACTGATGGCGACGGCAGCCTTCACCGAGGAACTGGTGCTCGTCACCGCGCAGCACTGGAAATCGCTTGCCGCCTTGCGCGCCGGCACGCCGGAGTCGGGCCCGACCGCGCTGGTGTTTCGCACCGGCTGCACCTACCGACAACGCCTGGAACAGGTGTTCACCGAATTCGGCTGGCCGTCGGCCGCGCGCTTCGAGCTGGGCACGCTCGACGGCATGGTCGGCTGCGTCGCCGCCGATATGGGCGTGACGCTGTTGCCGCGCGCCGTCGTCGCGCGCGACCACGTCCAGCGCGACATCCATATCCACAAGCTCGATCCACAGCACGCGCGTGTCGAGACGCTGTTCATCCAGCGCCGCACCTCGCACCAGTACAGCGCGTTACGGGGACTGGCCGCGTGCCTTCCCGGCGACGATCGGGTGATCGCCGCCTGATCGGCATTTTCGCATGGACGCCCGCCCGTCGCCGGGCTTTGCCTCGGCGCGCGGCTGCGTGCTAAGCGCAAGGCCATGCCCGCCCTCATCCTTCCCCTGATCGAAGCCGCACCGCATTGGCCCGACCGCGGCGCGCTTGTCGGCCTCGACCTCGGGACCAAGACCATCGGCGTTGCCGTCTCCGATCCGGACCGGCGGCTCGCGACCGGCGTCGAGACCATCCAGCGCAAGCAGTTCAAGCTCGACGCGGCACGGCTGCTCACGATCGCGGCCGAGCGCAACGCCGCAGGCTTCGTGCTCGGGCTTCCGATCAACATGGACGGCAGCGAGGGGCCGCGCGCGCAGTCGACCCGGGCATTCGCCCGCAACTTCGCCGGCCTCACCCCCCTTGCGATCGGGCTGTGGGACGAGCGGCTGTCGACTGCGGCGGTCGAGCGCGAGCTGATCGGGATGGACGTCAGCCGCGCCCGCCGCGCCGAGGTGATCGACGAGCACGCCGCGATCTTCATCCTGCAGGGCGCGCTGGACCGGCTGGCGAAGCTGCGCGGGGAGCGCTGACGATGGCCGCGGTGATCGCGGCGCTGCTGCCGGTGTTCCTCCTGATCGTGCTGGGCGTTGTCCTGAAGCGCACGCTGATGCGGCTCGACACCCAATGGCATGGGCTGGAGCAGCTGACCTACTACGTCCTGTTCCCGGGGCTGCTGGTGCAGACGCTGGTGAAGGCCGATCTGTCCACGGTACCGGTCGCAGGCGCCGGCGGTGCGCTGCTGCTCGCGGCGCTCGTGATGTGCCTGCTGTGTCTGGCGCTGCGCGGCCCGCTCGCCCGCACCGGGGTCGACGGTCCCGCCTTCACCTCGATCTTCCAGGGCGCCACGCGCTGGCAGACCTATGTTGCGCTGTCGGTGTCGGGCAATCTGTACGGCAAGGTCGGACTTGCGCTCGCGTCGGTCGCGATGGTTGCGATCATTCCGCTGGTCAACGTCTTCAGCGTTGCGGTGCTCGCGAAGTATGCCTCGTCCGGGAAACGATCGGCGGGCGCGGTCGTGATGACGGTCGTGAAGAACCCGCTGATCTGGGCCTGCGTGATCGGGCTCGCCATCAATGTCGCGCACATCCCGCTGCCGAAAATCTGGCACGACGTCGCCGATGCGCTGGGCAGCTCCTCGCTGGCGATCGGTCTGCTGGTCACCGGCGCAGGTCTGCATCTGGAAGGCATCTTCCGCCCCAGCCTCGCCGCCAGCATCGCCCTGGTGCTGAAGCTCGTCCTGATGCCCGTGCTGACCGTTGCGCTCGCGGTGTGGTTCGGCGTCACCGGCGCCAATCTCGCGATCGTCGCCGCCTGCGCCGCGGTGCCGACCTCGCCGTCAGCCTATGTGCTGGCGCGCCAGATGGGCGGCGACGCGCCGCTGCTCGCCCAGATCATCACGCTACAGACGATTTTGGCCGTGATCACGATGCCGATCGTGATTGCAGCGGTCGGGCCGGTCGGGCCTTAGCAGCCGGCGGCTTGCGCCGCTCGCCGCTACTTTCCGGACGAACCGGTGAACGCCGTATCGAGCACGTCGCCGATCGGTTGCCAGCTCCGGCCATCGAATTGCAGCAACCGCAATTGCTCGACCGGGCGGAAGCCGCCGCTGTTGATCTTGATGCCCGGGAGCAAGGCGGAGGCCTGATAGTCCCTCAGCGCCGCGGCCTGCTTCATGACGTTCTCGCGCGACAGGTCGTTGCCGCATTGCCTGAGCACCTGGACCAGCGTCTCGGCGGCGGCGTAGCCATAGACCGCGGCAGCGTCGTCCTTGCCGCCGGCTTTGGTATACTTTTCGAGGAAGCTGCGCCAGGCGCCCTGCTCTTCGCTCCAGGCGGGATCGCTCGCATCCTTCAGGAAGGCGGCGGTGATGACGCCGGTTGCATTCTCCGTGCCGGCCGGCTTGAGCACCGTCTCGATTGAAGACGCCATCTGGTTCACGACAAACACCGGCCGCCAGCCGTGATCGGCCGCAGCGCGGATCACCTTCGAAGCATTTTCCGGCACGCCGGCAAACACGAAGACCTCGGCGCCCGATTGCTTCAGGATCGAGATGTGGCCGTCCAGATGCTGATCGTCGACGTCATAGGCGATGTCGACCCTGATGTTGTGGGCGACGTCACCCAACCCCTGCACCAGCCCCTTGAACAATTCCCGCCCGAACTGGTCGTTCTCCCAGAGCGCCACGATCTTCTTTCCGGGATAGAACGCCTGAATGTAGTTGGCGTAGATGCGCCCCTCCTCGCGGTATGAGGGCTGCCAGCCCATGGTCCACGGATAGAGCGAAGGCTCGCTGAGCTCCTGATCGCCGGAGGCGACGAAAAGCTGGGGCACCTGCCGTTCGTTGAGATACTTCCGCACTGCCAGATTCCCCGGCGTGCCGAACGAGCCGAACATCAACAGCACATTGTCGGTCTCGACGAGAATGCGCGTCAGGTCCATGGCGTTGGATGCGTCCGACAGATCGTCGTAGGACATGAAGCGGATCTTGCGGCCGCCGATGCCGCCGCGCTCGTTGATCATTTCGAAATAGGCGGCTTCGGCCTTGCCGATCTGACCGAATATCTCCAGCGCGCCGCTATACGGCATGAAATTCCCGATCCGGATTTCGGTATCGGTCACGCCCCCATCGCGCACCTGCTGCGTGATGGCGCCAAGGGACGCCAGCGCGAAAACGCCGGCCAGAAGAATTCGGAACAACGTAGCCATGGGAAGAGCTCGCACGACGGCAGCCGCCGCTGCCTAGTTTCGATCCGGCCCGCGCTCGTTCATTGATCTAGATCATAGCACCCGAGGGGGGCGCTGACATCCCCTTCGTCGGCTTTCGGCGGTCATCACAATGCTGATAACGATTGCGGCGGTCGGGCCTTAGACATAAGGCCCGATCATGAAGGAGCTGATGATGTTCAAGGCCGAGTGAACGATCACTGTCAGCCAAGTCGAATTGCTCCGCCAACGAAAGTAGCCCAGGGCGAGGCCGAAAACGAATATACAGAAGCGATCAGACCAATCGTATTGAGTGTGGTTGAGAGCCCAAACCACTGACGTCAAGACAATGGCACCGACTGGCCCGAGGAAAGACTGCGACCATCCTCGAAACAAAAAGCCGCGGACAATAAACTCTTCCATGATTGGCGCGGCGAGGCAGCCGCCGATCAGGAAGGTTAGCAAGCCAACTCGCCCTTGCACGTTCAAGCTAGGAGCGATCCAACTCGTGTCTGCACCTACGAAAGCTCGAAAATAGCCCTCCACAATCAGGAGAACTGCCGCGATCGCGAATGCGAGAAAAAGCTCTCCTGAACTGGGCCAATTGAGCGCAAGGTATTCGGAAAAGTCCCGATCGAGCTTGCGGACAGCAGCCCAAAGCACCGCAACGGCAGCTGGAGTTCCGAACACCAGAGCTGCGCCTTGCCAGCGCCCCCCGAACTCAGCATGAGCAGTCGGGATTGTCCCATGCTGCGCGAATATAAGGACAGAGAGACCAAGCCCGGCCGCGAGAAGAAACGCGCCGTAAGCGACAAGGCCAATAAGCGTCGTCTCCAGGAAATCCCAAGCCCGCGGCGATTTCGCCGAAACCGGGACCGGCGCGCCGGCATTTTCGAAGTTCGACATGTGGATTTTTCTGCAACAATTTTGCAGCGAAAGTGGGCTGAACCTCAACCTAACATGTCAGCTTACGATCCCGCCAGCCACCAGGTCTGGATCGTCGCAGCAAAATTGTTCAACCCGTGCAGCAGGATGGTCAGCCAGGTCGAACCGGTGCGGAAGCGCAGATAGCCGAACAACAGCCCGATCGTCAGCACCTGGCAGAGGAAGAACCAGTCGTACTGCAGGTGCATCACCGTCCAGACGATCGACGACAGCAGGATCGCGCCGTAGGGCCCGAGCCGGGATTCCGACCAGCCGCGATAGAGCCAGCCGCGCGCGAACAGCTCCTCCCAGAGCGGCGCGGCGACCGCGAACGCGATCACCAGAAGCCACAGCGCGCTGTGCTCCTGCGCCGATTTCAGCACATCGCCCATGAAGCCCGGCGCCACCTCGCGGCCGGCGGCGCGGGACACCATGTCCCAGGCGCCGACCAGCACGATCAGCGAAACGACGCCGATGATGACGTTCCTCCACGACGTCCAGTGCAGCCCGAGATAGTCGGCAAACGAGATCCGGGTGCGGTGGATCGCGAACCACAGCGCCAGCAGCACCATCGGCAGGCCGGCGAGCACCGAGAGCGAGATCGTCAGGCCGTCGGCAACCACATGGGTGATGCCCCCCGCCGACAGCTCCCCGCCCTGCGCGACGATGCGCCAGACGATGACCGCGACCTGGCCGAGGAACATCGCGATGAAGATGACCAGGCCCCACAGCGCGGTGCCCCAGAACTTCCAGACCCGCGTCGGGAGTGGCGGCGGCTCGACCGCCGACGGCGGAGTATCGGGATTGAGTGCGTCCATCAGCAAACCTTCATGGCAGCGCCCGCGCAAGCAGCGCGCGTTGATCAGCATCGGAGAGGTCCACCGCGCCGTACATGCCGGCGTGGCGTTCGGCAAGCCGTGTCGCCGCGAACAACTCGGCACTCCCTGGCGAGACCTGGTTGAGCGCCGCGGCGGCCGCGAGCAGCGCCAGCTTCTCGACCGCAAGCCGCGCAACGCGCTCGCTGTCCGGGCGGCGGAACGATTGTCCGATCGAGGCAACGGTGTCGGCCGCCCCCGGCAGACCCTTGGTCTCGTCGGCGAGCGCACGCAGCACGGCGAGCGCGGCATCGGCCTCGCGGCCGAGCGCGCGCAATACGTCAAGGCACATCACGTTGCCGGAGCCTTCCCAGATCGCGTTGACCGGCGCCTCCCGGTAGTGTCGCGCCAGAATGCCTTCCTCGACATAGCCATTGCCGCCGAGGCACTCCATCGCCTCGTAAAGGAAGCCAGGCGCGCTCTTGCAGGTCCAGTATTTGATCGCCGGCGTCAGCAGCCGCATATACGCGGCCTCGCCCACATCGGTGGGCGCGCGGTCGAACGCGCGGCAGAGCCGCATCACCAGCGCGATGGACGCCTCGACATGCAGCGCCATGTCCGAGAGCACCGCCTGCATCAGCGGCTGGTCGGCGAGATGCTTCTGGAACACGCTGCGATGCCGCGCGTGATTGAGCGCGTGCGCCAGCCCGGAGCGCATCAGCCCTGCGGATGCGATCGCGCAATCCTGCCGCGTCAGCTGCACCATCTGGATGATGGTGCGGATGCCCTTGCCCTCCTCGCCGATCAATTCGGCATAAGCGCCGTGGAATTCGACCTCCGAGGAAGCATTGGAGCGGTTGCCGAGCTTGTCCTTCAGGCGCTGGAAGTGGATCGCGTTGACGGTGCCGTCGGGCGCGAAGCGCGGCATGAAGAAGCAGCTCAAGCCGACCTTGGCCTGCGCCAGCACCAGGAACGCGTCGCACATCGGCGCCGACATGAACCATTTGTGCCCGGTGATGCGCCAGGCGTCACCGTCGCGCTCGGCACGCGTCATGTTGGCGCGCACATCGGTGCCGCCCTGCTTTTCCGTCATGCCCATGCCGAGCGTCATGCCGCGCTTGGTCCACCACGGCGCGAAGCTCGGATCGTAGGCGCGCGTGCCGATCACAGGCATCGTCTTCGCCAGAATGTCCGGCTGCGAGGCCAGCGCCGCGACCGACGCGCGCGTCATCGTGATCGGGCAGAGATGGCCGGTCTCGACCTGCGCGGCGATATAGAACTTTGCCGCGCGCACCACCTCGGCCGCGCCGCCGGTCGGTTTGCCATCGGCGGTCCAGGTCGAATTATGCACGCCGGCATGCGCGGAGTGCGCCATCAGCTCATGGTAGGCCGGATGAAACTCGACCTCGTCGCGGCGATTGCCCCTGGCGTCGAACAATCGCAGCTTCGGCGTGTTCTCGTTGGCGGCGCGGCCGCGCTCCGCCATGGCAGCCGAGCCCCAATGCTTACCGAAATCCGACAGATCGACTGCCGCCGCCGCCCCGCCATTGGCGGCGACCGCCGCTGCCAGCGGCGCGTCCGCCGCGAACAAATCGACGTTCTCGAACGGCGGCGACTGGTTCAGCACATCGTGGGTGGCAAACGGAGCCTGCGTCATAGGTAAATCTCGGGCGTGTCTCGAATCTGTCCGGAATCAATTGCGGCGCGACACTATCTGGAAATCATAGGCCCGCCCGCCGGCGCCCGGCAGCGAAAAGTGCCACCATTCCTTCGAATAGTTCACAAATCCCTGCCCGGCCATCGCCGCGACCAGCCTCGTCCGCCAGCGCCGTTGCGCCGGGGTGATGGAGCCTGCCGCGGTATGGCCCTTGGCATCAGAACAGTCGTAGCCGGTGCCCATGTCGACGCTGCCCTCCGGCGCGCGCGCAGCAACCGGCGCGGTGCAGTCGGCATAGTCCTTGGCGGGATCGAACTTGGCCGAGTTATCGGCGGTCAGATCAACCAGCGTGAGATCGAGCGCGGCGCCGGTCGAATGGCCGGAATGCGTCGCGATATAGCCGAGGCGGAACAGGTCCGCTTTCGAGAAGGCCGGATTGTAGCGCCGCTCGGCGGCGGTCTCGGCGCCGTTCTTCGACCACGCCACCATGTCGGCGACCGCGCGGGACGGCCGATAGCAATCGAACATCTTCAGCGACAGCTTTTGCCGGGCCAGTTCCTGCTGCACGGCCTTGAGTCGAAGCCCGACGTCCCGCTTCACCACGCATTCCGCCGCGCCATAGCCCGCGATCGGCCGGCCCATGAAATTGTTCGAGCTAGCGTAGCGGATGTCCTGGATGATGGTCGGGTCGATGTCGCGGAGGAACGCGAAGTCGCCGGGAAGCTTCTGAGCAAAGGCCGGCGAAACCAGGCCAATGACGGCGGCACCGATCACGACAATTTTCATGGGTTCTCGCCCCGGCGTCATGGCCGGGTTTATCCCCGGCCATCCACGTCTTGTTCCGGAAACGTCCGCGAAAGCAAGGCGTGGATGCCCGGGACAAGCCCGGGCATGACGGAGCATATCTTACTCGGGGAAAACTCCTCCGAGCCCTCTTCGCGCTTGCCCCACCGGCCATCCGCGCCTATAGCTCTCGCTTTAATGACCCCATCATTGAAATCGACTTTCGTCCTCGGTCACCGGCATCTGCTGGGCATCGAGGGCCTTTCCGCTGACGACATCACGGGCCTGCTGGACCTCTCCGAGGAGTATGTCGAGCTCAACCGCCAGGTCGACAAGAAACGCGCCAGTCTGCGCGGCCGCACCCAGGTCAACCTGTTCTTCGAGGCCTCGACCCGGACCCAGTCCTCGTTCGAGATCGCCGGAAAACGCCTGGGCGCCGACGTCATGAACATGTCGGTGTCATCGATGTCGACCCGCAAGGGCGAGACCTTGATGGACACCGCGGTGACGCTGAACGCGATGCACCCGGACATCCTGGTGGTACGCCACCACGCCTCCGGCGCGGTCGAGCTTTTGGCGCGCAAGGTTGACGGTTCCGTGATCAATGCCGGCGATGGCGCCCACGAGCACCCGACCCAGGCGCTGCTCGATGCGCTGACCATCCGGCGCAACAAGGGCCGGATCGAGGGGCTGACAATCGCGATCTGCGGCGACGTGCTGCATTCGCGGGTCGCGCGTTCCAACATCCTCCTGCTCAACACCATGGGCGCCCGCGTCCGCGTCGTGGCCCCCTCCACCTTGCTGCCACCGGGCATCGAGCGGATGGGCGTCGAGGTCGCGCGCGACATGCGCGAGGGGCTGAACGGCGCCGACATCGTGATGATGCTGCGGTTGCAGCGCGAGCGCATGAACGGCTCGTTCGTGCCGTCGTCGGGCGAATATTTCCACTATTTCGGCCTGGACCAGAAGAAGCTCGGTTACGCCAAGCCCGACGCGCTGGTGATGCATCCGGGCCCGATGAACCGCGGTGTCGAGATCGACACCTTCGTTGCCGACGGCGCGCAATCGCTGATCCGTGAACAAGTCGAAATGGGTGTGGCGGTGCGCATGGCAGTGCTCGAGGCGCTCGCCCGCAACCTGCCGAACGCGTGACGCCATGCTGATTGACCGCCGCCCCATCCTGCTCGCCAACGCCCGCGTCATCGATCCCTCCCGCGACTTTGATGGTCCGGGCGATGTCCTGATCGCCGAGGGCGTGATCCGCGACACCAAGCGCGGCATCGGCGCCGCCGGCGTTCCCGAAGGCACCGACATCGTCAACTGCGCCGGCAAGATCGTGGCCCCCGGCCTGATCGACATGCGCGCCTTCGTCGGCGAACCCGGCGCCAGTCATCGCGAGACCTTTGCCTCCGCCAGCCAGGCGGCTGCCGCCGGCGGCATCACCACCATCATCTGTCAGCCCGACACCTCGCCGGTGATCGACAATTCCGCGACCGTCGACTTCGTGCTGCGTCGCGCCCGCGACACCGCGATCGTCAACATCCATCCGATGGCGGCGTTGACCAAGGGCATGCAGGGCCAGGAGATGACCGAGATCGGCCTGTTGAAGGCCGCCGGCGCCGTCGCATTCACTGACGGGGACCGCAGCGTCACCAACGCCCAGGTGATGCGGCGCGCGCTGACCTACGCCCGCGATTTCGATGCGCTGATCGTGCATCACACCGAGGACCCGAACCTTGTGGGTGAAGGCGTCATGAACGAAGGCGAGTTCGCGACCCGGCTCGGCCTTGCCGGCATTCCGACCGCCGCGGAGTCGATCATGCTCGAGCGCGACATGCGGCTCGCGGGGCTGACCGGCGGGCGCTATCACGCGGCGTCGCTGACCTCGACCGAGTCGCTTGAGATCCTCAAGCGCGCCCGCGATAGCGGCTACAATGTCTCGGCCTCGGTTTCGATCAACCACGTGACGCTGAACGAGAACGACATCGGCCCCTACCGCACCTTCCTCAAGCTGGCGCCGCCGCTGCGCACCGAGGAGGACCGCAAGGCGCTGGTCGCGGCGCTGGCCTCCGGGCTGATCGACGTCGTGATGAGCGATCACAATCCGCAGGACGTCGAGGTCAAGCGGCTGCCGTTCGCGGAAGCGGCGAGCGGCGCGGTCGGCCTGCAGACCATGCTGCCGGCGGCGCTCCGGCTGATCCATAATGGCGAGATGGAGTTCAAGACGCTGATCCGGGCGATGTCGACCCGGCCGGCGGAACTGCTCGGCTTGCCCGGCGGCACGCTGCGTGCGGGTGCGCCGGCCGACGTGATCGTGATCGACGCCGACACGCCCTGGGTGCTCGACCGCGACGAGCTCAAATCACTGTGCAAGAATACGCCGTTCGACGACGCCCGCTTCTCGGGTCGCGTGACGCGGACCATCGTCGGCGGACGCACCGTGTACGAGCACGTCTAAATCGGGGTGGAACCTAGCGCGACGCGAGTTGCGACATCGCTTCCATCGTCGTCCCGACGACGATGGCTGCGACGTAAACCACAAAGAAAAGCTGCTCCAGCCGCCTGCGAACAGAAGCCATGATAAGCTCCCTCATTTCAAGCGCATGGTGCGGATCGATGGTTAATATTTCATTGACGGAATTGTCCAAAATGGACCGAACCGACCATCCAGGGAGCCACCGCGATGTCCGCTGACGCGTTGCTGCTGCTCGCCTTCCTGGTCGGCTATCTCCTGGGCTCGATCCCGTTCGGCATGATCCTCACGAGGCTCGCCGGCACCCAGGATCTGCGCACGGTCGGCTCGGGCAATATCGGCGCCACCAACGTCCTGCGCACCGGCCACAAGGGCCTCGCCGCGGCGACGCTGCTCGGCGACATGCTCAAGGGCACGGTCGCCGTGATCATCGCAGGCACCATCGACGGCCCGAATGCCGCGATGCTGGCGGCGCTGGGTGCGTTCCTCGGCCACCTCTTCCCGGTCTGGCTCAAGTTTCGCGGCGGCAAGGGCGTCGCGACCTATATCGGCGTGCTGCTCGGCCTGTTCTGGCCGGCGGCGCTGATCTTTGCCGTGATCTGGCTCGGCACCGCATACACGACGCGCTACTCGTCGCTGTCGGCGCTGATCGCCGCGTTCGTGACGCCGCTGTTCCTGTGGTGGTTCGGCCACAACGCGCTCGCCTCGCTGTTCGCCGTGCTGACGCTGCTGCTGTTCTACATGCATCGCGAGAACATCAAGCGCCTGCAGGACGGCACCGAAGGCAAGATCGGCGAGAGGAAGTAAGTCTTTCGGTCATTCCCCGGTGCGCAATTGCGCACCTGAGGACGCGCCTTGGCGCGGGCCCGGAATCCGTCGAGCCACACGACTTGTGGAAGAATGGATTCCGGGTTCTCGCTTCGCGAGCCCTTAGGTGCGCAATTGCGCACCGGGGAATAACGAGGCTTAGCCCTTCAATGCATCCTCGACAAAACTCGCCGCCGCAAGCGCCTTTGCATCATCGCCAAAGCCCGCGATCACGGTCACGCCGACCGGCAAACCGCCCTCGGCAACCAGCGTCGGCACATTGACGCAGGGCACGCCCATCAGGGTCCAGAGCCGGTTGTAACGGGGATCGCCGGTCGACGCCAAGCCTTCAGGCGCAGCACCCGGCGCCGACAGCGTCAGCAGCACATCGACCTCGGTGAGAACAGCGGCGAGCGCCTGCCGCGCGCGCAGCGTGACATCCATCGCCGCATCATATTCGGCCGGTGTGCCGCCCTTGCTCTCGTCGAGCCGACCGCGCAGCAGCGGCGGCATCGCATCGTAGTGCTCGGCAAGTTCCCAGGCGAACGACTGGTGCGCCTCAAACTCCTGCACCACCGGATGGATCCGCCAGGCTTCGGCGACGATCTCGGGCACCGCGATCTCGCGCACGGTTGCGCCCGCCCGCTCCGCCGCACGCGCGGCTGCCTGCAACGCCGCCGCGCCGGATGGCTCGGGCGCGCCGGCGAAGGCCTGCGTCACCACGCCGATGCGCGGCGCAGCGGTCTTCGACGGCACGACCAGCTCGGGCCGCCTGGTCATCGCAGCGAGCCCCAGCGCGACATCGCGCACGCCGGCGCCAAACAACCCCACGGTATCGAGCGTCCAGGAGAAGCACTTCACGCCGACGGTCGGCAGCAGCCGGTAGCTCGGCTTGATCGCGGCGACGCCGCAGAACGAGGCCGGCCGGATCACCGAGCCGCCGGTCTGCGTGCCGAGTGCCAACGGGATCAGCCCGGCGGCGACCGCGGCGGCCGAGCCGGACGACGATCCGCCCGGCGTGTGAGCGTGATTGCGCGGATTGAGCGTCGGCGTCGGATCGTTCGCCGCGAACGCCGTCGTCGTGGTCTTGCCGATGATGGTCGCGCCGGCCTGCTTCAGCGCCATCACGACAGGCGCATCGGCGCGCGGCTGATGCCCGCGATAGATCGCAGCCCCCATCTCGGTCGGGAAATCGGCGGTATCGATGATGTCCTTGATCCCGACCGCAATACCGCGCAGCGGCCCGGCCTGCTGCGCACGCGCCTTCTCGTCGAGGCGGACAAAGGCGCCGATGGTTTTTTCCTGCGCCGCGATGGCGTCCCGCGTCTGCGTGATGGCGGCGTCGGCGGACAATTCGCCGGACTCGATGCGGCGTTGCAGATCGGCAAGTGAGATCATCGGCGGACTTCCTGTTTCTTCGAGGCTTCTTGGCGGCTTCCTAGCCAAGCGCTTGTAGCGCGTCGCGCACGGCTGCGCCAATGTCGCAGTTGATCGCAATCTCAGGTTGGGCGAAGCTGTACCCCCCATGCATGACCGCTCGCCCAGCCCGACAAAACTCACCGACACCGAACGGCTCAATCGCCTGCGGCTGATCCGGTCCGACAATGTCGGTCCGCGCACCTTTGCATCGCTGCTCCGCCATTTTGGCGATGCGGCGCACGCGCTGGAGCGCTTGCCCGATCTCGCGCGCCGCGGCGGCGCATCGGGACCTGGGCGCATCTGCAGCGAGGCCGACGCAGCTGCGGAGCTCGCGACCTGTGGCAGGTTCGGCATCGATCTCGTCGCGCCGGAGGAAGCGCATTATCCGGCGCGGCTTGGCACCATCGACGACGCGCCACCGCTGCTCGGCGTGCGCGGCGCGCGCGATGCCCTGATGCGGCCGATGATCGCGATCGTCGGCTCCCGCAATGCTTCCGGCGCGGGACTGAAATTTGCCGGACAGCTGGCACGCGATCTCGGCGACGCCGGCTTCATCGTGATCTCCGGCCTCGCCCGCGGCATCGATCAGGCCGCGCATCGCGCCACCCTTGCCAACGGCACGGTCGCCGTACTGGCCGGCGGCCACGACAGGATCTACCCGCCGGAGCACGAGGATCTGCTCGCCGCCTTGCTCGAGCATGGCGCGGCGATCTCGGAGATGCCGCTCGGCCACGTGCCGCGGGCGCGCGACTTTCCCCGCCGCAACCGGCTGATCTCGGGCGCATCGCTCGGCGTCGTGGTCGTCGAAGCGGCGCATCGTTCCGGCTCGCTGATCACGGCGCGGATGGCGGCCGAACAGGGCCGCGAGGTGTTCGCGGTGCCGGGCTCGCCGATCGATCCGCGCGCCGCCGGCGCCAACGATTTGATCAAGCAAGGCGCTACGCTGGTCACCGAAGCCGCCGACGTCATCAACGCGGTGACGCCGATCATGGAGCGGCCGGTCATGCTCGGCGCGCGCGAAGACGACGAGCCGCTGGATTTTGCCACCGATGGCGGCGATCGCGCCCGCATCATCAATCTGCTTGGGCCGAGCCCGATCAGCCTCGACGATCTGATCCGGATGGCCGACGTCTCGCCCGCGATTGTCCGCGCCGTGCTGCTGGAGCTCGAGCTCGCCGGCAAGCTCGAGCGTCACGGCGGCGGGCTGGTGTCGATGATTTAGCGTCGCGAATAAAAGGCTCACGCCGCTCTGTCACCGTCATCCCCGCGCAAAGGCTTTGCCTTTGTCGCTGGGGGTGCGAGCCTTGCGGCGCAATTGCGCCGCTGGGCGAGCCTCGAAGGATGCACGGCCCGGCTGGTGGCCGTGCACCCTTCGAGACGCCTGCTACGCAGGCTCCTCAGGATGACGGTTCAACAAAGCGCGGGTGACGGATGACAATCACTCCGCATTCCGCGTATCAAAATCCTGTCGCGCACCCTCAATCTCCGGCAGATGCGTGAACGCCCACTGGCCGAGCGCCTTCACCGGCTCCGCCAGCCCGCGGCCAAGTTCGGTCAGCTCATAGTCGACCCGCGGCGGGATAGTCGGGAACACCGTGCGGGTCACCAGCCCGTCACGCTCCAGGCCGCGCAACGTGAGCGTCAGCATCCGCTGCGAGATGCCGTTGATCATTCGCTTCAATTCGTTGAAGCGCTTCGGCCCATCGATCAGCATCATGATCACGAACACGCTCCATTTGTCGCCGACCCGCGCCAGCACGGAGGCGACCGCGCGGCAATCGCTGTGGTCGGGACTGGGCCGCGGCGGCGGGCCGGTTACATCAATGTTCTCAGGTCTCATTGGTGTGCTCGGGTTTCAAAAATGTGCGTTCTTGCGGAGATTTAGGGCGGTCACTCATATAGCGCCAGTTACAAACCTATACCAAAGGTGACCCCAGCCATGAAACTTCTGCACATCGATTCCTCGGTCCTCGGCCCCCACTCCGTCAGCCGCCAGGTCTCGGCCGCCGCCGTCGAGCGGCTGCGCGAGGCCAATCCCGGCCTCGTCGTGAGCTACCGCGACCTCACCCAGACCCCGCTTGCCCACCTCTCCGGCCTGCACCTTGCTGCCAGCCAGGGCGCGGCCCCGGACCCGTCGGTGCGTGATGACATCGCGACCGGCCAGGCCGTGCTGGACGAGTTCCTCGCCGCCGACATCGTCGTGATCGGCGCTCCCATGTACAATTTCACCATCCCGTCCCAGCTCAAGGCCTGGATCGATCGCATCATGGTCGCAGGCAAGACCTTCAAATACGGCGCCGGCGGCGTCGAAGGACTGGCCGGCAACAAGCGCGTCATCATCGCGATCTCGCGCGGCGGCTATTACGGCGCCGACACGCCGATGGCGGCGCTCGAGCATCTTGAGACCTATCTGCGCGGGGTGTTCGGCTTCATCGGCGTCAGGAATGTCGAGTTCATCCCGGCCGACGGCGTCCAGGTCGGCCCTGAGCATCGCGAGAAAGCGGTCGCGGGCGCGCTGCAGGTCGCCGGCAGCCTGAACGCGGCCTAGTTCCAGAACCGCTGTCGTCGCCCGCGAAAGCGAAAGCGGGTGACCCGGTATTTCAAACGCGGCGTTAGTGACCCGCCCGCCGCGGCGTACCGCATACCCCGCATACATACGCGGGGTATGACAGTTGTTAGGCGGAGCAATCTCTGGAACCAGGCGGGGCGCATCATGCACGGGCTTACCCCGCGCATCATCCATCGATGGAACTCAGAACCACGCGCCTTGAATGCCGCAGATGACGGCAACCAGCGAAATCAACAAACCGATTCCGGAAAACAGCGCGACTACTACAAATTGTTCCGAGTCTGAATTCTCGGATGACGACGAAACCGGGACCGGCGTCGAAATGCGGGCTGCTTTCGGCATGAAGAAACTCCAAAATGATTCCGTGGTGAAAAACATTCCCCGCCCATTCGGGAGTCCGGGGAGTACGCCAAAGGTTCAATACGCGTGATGATAGTCGCGGACAAAATCGGCCGGTGTGAACCGCTTCACACCGGCCGTTCGTTACAATGAGAAACAACGTAGCGCGTCTTCGAGCGAAGAGCTCGTTCCGGCTCATCTGGAGCAGAAAGGCTCTAGCCGCGATAGATCGGCGCGCCGGCGGGCGACGCCGTCGCACCGCCGTCGATGAACAGTTCCTGCCCCTGCACATGCGCAGCATCATCGGACGCCAGGAACAACACGGTCTTCGAGATATGATCGGGTTCACCGATGCGGCCGAGGGGCGTGGTCTTGCCGATCCGCTGCTCGAATGCTTTCTCGGCCTCGGGCGTTGCGATCGCGGCGCCCCAGATCGGCGTACGCACAGCGCCCGGCGCTACCACGTTGACGCGGATCCCGCGCGGCGACAGTTCTGATGCCATCACGCGCGCCATCGCACGCACGCCGGCCTTGCTCGCGGCGTAGGCCGAGTAACCGGGATTGCCGAGCACCGAAATCACCGAGCCATTGAGAATGATCGAAGCGCCGTCGTTGAGATAGGGCGCGACCGCCTGCACGGTGAAGAATACGCCGGTGAGATTGGTGCGGATCACGTTTTCGAATGCGGCGAGCGTGGTGCCGCCGACCGGCGTCTGGCCGGGAATGCCGGCATTGGCGAACAGCACGTCGTATTTGCCGAACTTCTCCGCGCCCTGCTTCACCGCGGCTTCCAGCGCCGCGACGTCGGTGGCGTCGGCCACCACGGCGAGTGCGTTCGGCCCGAGCTCCTTGGCCGCCGCCGCAAGCGTCTCCTTGTTGCGTCCGGTGATGACGACCTTGGCGCCCTCGGCCACGAACAGCTTTGCTGTCGCAAGGCCGATGCCGCTGTTGCCGCCGGTGATCAACGCTGTCTTGTTTGCCAGTCTCATGTCCGCCTCCAATTGGTTGCATTATTAAACTTCGTTGCCTACCTAGGGCATGAGGTTTAATATTGCAACCACACAAGGCCGTGATGGTCCAAATTCCTGGAGATGCGTGGTGAAGAGAACCAGCCTTGCAGGCGACAGCTGCCCGGTGGCGCGCGCGCTCGACGTGTTCGGCGACTGGTGGTCGCTCCTGATCATCCGCGACGCCAGCCTCGGCCGGCGCCGCTTCGGCGAATTCCAGACAAGCCTCGGGCTTGCCAAGAACATCCTGACCACGCGGCTGCGCGCGCTGGTCGAGCGCGGCATTCTGAAGACGGTCCCCGCCTCCGACGGCAGCGCCTATCAGGAATATGTGCTGACGCCGAAGGGCCACGGCATCTTTCCGATCCTGGTCGCGCTGCGGCAATGGACCGAGGAGTTCGACGAGCACCCGGACGAGATCGCGACCATCATGGTCGACCGCGACAAGGGCAAGCCGGTGAAGAAGCTCGCGCTGTTGTCGCAGGACGGACGCGTGCTTGACGCAGCCGACACGACATTGAAGCCGCGGCCTGGGCGGAAGACGGCGCGGCATCGCGTGACTGCCTAGGGCGGATCAGCAAAGCGTCGTCGGCCGTCCCAGCAAAGCACAGGCACATCATGCCGCGAGAACGCGAAGCTGCGCCCCACCCAAGCTGTCATCGCCCGGCTCGACCGGGCGATCCAGTACGCCGCGGCCTTTCGGCTCAAGCACCGCCGCCTCTGGAATACTGGATCACCCGCATGCGCGGGTGATGACACCGTGAGCTTGGTTCGTTCACGACAGCTTCCGCCGGTTGCGCGCGCGCAACTGTTCGTCGGCCTCCAGGGTGGCCATCGCGAGCAGATGGTCGAGTACCTCGAATTTGTGGCGCTGGGCGAGTTTGGCGAGTTCGGTCGCGGCCGCTGCGATCAGGACCAGGGCGTCATCCGGGCCGCCCTCCCCACCTGCCTCATCGCCCACCGGCCGCCGCCGGTCGGACGGCTTACGCTTCCGGCCGCCCCCTGTACTGCTCAAAAGGCCTAATCCGATTCCCACGCTATACATAAAGAGATACGCCGTTTCCGGCCGCAACTCTAGGACGTATTTTTCAACCCTTGGGATAGGAACTCCACAGCTTGGGCCCTCCCTTCAATATCTGGCGATTTGACACCGACCGCCCCAGCACCCATGTTCGCCCCGACACGGCAGGTCGCGAGTCTAGCGGAACCCGCCTTCAGGTTTTCCCGTAAGCTATTGGAATGACATGAATATCGTCATTGTGGAGTCGCCGGCCAAGGCCAAGACGATCAACAAATATCTGGGGTCCTCGTACGAGGTCCTGGCGTCGTTCGGCCATGTTCGCGATCTCCCGGCCAAGAACGGTTCCGTCGATCCGGACGCCAATTTCCAGATGATCTGGGAGGTCGATGCCAAGGCGGCGAGCCGGCTGAACGACATCGCCAAGGCGCTCAAGGGTGCCGACCGCCTGATTCTCGCAACCGACCCTGATCGCGAGGGCGAAGCGATCTCCTGGCACGTGCTGGAGGTGATGAAGGAAAAGCGCGCGCTGAAGGACCAGAAGGTCGAGCGCGTGGTGTTCAACGCCATCACCAAGCAGGCCGTCACCGACGCCATGAGGGCGCCGCGCCAGATCGACGGCGCGCTGGTCGACGCCTATATGGCGCGCCGCGCGCTGGATTATCTGGTCGGCTTCACCCTCTCGCCGGTGCTGTGGCGCAAGCTGCCCGGCGCCCGCTCCGCCGGCCGCGTGCAGTCGGTCGCGCTGCGGCTGGTCTGCGACCGCGAGCTCGAGATCGAGAAGTTCGTGCCGCGGGAGTACTGGTCGCTGGTTGCGACGCTGCTGACGCCGCGCGGCGAGGCCTTCGAAGCGCGGCTGGTCGGCGCCGACGGCAAGAAGATCGCGCGGCTCGACATCGGCTCCGGTGCGGAAGCCGAGGATTTCAAGAAGGCGATCGAGGCCGCCCTCTTCAAGGTTGCGACCGTCGAGGCCAAGCCGGCGCGGCGCAATCCGCAGGCGCCCTTCACCACCTCGACCTTGCAGCAGGAAGCGAGCCGCAAGCTGGGCTTTGCGCCGGCGCATACCATGCGCATCGCGCAGCGGCTCTACGAGGGCATCGACATCGGCGGCGAGACCACCGGTCTGATCACCTATATGCGAACCGACGGCGTGCAGATCGATCCGTCGGCGATCACGCAGGCGCGCAAGGTGATCGGCGAGGATTACGGCAACGCCTATGTGCCGGATGCGCCGCGCCAGTACCAGGCCAAGGCCAAGAACGCGCAGGAAGCCCACGAAGCGATCCGCCCGACCGATCTGTCGCGCCGTCCGGCCACCATCGGCCGCCGGCTCGATGCCGATCAGGCGCGGCTCTACGAGCTGATCTGGAAGCGCACCATTGCGAGCCAGATGGAATCCGCTGAACTCGAACGCACCACCGTCGACATCGAGGCCAAGGCCGGCACCCGCGTGCTGGAGCTGCGCGCCTCCGGACAGGTCGTCAAGTTCGACGGCTTCCTCGCGCTCTACCAGGAAAGCCGTGACGACGAGGAGGACGAGGATTCGCGCCGCCTGCCCGCGATGAGCGAAGGCGAGGCCGTGAAGCGCCAGAGCCTTGCCGTCAACCAGCATTTCACCGAGCCGCCGCCGCGCTTCTCGGAAGCATCATTGGTGAAGCGGATGGAAGAGCTCGGCATCGGCCGTCCCTCGACCTACGCCTCGATCCTGCAGGTCTTGAAGGACCGCGGCTACGTCAAGCTGGAGAAGAAGCGGCTGCACGGCGAGGACAAGGGCCGCGTCGTGGTCGCGTTCCTCGAAAATTACTTCTCGCGGTACGTCGAATACGACTTCACGGCCGATCTCGAGGAACAGCTCGATCGCGTCTCCAACAACGAGATCTCCTGGCAACAGGTGTTGAAGGATTTCTGGCGCGGCTTCATCGGCGCGGTGAACGACATCAAGGACGTGCGCGTCGCCGAGGTGCTCGATGCGCTCGACGCGATGCTCGGTCCGCACATCTATCCGCCGCGCGCCGATGGCGGCGACGTCAGGCAGTGCCCGACCTGCGGCACCGGCCGGCTCAATCTGAAGGCCGGCAAGCACGGCGCCTTCGTCGGCTGCTCGAACTATCCGGAATGCCGCTACACCAGGCCGCTGGCGGCCGACAGCGCCGAGAGCGCCGACCGCATCCTCGGCACCGATCCCGACACCGGGTTCGAGGTCGCGGTGAAGGCCGGCCGCTTCGGCCCCTATATCCAGCTCGGCGAGCAGAAGAACTACGCCGAAGGCGAAAAGCCGAAGCGTGCGGGCATTCCGAAGGGCACCTCGCCCGCCACTGTCGACCTCGAATTGGCGCTGAAGCTGTTGTCGCTGCCGCGCGAGATCGGCAAGCACCCGGAGACGGGAGAACCGATCGTCGCCGGTCTCGGCCGGTTCGGGCCGTTCGTGAAGCACGAGAAGACCTATGCCAGCCTCGAGGCCGGCGACGAGGTCTTCGACATCGGGCTGAACCGCGCCGTCACGCTGATCGCGGAGAAGATCGCGAAGGGTCCGAGTGGCCGCCGCTTCGGCGCCGATCCCGGCAAGCCGCTCGGCGATCACCCGACGCTCGGCGCGGTCGCGCTGAAGAACGGCCGCTACGGTGCCTATGTCGCGGCGGGTGGCGTCAACGCGACGATCCCGAGCGACCGCACGCCCGACGAGGTCACGCTCGCGGAAGCGATCGCGCTGATCGACGAGCGCGCGGCCAAGGGCGGCGGCAAGAAGGCCAAGAAGGCGAAGGCGGAGAAGCCCGCCAAGGCCGCGAAAGCCAAGGCCGAGAAGACCGAGGCTGACGCCGAGGCCAAGCCGGCCAAGAAGGCTGCGTCCAAGAAGGCCGCGGCGAAGCCGAAATCGGATGCGACCAGCAAGGCGCGCGCGCCGGTCGCCTCTGGCGCCAAGACCACTGCGGCAAAGTCGCCGGCACCAGGGAAAGCGCCCGCGAAGAAAAGCGCCGGCAAGGCACGAGGATAAGTGAAACGAAAACCCGACCATGGCTTTCCGGGCCGGGACGCCATCGTCGCCTTCATCCGCGCCAATCCAGGCAAGGTCGGCACCCGCGAGATCGCGCGCCAGTTCGGCCTGAAGAACGACGACCGCATCGAGCTGAAGCGGATCCTCCGCGAGCTCGCCGACGACGGCACAGTTGCAAAACGCGGCCGCAAGATCCACGAGCCGGCGGCGCTGCCGCCGACCGTGCTCGCCGACATCACCGGCCGCGATAGCGACGGCGAGTTGATCGCAACGCCCGCCGAGTGGGACACCGAAGAGAACGGCACCGCTCCCAAAATCCGCATCGAGACGCCGCGGCGGCCGAAGCCCGGCACCACGGCGGGCGTCGGCGACCGCGCGCTGCGGGGCGTGGAAGTAACCGACGAGCACGCCGGCACGCCCTATCGCGGCCGCGTCATCAAGGTGATCGATCACGGGCGCACGCGCATCCTCGGCATCTTTCGCCGCAATCCTGACGGCGGCGGGCGCCTGATCCCGGTCGACAAGAAGCAGGCCGGCCGCGAGCTCAATATCGCCAAGCCAGATACCGGCGGCGCCGAGGACGGCGATCTGATCAGCGTCGACCTGATCCGCACCCGCAGCTTTGGCCTCGCCTCCGCCCGCGTCAAGGAGCGGCTCGGCTCGATCGCGAGCGAAAAGGCGATCAGCCTGATCGCGATCAACACCCACGACATTCCGCAGGTGTTCTCGTCCTCCGCGCTGCGCGAAGCCGAAGACGCCAAGCCTGCGACCTTGCAGGGCCGCGAGGACTGGCGCGACGTGCCGCTCGTCACCATCGATCCGCCTGACGCCAAGGACCACGACGACGCCGTGCATGCGGAAGTCGATCCTGATCCGAACAACAAGGGCGGCTTCATCGTCCATGTCGCGATCGCCGACGTCGCCTTCTATGTGCGGCCCGGCTCGGCGCTCGACCGCGACGCGCTCCAGCGCGGCAACTCGGTGTATTTCCCCGATCGCGTTGTGCCGATGCTGCCCGAGCGCATCTCCAACAATCTCTGCTCGCTGGTGCCGGGCGAGCCGCGCGGCGCGCTCGCGGTGCGCATGGTGATCGGCGCCGACGGCCGCAAGCGCTCGCACACGTTCCACCGCATGCTGATGCGCTCGGCTGCAAAACTCGCTTACGCGCAGGCGCAGGCCGCGATCGACGGCAGGCCCGACGACATCACCGGCCCCCTGCTCGATCCGATTCTGAAGCCGCTGTGGTCGGCCTATGAGCTGGTCAAGCTCGCACGCAACGAGCGCGACCCGCTTGATCTCGATCTGCCGGAGCGCAAGATCCTATTGAAGGGCGACGGCACTGTCGATCGGGTAATCGTGCCGCAGCGGCTCGATGCGCACCGGCTGATCGAGGAATTCATGATCCTCGCCAACGTCGCCGCGGCCGAGATGCTGGAGAAGAAGAACCTCCCGCTGATCTACCGCGTACACGACGAGCCGAGCCAGGAGAAGGTCCACAACCTCCAGGAATTTTTGAAGACGCTCGACCTGCCCTTCACCAAGCAGGGCGCGCTGCGGCCTGCGCAATTCAACCGCGTGCTGGCGCAAGTCTCGGGCGAGGATTACGAGCCGCTGGTCAACGAGGTGGTGCTGCGTTCGCAGGCGCAGGCCGAATACTCCGCCGAGAACTACGGCCATTTCGGCCTCAACCTGCGCCGCTACGCGCACTTCACCTCGCCGATCCGCCGCTACGCCGATCTGATCGTGCATCGCGCGCTGATCCGCGCGCTCGGCCTCGGCGAAGGCGCCTTGCCGACGGATGAGAGTGTGGAGACGCTGGCCGAGGTCGCCGCGCAGATATCCGTCACCGAACGCCGCGCGATGAAGGCGGAGCGCGAGACCACCGACCGGCTGATCGCGCATTTCCTCGCCGACAAGGTCGGCGCCTCGTTCCAGGGCCGCATTTCCGGCGTGACGCGCGCCGGCCTGTTCGTGAAGCTCGACGACACCGGCGCCGACGGCCTGATCCCGATCCGCACCATCGGCAGCGAATATTTCAACTACGACGAAACCCGCCACGCGCTGATCGGGACGCGCAGCGGCACCATGTATCGGCTCGGCGACGTCGTCGACGTGCGGCTGGTCGAGGCAGCTCCTGTGGCGGGCGCCCTGCGTTTTGAGCTATTATCCGATGGTCAGACAATTCCGCGCGGCAGAAAACGCGACGGCGGACGGGACGAGCGTCGCGCCGCGGGATTTGGCAAGGGACACAGCAAGGGATCCGGCAAGAAGGCGCACAAGGAACGGAAGGTGCGCAACAAGAAGGACCGCAAGCCGGCGAAGCAGAAATCCGGCAAATCGAAGCGAGGCAAGTCATGGATGTGAAGTCATGGACGTGACACCGCCGACGGTGGTCTGGACTCGCGACGCGGCCGAGCCCGAGAAGCGCGACGTGTGGAGCGCGATGAGGCGCGGGTTCCGCGGCCGTTGTCCGCGTTGCGGAAAAGGCAGACTGTTCCGCAAGTTTCTCAAATGCGACGGCCACTGTCCTGTCTGCGATCTTGATTTCACGCCGCATCGCGCCGACGATCTGCCCGCCTATCTCGTCATCGTCATCGTCGGCCATATCGTGGTACCGACCGCGCTGTGGATCGAGACCAACTATTCGCCGCCGGTGTGGCTGCAATTGGCGATCTATCTGCCGTTCACGCTGTTCGCATCGCTCGCATTGTTGCAGCCGGTGAAGGGAGCCGTGATCGGCTTGCAATGGGCCCTGCGCATGCATGGCTTTGACGAGAATCCCCCTAGCGACATCCCGCCGGTCTAGCTAAACCGGACCACAAGAAGAAATGAAAAGGATGAAATGACTGAAGCCGCCGCACCCGCCGCCGTCGTCCACCAGGGCGAAAAAGAAGCCGATCATCACGCGTATTTCCGGCCGAAGGATGCCGCGACGCTGATCCTGATCGATCGCTCCGGCGCCAAGCCGAAGGTGCTGGTCGGCAAGCGCCACGACAAGGTGGTGTTCATGCCCGGCAAATTCGTCTTTCCCGGCGGCCGCGTCGACAAGGCCGACAACCGCGTGCCGGTCGCAGCCCCAATCACGCCGGAGCTCGAAGCCAATCTCCTGAAGGGCAGCCCGAAGATCACGCCCGGCCGCGCACGCGCGCTCGCCAATGCGGCGATCCGCGAAGCCTGCGAAGAGACCGGGCTCTGCCTCGGCCGCAAGGTCGAGAAGTCGCAGAAGCTCGATGGTCCCTGGGCGCCGTTCGCCGACGCCGGTCTGTTGCCCGATCCGTCCGGCCTGTTCCTGATCGCGCGTGCGATCACCCCGCCCGGCCGCGTCCGCCGCTTCGACACCCGCTTCTTCACTGCAGATGCCTCGACCATCGCGCATCGCGTTGAAGGCGTGGTGCATGCCGATGCCGAACTGGTCGAGCTGGTCTGGGTCGAGATCGGCTCCGAGCCGCTCGCCGACGCGCATGCCATGACCAAAAACGTGCTCGCCGAGCTCGACCGCCGCCTCGCCACCGGCCCGCTCCGCCACGACGCAGCCGTGCCGTTCTTCCATTTCTACGGCGGCAAGATGCACAAGGACGTGTTGGGGGCGTAGGCCTGCCCGGCGTCATTGCGAGCGAAGCGAAGCAATCCATCTCACCGCTTGCCGAACCATGGATTGCTTCGTCGCTTCAGCGCAAAATTGCTTTGCAATTTTGTCGCGAGCTCCTCGCAATGACGACCGTGGAGAGGCCGCGGACTTATCCTCCGTGAGCGCCACAAATTGCAAAAATCTTCTGGCGCCGTTGGCATGGCGCGCCGCGAAACGCCTCCCTATCTGTTCGGCTAACGACATCAAGAACGGAACGGGGCAATGGCGAAGCGTCAACTCAAGCTCGGCGCATTCATGCGGCCGATCAGCATTCACACCGGCGCCTGGCGCTATCCCGGGGCCTGGCCCGACGCCAATTTCAACTTCGACCATATCAAGCAGCTGATCCGGAAGCTCGAGGCCGGCAAGTTCGACGCCTTCTTCATGGCCGACCATCTGGCCGTGCTGAACATGCCGATCAATGCGCTGAAGCGCAGCCACACCGTGACCTCGTTCGAGCCGTTCACGCTGCTCTCGGCGCTGGCCGCCGTCACCGAAAATATCGGCCTGATCGCAACCGGCTCGACCACCTTCGACGAGCCCTATCACGTCGCCCGGCGCTTCGCCTCGCTCGACCACATCTCCGGCGGCCGCGCCGGCTGGAATATCGTCACCACGTCCAATCCGGACGCGGCGCTGAATTTCGGCCTCGACGATCACATGGAGCATGCCGAGCGCTACAAGCGCGCCCGCGAGTTCTACGACGTCGTCACCGGCCTGTGGGATTCCTTCGCCGACGATGCCTTCGTGCGCGATGTCGAGTCCGGGCTGTTCGTCGATCCCGACAAGATGCATGTGCTCAATCACAAGGGCAAATATCTCTCGGTCCGCGGCCCGCTGAACATCGCCCGCCCGGTGCAGGGCTGGCCCGTGATCGTGCAGGCCGGCGCCTCCGACGACGGCAGGCAGCTTGCGGCCGAGACGGCGGAAGCCGTGTTCACCGGCGGCGGCAGCCTGGCGGACGGACAGAAGCTCTATGCCGACATCAAGGGCCGCATGGAGACGATCGGCCGCGATCCCGAGCATCTGAAGATCCTGCCCGGCGCCTTCGTGGTGGTCGGCGACAGCGTCGAGGAAGCCAGGGAGAAGCGCGCACTGCTCGACAGCCGCGTGCACTACGACAGCGCGATCGCCTCGCTTTCGGTGATCCTCGGCACCGACGCGTCCGGCTTCGATCCCGACGGGCAATTGCCGCCGATCCCGGAAACCAATGCCAGCAAGAGCGGCCGGCAGCGCCTCGTCGATGTCGCGGCGCGCGACAAGCTCACCGTGCGCCAGCTCGCCCAGCGCGTCGGCGGCTATGGCGGGCTTGCCTTCGTCGGCACGCCGCAGACCATCGCCGACCAGATGGAGGAATGGCTGGAGGGGCGCGGCAGTGACGGCTTCAACATCATGTTCCCCTATCTGCCGCAGGGGCTGTTCGAGTTCGTCGACAAGGTGGTCCCGGAACTGCAGAAGCGCGGGATTTTCCGTAAGGAATACGAAGGACGGACGCTGCGGGAGAATTTGGGCCTGCCAAGGCCGAAAAATCGGTTCTTCGAGGGGTAATTAGCCCGGAATCGGGGTGGTTTTGGCTCGGAAATCCTTGACTTTGAGCGGTTTGCAGCTAGTTTCCCGCCCAAACGCGGGCCGATTTGGCCGGCTCCCGATATCCCCCGATTTTCGAGGTTTTGCACATGGCCAAGGCGGTCACCATCAAGGTCAAGCTCGTATCGACGGCCGACACCGGCTTCTATTACGTTGCCAAGAAGAACTCGCGCACCATGACCGACAAGCTGGTCAAGAAGAAGTACGACCCGGTCGCGCGCAAGCACGTCGAGTTCAAGGAATCCAAGATCAAGTAAGATCGCTTGCTTTCGGTGTTCGAACGGGGCCCTCGCGGCCCCGTTTTTGCTTTGTAGCCAAGCGTCATCCCGCATGCTTCCCGGGCAAGCCTCGGGCGCAGGGCTCACATGATCGCAAGCTTGGACGAGGGAAACGTCGGCGGCTACTCGGTCGCGTACGGCCGCGAGGACATCTACTTTCCGGTCTATGCCACGGCCGCCCTGGCCGCCATCTTTCTGACCGCGACCTGGATCACCGGCGCGATCTATTGGCTGGCGCCGGCAGCGGCAGCTGGCGGCTTCACCTATTACAACATTCCTCTGCTGGAGGCCGGTCGTCCGACCATCGGGGCCAACCAGTACGGCATCTTCATCCAGGCCTTCGGGCTGATCCGCTGGCGCGCCATCACGCGCATCGACCTCGTCGAGATCGCCGAGCGCGCGATGACCGTTCACGAGTTGCAGATCGCACTCAGCGGGCCGCTCGGCAGCGCGCTGGTGGCCGATTGGCGCAAGCGGCCGGCCTATCGGCTCCTGATGCGCCTGCCGTGGCGCATGGACCATCGTGGCGTGGTCCGCGTCGATCTCGAGCCATTCGACCGGACGCCCGACGAGATCCACCGGACGTTCCTCAGAATGTGGCGCTACTACCGCAGCTAGCGGCCGCCGAACGCCTCATCGGGCAGATGCGCGTCCGCGATGCGTGCATCTGGATTGTGCGTGATGGTCATGAACCAAACGAGGCTGAAGAACAGCGACCACGCTGTGTTCCAATAGAACCAGTTCATCGGATCACCTCGAACAGCTTTGATCCGCGCCGGCCGGCGAAGATCGCCGACCGTGCGGAATGCCGCCAAGTCTACTGCACGACCTCGCCGTGCAGTGCCAGATCCAACCCTTCGCGCTCGATATCCCGTGTGACGCGAAGCCCGACGAAGAGATTGATCACGAACAGGATGATCAGGCTCACGACGGCATCATACACGAAAACCGTCGCGACGCCGATGCACTGATTGAGAAACTGTCCGGCATTTCCCTCCAGAACCCCGGCCGTACCGCCATACTGCTCGACCGCGAAAACCCCGGTCAGCAGCGCCCCGACGATGCCGCCGAGGGCATGGACGCCGAAGCAGTCCAGCGCATCATCGTAGCTGAACATGCGCTTCAGGCCGGTGCATCCCCAGTAGCAGCAGACGCCGGCGGCGATGCCGATGGCGAAGGCGCCGACCGGCCCGACGAATCCGGAGGCCGGCGTGATCGCGACGAGGCCCGCAACGGCCCCCGAGCAGATGCCGACGACGGTCGGCTTGCCCTTCAATGCCCATTCCACCAGCATCCAGGTGAAGCCCGCCACCGCCGTGGCGATCTGGGTCACCAGCATGGCCATGCCCGCCTGCATTCCAGCCGTGACAGCGGAGCCGGCATTGAAGCCGAACCAGCCGACCCACAGCAGCGACGCGCCGATGAAGGTCAGCACCATGTTGTGCGCCGGCCCCGTCTCGACGCGCTTGCCGAGCATGATGGCGCACATCAGGCCGGCGACGCCGGCATTAATGTGGACGACGGTGCCGCCGGCGAAATCGAGAACTTTGACATACGCAGCGTCGTTACCCGCGGAGAAGATGCCGTCGGGCCCCCAGACCCAATGCGCGATCGGCGCGTAGACGAAGATCGCCCACAGCCCGATGAACCAGAGCATCGCGGAGAACTTCATTCGCTCGGCGAACGCGCCGGCGATCAGCGCCGGCGTGATGATGGCGAACGTCATCTGGAAGCAGATGTAGACGGACTCGGGGATGGTCGCGGCAAGTGGATTGGGATTGCCGATGCCACCCTTGCCGATGTCGCTCAGGATGTCCTTGAGGAACATGCGATCCAGGCCGCCGATAAACGGCGTGCCGGCGCGGAACGCCAGACTGTAGGTCAGGACCGCAAACAGGATTGTGACCAGGCAGGTGACGGCGAAGCTGGTCATCACGGTATCGCCGACATTCTTCTTGCGCACCATGCCGCCGTAGAACAGGCCGAGGCCCGGGATCGTCATCATCAGGACGAGCGCGACTGACGTAAGCATCCAGGCGGTGTCGCCGGAATTCGGCGTGCATTTCTCGAGAATCTTGCCGCCGCAGGCCGGCGGCGCCGCCGCATCCTCAGCCAGCGCAAGGTTGCTGAACAACAGGCAAAGAAACGCCACTCCCAGCAGCGCAACCACGATTCTCACGAGCTTCGGGCGCGTGTATGTCGCAGACTCCATCATCGTCCTCCCATCACAAGAAATGCTGGTGTTCGGAAATGGGCGCAGCGCGTTCCGGCGCCGGCGACGCTGAAAGCGCGAAGCAGCGAAGTCGCTGCGGCATCAGGCCGGATGCGAGGCACAACGGGCCACTGCTCGGCGGCGCGGCGAAGGCCGTGGTGCGCGGATGGCGGGAGAATGACGGCGACTAGCCTCATCGTGGCCAGCCCTTCCCATAGGTCCCCACGCCGGAACCCGCAGCGACGGCTTCCGGCACGATTTGTAGCCAATTCAATCAAGATTCGTGCCACCGGTGCATGCCGATCAACACGTTGAACACACTACAAATTCGATCCGGGCGCAGAACGGCTTCACGCTCCACTGTACGTTCTCGCAGCAAGTCTTCGATGAAAAAATAGGCAGCAGCCGGCGACTGCCCACGAGTTGGGCAGTTGCCGGTTTGCCGGGATCGGAAGCTATGCGGCCTTGAGGACCGGCGGTTGCGCCGGCCGGATCAGTGCGAAGGCAAGCTGAATGATGCCGCCGGCGAGGCCGAGCGCGACGCCGATCCGCCAGGCCATCGTGTAGGAGCCGAGCGAGTCGTAGATCACCCCTCCTCCGTAAGCGCCGAGGAAGCTGCCGACCTGGTGGCTCATGAAGGCAAGGCCCTGGATCATCGCCTGCCAACGCAGCCCGAACATCTCGGCCACCGCGCCCGCGACCAGCGGACCGACGCCCATCCAGAGGAAGCCCATGATGGCGCCGAACAGCAGCGTCGAGCCCGGCGTCGCCGGCAGCATGAAGTACCAGGCGAGCGCGAGCGAACGCAGGATGTAGATCCCACCCAGCAGCGCCAGCTTGTTCCAGCGCTGGCCGGCCCAGCCGAAGAACAGCGAGCCCAGCACGTTGAAGCCGCCGATCATGCCGAGCGTCTGCGCGCTCAGCATCGGGTCGAGCCCGCAGATCGCCAGATACGACGGCAAATGCGTGGTGAGGAAGACGAGCTGCATTCCGCAAACCATGTAGGCGCAGGTCATGACCACGAAGGATGCGTTGCCGAACGCGGTCTTGGCCGCGGTCGCCGCGGTGGCGTTGCCGATATCATCGGCCGCCGGCTTCGGCAGCGGAATCTTGTCGACGCGACCGGCATACAACGCGGCGGGAATCATCCCGATCGACAGGATCACGAACCCGGCAAGCCCGACGCGCCAGCCGAAACCTTCATTGAGCATCTGGCCGATCGGCGCCGACAGCAGCGCGCCGAGCGAGCCCGCGGCGGAGACCATGCCGAGCACGGTCGAGCGTATCGTCTCCGACACCGCGCGCGCCGCGACCGACATGGCGATCGCATTCGCGGTGCAGGCGAGCGAAAGGCCGATCAGCACACCGGCGCCGATCATGATGGCGACGAGGCTATGCGCCGTCGTCATCAGCACGAGGCCAGCGATATAGGCCAGCGCACCGACCACCATGATCGGGCGGAAGCCGTAGCGCACCGTCATCGCGCCTGCCAGCGGCTGCAGGAAGCCCCAGGCGAGGTTCTGCACCGCGAGCGCCAGCGTGAAATGCGACACCGAAATACCGATGTCGTGCGTCAGCGGCTGCATGAAGATGCCGAGGCTCTGCCGCAGCCCCATGCTCAGCGTGAGCATGATGGAGGCACCGATCAGAATGGGAAGCGTGGGACGCAGGACCTGCAGCAGGGGCATTGTTCTTGTTCTCCCATGACGGCGCGGCACGAGTGCCACGGCCTGCGATTCACGCATGTTTTGGTTACACAGACCTGTGTACTTAGGCTATACAGGGGACCAACTGTCAAGCGAAGAGGATCACGGCCGGCGCATGGCTTCCCCGCCTCCCAAACAGACCATGAAAGAGCGGATCCTCGAGACCGCCGACAAACTGTTCTACCTGCAGGGCATTCGCGCCATCGGCGTCGACACCATCGCGGCCGAGATCGGTATCAGCAAGCGCACGCTCTACAATCACTTCCCGTCGAAGGACGCGCTGATCGAGGCCTATCTGCAGCACCGCTTCGTGCAGCCCCGTCCCTCGGACAAGCCGCCGGCCGAGCAGATTCTCGCGACCTTCGATTCGCTGGAGCGGCGCTTCTCGGCAAAGGACTTTCGCGGCTGCCCGTTCGTCAACGCGGTGGCCGAACTCGGGCCGGAGGACGAGGACCGCACGTTCCGGAATATCGCAATTGCCTTCAAGGAAAGCCGCCGGGTCTGGTTTCGCGATCTGCTGCAGCAGCTCGGCGTCGCCGATGCCGAGGGACTTGCGACCCAGCTCACGCTGCTGGTCGACGGCTCGATCGCGCAGGACCTGGTGCGCGACGATCCGGCAATGGCGCGCGCAGCCAGAGAAGCTGCACGCGTGCTGCTGGCGAACGCGGGGGTCAAGGTTGCCGGCTCCGCGGACAAGAAGCGCAGCGGATAAATCCGGTTGCGTACGCAAGTCCGGTTTGGTTGTTAGCGTTGGCGGCGGCATGCGACGGCATTCCCATCTGCATATTCCGTCCGGCGAGATTGACAGCGACCGCACGACAAACTGCGGCACAACTGGGGAACGATCATGGAAGATCTGAAGGTGACGGCCACCGGCTACGATTTCGCGCCGGCGCGCGCCGCGATGCAGCGCTATATCGACAGCGATCTTCTGTCCGGCATCTCCTGGACAGTTCTGGTCGGGCGCGACGTCGCCGACACGGGCTGCGTCGGATGGGCCGACAAGGAAGCGCAAACGCCGCTGCGCACCGACCACATCTTCCGGGTCTTCTCGAACACCAAACTGATCACCTCCTGCGCGGCGCTGTTGCTGTTTGAGGACGGCCGCTTCCGGCTCGACGACCCGATCGAGACCTTCATTCCGCAACTCGGAAACCGCAGGGTGTTGCGCCCGGGGGCGACGTCGATCGATGACACCGAGCCGGCGCAAAGTTCGATCACCATCCGCCAGTTGCTGAGCCACGGCGCCGGCTTGAGCTACGGCTTCTTCGATCCCGGCACCGTCATCTTCAAGGCGCTCAACGAGCGCGGCGTGCACAATCCCAATACGACCTTGGCTCAGATGGTGGATGTACTGGCCGATCTGCCGCTGATCTATCAGCCGGGCACGTCGTGGGAATACTCGCTCGCGATCGACGTAATCGCACGCCTCGTGGAAGTCGTCAGCGGCCAGCGCTTCGACAATTTCATCAAGGCGCGCATTCTCGATCCGCTCGGCATGGTCGATACCGGCTTCGTCGTCCCCGAACAGGACCAGGGTCGCCTCGTCGCGTACTACGCAGGGGCGGACCTCATGGAGCCGATGAAACCCGGCCTCACCCGCACCGACAATGCGCCCTTCCCCGGCGCCTATCTGCGCCCGATCGCGAGGCTCAATGGCGGCGGTGGCCTGGTCTCGACGCTGCCCGACATGGTTGCACTGATCCGCAGCCTGCTGCCGGGAGGACCGACGCTGCTGAAGCCGGACACGATCGCCGCGATGACGTCCAACCAGTTGCCCGAAGGACAGTGGATCCGCTTCGCGATGATGGGCGAACAGCCCGGCAAGGCGCACGGACTTGCCGGTGGTCTGATCCTCAACCCCTCGCCGATCGATCATCCCGATGCGGCCGGCGAATTCTACTGGGGCGGCGTCGCAGGCACGCAGTGGTGGATTTCTCCCAAAAAGGGCATCGCCGGCGTGATGATGGCGCAGCGCCAGATGGCGTTCGTCCATCCGTTCTCGTTCGAGTTCAAGCGGATGGCGTATGACGCAGTGAAACGCGGACGTTAGCGTTCCTGTCGTCGCCCGCGGAGGCGGGCGACCCAGTATTCCAGAGGCGGTGACGCTTGAAGCGAGAGGCCGCAGCGTACTGGATAACCCGCTTTCGCGGGGTATGACGACTGTTGGTACGGAGAGTGTGACGCGTGCTACGCCGCCGCCGAAACCACGCGGTTGCGGCCGTCGTGCTTGGCGCGATAGAGCGCGGTGTCGGCGCGCTTGAGCACGTCGGAGACCTGCTCGCCCTTGCGTTCCAGCGTGGTGAGCCCGATCGAGATCGTGACCGTGATCCGTTTGCCGCCCTTGTCGACGGTGAACGGCTCGCCCGCGATCGAGCGGCGCAGCCGTTCGGCGACCATGCCGGCGACATGCAGATCGGTCTCCGGCATCACGATCACGAACTCCTCGCCGCCATAGCGGCAGGCGAGATCGATGCCGCGGATCGACTTGCGGATGCGGACGGCGAATTCGCGCAGCACATCGTCGCCGGCATCGTGGCCGTAGGTGTCGTTGATCGCCTTGAAGTAGTCGATGTCGAGGATCATCAGCGCCAGCGGCTTGCCGCGGATCGAGGCCTGCTCCGCCAGCGTCGCGAGGTGGCTCTCCATGTAGCGCCGGTTGTTGAGGCCGGTCAGCGCATCCGTGATCGCCATCTCGATCGAGTTCTGCACATTGTCACGCAGATGATCGGTGTAGCGGCGACGGCGGATCTGGGTGCGCGCACGCGCCAGCAATTCGTTCTTGTCGACCGGACGCAGCAGGTAGTCGTTGACGCCGATCTCGAGCCCGCGCATCAGCCGCGCGTTGTTGTCGGCATCCGAAATCGCGAGGATCGGCACCTGGCGCGTGCGCTCGAGCGAGCGGGCCTGGCTGCACAGGCGCAGGCCGTCGAAATTGTCGAGGCTGAGCGACACGATCAGCAGGTCGTAATTGCCCTCGGCGGCGTGGAACAGGGCTTCCGACGGA
>NZ_VKHP01000401.1 GCF_010811875.1 Bradyrhizobium uaiense
TCCTCCAACCCGGCGATGCGCGCTTCTTCGCGGATCGCAGCAATCAGGCGCTGCCGCCGCGCTGGATCAAGACCGTCGGCGGTGGAGTACTCATCAAGCAAGCGCTCGAGACGACGCAAGCCCTCCGGCACCGCCGCCTGTGCCAGCGGCGGCGGCAGATGGCCGATCGTCACAGCACCGATCCGGCGCTTGGCCTGCGCCGCCTCGCCGGGGTCGTTGACGATGAAGGGATAGACAACGGGCAGATCGCCGATCAGTGCCTCGGGCCAACACGCCGATGACAGCGCAACCGACTTGCCGGGCAGCCATTCCAGCGTTCCATGCGCGCCCATGTGGACGACGGCATCGATGCCCTGCTGCCTGAGCCACAAATGGAACGCGACGTAGGCATGGCGCGGTGTGCGCGAGAGGTCGTGATAATCCGCATCGCGGTGACCGGCCTCACCGCGCTCCGGCTGAACCGCAATGATCGATTGTCCGCACCGGATCGCGGCGAAATGAAATGAACCGTCACGGCAATCAGGATCATCCTCCGGCGCCCCCCATGAGCGCGCAAGGTCGTCCTGCAGCTGCTGCGGCAGGCCAGAGATCGCCTTGCGATAGTCGGCCAAGCTCCACGTCAACGTCCGGCGCAGGAGCACTTCGCCCAGCGACGTCACCGGCTCGAGATCAAAACCCGCAGCTGCGAGATCGGCCAGCAAAGCCTCGACCGAGGCCAGCGCATCAAGTCCCACGGCATGCGCGATCTGATGTGGACGGCCCGGATAGTTCGAGAGCACGAGCGCAAGCTGTTTCTGCTGCGCGGGCTTTCCGGCAAGTCGATGCCAGGCTGCCACGCGCGCGGCGACCGCCGCAACGCGCTCCGCATCCGGCCGATGCGCGAGATGCGCGAACTGCAGGTCGGGATCGCGCTCGCCCGGCGACTTGAAGCTCACGACGCCCACGAACAGGCGGCCGTCGACCTCCGGCAGCACGACGTGCATCGCAAGATCGCCGGGTGAAAGACCGCGCAGTGACCCGGCCCAATCGTCGCGCTGCGCCGTCGACAAAGCGACCTGGAACACCGGGCACGATGCGGCATCGAACGGCGTCGTGCCATCGTCACCCACCGCCGAGAACGCAGTTACATTGACGATCGCGGCCGGAGCGCATTGCGCGAACTGGGCGCGCAGCCAATCGGCCACGCCCGCCGCCTTCAGCGAAGTAACGAAGACGCCGTGGGCATCGAAACCCTTTTCGCGCAATGCATCGATCAATGCATCGACCGGCGCCGTATCGCCGGCCGCCAGATAGGAACGGTAGAACGTCACCAGCACCCGCGGCCGGCCATCTGATGCCGGCAGCATTGGGACGACACCGCGCCTTGAATCATAAACGCCGATCTCGGGAAGATCGATCTCGCCGACGACAGGCCCGGCATAGAGTCCGGACGCCAGCGCCAGCTGGGCGATCACGGCCTGCGCGGCAACCGGGCCGCCCTTGTCGCACAGCGCCTTCAGGCGGCGCAGCGCCGAGACCGGCAGAGTGGAGAATTCATCCAGCCGCAGATCGTCGCGGCCATCGGCCGGCAACACCACCAGGGCGATGCCGCGCTCCTTCGCCAGCCGATGCACCGCGGCCAGCCCGTACGACCAATAGGGTTCGCCGCCGATCAGCCGAACCAGGATGCCGCGCGCGTGCGACAGCGTCCGCTCGATATAGGTATCGACCGACAGCGGATGGCGCAGCTCCGTGAGATTGGCGAGCCGCAGCGACGGCAACGCGGCGCGGCCGCGCCGCCAGCCGGCCGCGAACGCCGCGAGATCGCTGTCGGAGAACGACAACACCACGAGATCGGCCGGATCCTGGCCGAGGTCCCTGGGTGTCGCGGTCTCTTCAAGGCCGCGGCTCTCGCGGAATACGACGTGCATCAGACACCAAGCCGTGCCTTGATTGCAGCTTCATCGATATCGCCGTGTTCGCCGATCACGACGAGCTTCGACTGCCGCGGGCGACCGCCCCAGGGCATGTCGAACTGATGCCGCACCCGCTCGCCGACGGATTGCACCAGCAACCGCATCGGCTTGCCTTCGACCGCGATGTAGCCCTTGGCGCGCAGCACGTTCTGCTCGCGCGCAAGTCCCTTGATCGAGGCGACCAGCGCATCGATATCAACGATCTCCGGAAGATCGATCACCACGGAATTGAAATCGTCGTGCTCGTGCTCCTCTTCGCCGTCGTGATGCGACGGACGCGACGCGAGATCGTCTTCCGCCGCGGCGCCGAGCCCCAGGATGACCCTCGCGTCGATCGTGCCATCGACGATGGGCAGCATCGGCACCTCGCGCGGCATTTCGGCCGCGATGACCTCCTTGGCCGTCCTGATCCCTTCCGCCCCGGCGAGATCGGCCTTGGTCAGCAGCACGATATCGGCGCAGGCGATCTGGTCCTCGAACACTTCGGACAGCGGCGTCTCGTGGTCGAGATTGCCGTCCGCGGCGCGTTGCGCGTCGACTGCGACCGGATCGGGCGCGAAGCGCCCGGCGGCAACCGCCTCGGCGTCGGCCAGCGCGATCACGCCGTCGACCGTGATCCGCGAGCGGATCTCCGGCCAGTCAAACGCTTTCAGCAACGGCTTCGGCAGCGCGAGGCCCGAGGTCTCGATCACGATGTGATCGGGCCGCACGGGGCGCGCCAGCAGTTGCTCCATCGCAGGGATGAAATCGTCGGCGACGGTGCAGCAGATGCAGCCATTGGCGAGCTCAATGATGTTCTCGGTCGGGCAATTGGCATCGGCGCACGACTTCAGGATGTCGCCGTCGACACCCTCGCTGCCGAACTCGTTCACCAGCACCGCGAGCTTCTTGCCGTTGGCGTTGCGGATCAGATGCTGGATCAGCGTCGTCTTGCCGGACCCGAGAAAGCCAGTCACGACGGTGACAGGAACCTTGGCGAGCGTGGTCATTCGGCGGCCTCCGGCACGACGGGAAGAGGTGGAATGCGGGCAAGCGACTGCTTGCGGAAGATTTCGGGACGGCTGCGCCACGGCACGATGCCGTCGGGCGCCGCGGCATAGGCGGAGGCGCCGGCGATCACATCCCTGGCATTAGCTTCGGACAGCCGTCCGTAGACATAGGACCACCGCCCCGGCGCGCTGAGCGCGACCGAGCAGCCCTGGCTGCAAGCCGACAGGCACTCGACGGGAACCAGATTGACGTCGTCGGGCACGCCGGCCTCAACGAGCGCGGCATGCAGGCGCGCACCGGGCGCAGTCTCACCTTCGGCCGGCGTCTGGCCGGCACGGCAGGTGATGCAGACATGAAGTGTAACGCTCATCGCCCTTCCTGGATTAACAACGGGAAGCGATGAGGCACACGAACCTGACGTGGACAGGCCCGTTCCCCGTCGCGGAACACCCCGTCCGCCGGTCTCAACTTTGCTGCGTTGGCAGGTCTCCCGGCTTGCGGAGCAGGATTTCTCCCCTGATGCCCACCTTCCCGACTCCTCGCGGAATCAGTGGCTTGGACATCTCTCCGGTCACGGTCGCGGGGGCGGCTGCACTTCAGGCTCCATTTGCGGAGCCCTATCGCATTCCCTCTTCGCCTGTCGTAGGACAGGAACCAACGCGGGCCCACCATTCGTCCAAGCCTCGCACTTGTCAAGCCGAAGGAACGTGATGATTTCAGATGGAAACGACGCTGAGGGCGGCGCCGTCGGCACCGATTCTTCGCTGGATGCGCGCCATGCCGACAAGATGGCGAAAAAGAAGGCCGCCCGCGACAAGATCATGGCGACCAAGAGCGGTGAAAAGGGCCTGATCATCGTTCATACCGGCGCGGGCAAGGGAAAATCGTCCTCCGCCTTCGGGATGATCGTGCGCTGCGTGGCGCACGGCTTTCCCTGCGCCGTGGTGCAGTTCATCAAGGGTGCCTGGGATACCGGCGAGCGCCGCCTGCTCACCGGCCATTTTGGCGATCTCTGTCAATTCCACGCGATGGGCGAAGGATTCACCTGGGAGACGCAGGACCGCGCCCGCGACATCGCAGCCGCCCAGGCCGGCTGGGAAAAGGCCAAGCAGCTGATCGCAGACCCGAGCTTGCGCATGGTGGTGCTCGACGAGATCAACATCGCGCTGCGCTACGATTATCTTGATATCGCCGACGTCGTCGAGTTCCTGACGACGTCGAAGCCGCCGATGACGCACGTCGTGCTCACCGGGCGCAACGCGAAGGAGGAATTGATCGAGATTGCCGATCTCGTCACCGAGATGACGCTGGTGAAGCACCCGTTCCGGTCCGGCATTAAGGCGCAGCCGGGCGTCGAGTTCTGACAGGCCGCACCATGGCACGCGCATTGATGATCCAGGGAGCCGGTTCGGACGTGGGCAAGTCGCTCGTCGTCGCGGGCCTCGCACGCGCCGCCAGACGACGCGGCCTGCGCGTGCTGCCGTTCAAGCCGCAGAACATGTCGAACAACGCTGCCGTCACTGTCGATAGCGGCGAGATCGGACGCGCGCAGGCCTTGCAGGCGCTCGCCGCCGGCGTCGAACCGCACACCGACATGAACCCGGTGTTGCTGAAGCCCGAAACCGACGTCGGCGCCCAGATCATCGTGCACCGCATGCGGATCGCGACCTCGCGCGCCCGGGAATATGACAGCCCGAAGCCCTCACTGGTGCCCCC
>NZ_VKHP01000402.1 GCF_010811875.1 Bradyrhizobium uaiense
AAGCGCGACAATTGCATATCCGTGGCATCCGCTTTTTCGGCGGACGCTTCAGGTCGCACCTTTCCGACGCGGCAAGGATTTGAAGTGCATCTATACCGAGGAGCGGCGTGGGTTTAGCCGCGAGGTTCCCAATTGGATGTTCGACGAAAGCTACTGTGCCGGCATGGCCCTTGGGCCGCCGCAGGTCAGTATTGTGGGGCTCAACGAATTTGCCGCAGTTCTGAAGCTTCTCGGCACGACTCAGGCGTCGGGCGCACGATCCCGTCCTTCAATGAAGAGGGAGAAAGGACGTGCGGAGAAAACACCAATATCGCGAACCGATGCAACTGGGTCTGGATCTGGGGCATCGGATTCCCCAGAACCCGCTGGGCGCCAATCCCAAAGGCCTGATCCAGGCGCTCGCCGATCTCCTGCTGGAGGCGGCAGGCGTCGAGACCGTTCAGATGACGGGAGGTGATCATGAGCATCAAGATCACACCTGATCACCTCAGTCGCGTCGCCGTCGTCTATGTTCGCCAATCGACGATGTCCCAAGTCATGGGGAATCTCGAAAGCCAGCGGCGGCAATATGACTTGGCGCAGGCCGCGGAAGCCGCCGGATTTAAGTCCGTGACGGTCATTGACGACGATCTTGGCCGCTCAGGTTCCGGCAGCACCCAGCGGCCTGGATTTGAGCGGCTTGTGGCCATGGTGTGTTCAGGCGACGTCGGTGCCGTATATTGCATCGAGGCATCACGGCTGGCGCGCAATGGGCGTGACTGGCATCATTTGATCGACCTATGCGCGCTCGCCGGCGCGTTGGTCGTCGATCCCGACGGTGCCTACGATCCGCGGCTTGTCAACGACCGCCTGCTTCTCGGACTGAAGGGGACGATGTCGGAGTATGAGCTGAGCCTGCTTCGCCAACGTGGAATCGCCGCTCGAGACTCCAAGGCCAAGCGCGGCGAGTACCGCTTCATGCTTCCACCAGGATTTTGTTGGAATGAGCTTGGGAAGATCGAAATCGATCCCGACGAACATGTGGCGGGAGTTGTGCGACTCGTCTTCACGAAGTTCCGCGAGCTCGGCAGCGCCCGGCAGGTCTTTCTTTGGCTGCGTGCCGCCGACATCAAAATGCCTGTGGTCCTGAGGAACGTTCAAATCTACAAGCTCAGCTGGAAGGTGCCAGCCTATCACACGGTGATGCAGATCCTGCACAATCCGCTCTATGCTGGCGCCTATGCGTTTGGCCGAATCGCCCAGAAGACACGGATCGTGGACGGTCGCGCCCGCAAGGTCAGCGGGTTCAAGAAGCCGCGGGAAGAATGGAATGTTCTCCTGCGCGACAATCATCCCGGTTATATTGGCTGGCAGGAGTATGAAGACAATCAGAGGCTGCTGCTGGAAAACGCGCACATGAAAAAGAATTGCTCGCGTAAATCGGCGCGCGGGGGACGCGCACTCCTGACCGGCTTGATGCGGTGCGGACGTTGCGGGCGAATGATGCGTGTGTTCTATGGCCAGGCCAAGGGAATGCCCATCGCTATCAATGCCGCGGCGATGACGCCCATGTGGGGGCAGGCCTATGTATCGGCATCGGCGGAGTGCGCGTCGATCGTGCGGTCGCGCTGCAAATCCTTGAGGCGGTCTCCGATCGGGCTGTTGAAGCAGCGATATTGGCGTCCGACCAGATTGAGCGCTCGAGACAGGAGATCATCGCCGCCGTCGAACGGGAGCTTGAAGTTGCAAGCTACGAAGCGTCCCTTGCCGCACGCCGATACGAACTTGTAGATCCGGCGAAGCGTCACGTTGCCCGCGAACTCGAGGCACGCTGGAATGGCGCATTGGAGCGGGTTGCCGAGCTTGAAGGTCGGATCAAGGAGCAGCGCGCCGCATCAGCGGAAACCCCCAAGATCGACCGCGCCCTGCTTCTGCAACTTGCGCACGATCTGCCGCGGGTCTGGAATGCACCGTCCACGGACACGCGCACCAAGCAACGGCTAGTTCACATCGTGGTCCGAGAGATTGTTTGCGATCTCGACGAAAACACCAATGAAGCGGTTCTGCTCGTCCACTGGACCGGCGGCCGGCACACGGAGGTTCGGGTTGCTCGCGTTAGGACGGGCCGATATCCGGGCGATATGGCCCCCACTGCCGTTGACGCACTTCGTAAACTCGCTGGTCGTTGGCCTGATCGAGAGCTCGCCGTGTCGCTCAATCGGATGCGCTGTAAGACCGGCGACGGCGAGACCTGGACGACTGTTCGCGTGCGGGAAATGCGCGAACGCCTGGGCTTGCCGGAATACGATCCCGCATCATCCGACGGCAAAATGATCAGCCTTGCGAAGGCTGCGGCACACTTTGGGATTTGCGTCGGATCAGCAAAGAGCCTCGTGCTGAAGGGCATTCTGCCGGCAACGCAAGCGATCAAGGGGGCGCAATGGTCGGTTCCGGTCGACGCGCTGACGTCGGAGTCAGTGCGCATAGCGGTGCAGCGCGTGATCGAACGTCGGCCGAAAAACTACATTGATTATCAGTACGATAGGTTGATCCGCCTGCCTGGGATCTGACAAAGGGACGCAGAATGAAACGAGCTGTGCGGATCGGATCAAGCTGGTGTTCTGGGACGGAACGGGTCTGTGTCTGTTCGCCAAGCGGCTCGAGGATGGGATCTTCCGCTGGCCGAGGATCGAGGATGGTGTGTTCCGTCTGTCGGCCGCGCAATTGTCCGCGCTGCTGGAAGGGCTCGACTGGCGGCGTGTGCATGAGGCGCGTGAGACGCCGGCGCCAACGCAACCGGGATAGTTGTTGGCGGCGCTGCGGCGAAGTGAATCAGGAGCGTCGGACGCGTCGCCAGATGGTGGCGAATATGCTCTGAATTGGGTGTGAGCGACGCCCTGCCTAACGATCCCGAGACGCTGAAAGCGATGCTGCTTGCCGAGCGGTGCGAGAGCGAACGGCTGCGTCAGATCATTAAGGAATTGCAGCGGCATCGGTTTGGCCGGCGGGCAGAGACGCTACCTGAAGATCAGATGCTGCTGGGCCTAGAAGACGTCGAGCAGGTGGCAGCGTACAGCGAGGCGGCGCAGGACGTCAGCGCGCCTGAAGGCCATGAGGTGCGAGCCCGTAGGCGCCGCGGCAACCGCGGCGCCTTGCCGGCGCACCTGCCACGGATCGAGGTCGTCGTCGACATCGAGGACAAGACCTGTCCCTGCTGCCAGGGCGAGTTACACCGGATCGGCGAGCATAGAAGCGAGCGGCTCGACCTGGTCCCGGCTCAGTTCCGGATCCTCGTGACCGGCGTCCCAAATACGCCTGCCGTGCTTTCGAGGATGGTGTCATACAGGCGCCGGCCCGGCGCGGTTGATCGAGGGCGGACTGCCGACCGAAGCAACCGTCGCCCAGGTTCTGGTGTCCAAATATGCCGATCACCTGCCGCTCTACCGGCAGGCGCAGATTTACGCCCGCCAGGGCATTGAGCTCGATCGTTCGACGCTGGCGGACTGGGTGGGGCAAGCATCCTTCCACTTGCGTCCGTTGCATGAGCGCCTCCTCGGCAAGCCCAGGCAACGGCCAAAGCTGTTCGCCGATGAGACGACGATGCCGGTGCTCGATCCCGGCCGCGGGCGCACCAAGACCGGCCAGCTCTGGGCCTATGTGGCGGATGACCGGCCATGGGGTGGCGCCGATCCGCCAGGCGTCGCCTATGTCTATGCCCCCGATCGCAAAGCCGATCGACCGATCGCCCATCTGGCGGGCTTCAAGGGGATCCTGCAGGTCGATGTGTGTGGACGCCCCAGTGAATGCAAGCAAAATATAACTTCGGAACAGGCATGTGGTCGGGTGCTGACGTGTGTCCGGCCTCGTAACGCGACCTCGACACGTCGCGGGCCCTTATGGAATGCGTGGATTGGATCCAATTCGGCTACGCGTGCTCGCTGGCACTCATCGACCTGTTGATTCCTCCAATCCCAGTCCCTGACCGATTGCCCATAACCCTCCGTTAGACCTTACCACATTTCCGACGTCTCTCGGCTTCTGGCCTTGCGTTAAGCAGCGCCAGACGCTGGAGCCTGGTAAGCGCCACCGCGGACCATCAAGGCCCAGGCGATACGCGCCGTTTTGTTCGCTAGAGCGACCGCGATTAGCTTTGGAGGCTTCTTCGAGAGCATTCTTGCCAGCCAGGATCCTGCTGGCGATCCATAGCGTCTTTCCCATCGCACAACGGCGGTCGCACCAAGCACAAGGAGGCGTCGCAGATCTCGCCGGCCCATCCTGGAGATCTTGCCGAGCCTATCCTTGCCTCCGGAAGAATTCTGCTTAGGCGTGAGACCAATCCAGGCCGCAAAATCGCGCCCCTTCGAGAAGGTCTCCGCCGACGGCGATAACGCCTCTATCGCTGTAGCGCAGATTGCGCCGATTCCCGGAATGGTCATCAAGCGAGAGGCGACTTCGTCCTGTCTCGCGCGCACCCGTAGTCCCTTCTCCAGCTCTGCTATCTGCTCCGACAGGGATTTCACATGCGTCAAGAGATTCTGGCAAAGGCTGCGGGCTAGATCGGGCAGGTCCGGATATGTTGCAAGGAGCTCATCCAATCGGGGGATATGTCTCACGCCCTGAGCCACGATCAAACCGAATTCCGCAAGATGTCCGCGCAAAGCATTGATCGCCTGTGTGCG
>NZ_VKHP01000403.1 GCF_010811875.1 Bradyrhizobium uaiense
TGGCGCCGCGCGCGCCGAACGGCGAAACCTGATGGGCGGAATCGCCCGCGAAGATCACCCTGCCGTGGATGAACTTGGCCATCCGGCGGCATTGGAACTTGTAGAGCGAGATCCATTCGAACTCGAACTTGTCATGCCCGAGCATGCGCTCGATCCGCGGCCGGACATTCTCGGGCTGCTTCTCCGCCACCGGATCGGCATCGGGATTGAGTTGCAGATCGATCCGCCAGATGTCGTCCGGCTGCTTGTGCAGCAGCGCCGAGCGCCCGGCATGGAACGGCGGATCGAACCAGAACCAACGCTCGGTCGGGAACGCCGCGGTCATCTTGACGTCGGCGATCAGGAACTGATCCTCGAACACCTGGCCCGCAAAGTCCGCGCCGACCATCTGCCGCAGCGAGGAACGGGCGCCGTCGCAGGCGACGACAAACGAAGCGTGCACCTGGTAGGAGCCTTCGGGGGTCGCAATGGTCAGCGCGACGCCATCGTTGCGGCTTTCCAGCGCGATCACCTTGTTGCGCCAGCGCAGGTCGATTTCAGGCAGCTGCTCGACCCGATCGACCAGATAGGCCTCGGCATAGAACTGCTGGAGATTAATGAAAGCGGGCCGCTTGTGGCCTTCCTCGGGAAGCAGGTTGAACTGGTAGAGCTGCGAGGCGCCGTGGAAAATCTTGCCGACGCTCCACACCACGCCCTTCTCGACCATGCGGTCGCCGACGCCGAGGCGATCCCAGAACTCCAGCGAGCGTTTTGAGAAGCAGATCGCGCGCGAGCCTTCGCCGATCCGGTCGGCATCGTCGAGCAGCACCACGCGCTGGCCGCGCTGCGCCAGATCGATCGCGAGCGACAATCCCACCGGCCCGGCACCGACCACGACGACCGGATGCTCAGCGATATTGGCGCCCGACCGCTCCTGGTCGGGGTGGCGGCGATAGCCGAACTGGGTTTTGGCCTGTGCCGTATTGGCTGATGCCATTGCGTGACCCTGGATGTTCCCTTGTGCCGGCTTTTGGCTGCGGCTTGTGTGACCGGTTTGCGACCAGGACCTTGCGAGCCGGCCGCGACCTTGCTAAATTAGTCTCACTTGCAACTATCTTAAACTCCCAGTTGGGCCCGCCGTCAACTCAAATTGGAGGAATTTTTGGCCAGGACCTCTGCAAGCCAGCCTCCAGCCCGGCCGCGAAGCGCCGTGGAATCGGACGCGCGCGACGATGTCGCTGCGGCGAAGAAGCGTCTCGATCTCTTTCATTTCATGCCGTTCCGCCTGAACCGGCTGGCGGCCGAGGTGTCTTCGGCGCTGTCGAGCGAATATCAGGCGCGCTACGGCCTCGACATTCCGGAGTGGCGGGTGCTCGCGACGCTCGGCTTCCGCAGCGATCCTTGCAGCGCGCAATACATCGCGCATTGCACCCGCACGCATAAATCCACCATCAGCCGCGCGGTATCGGCGCTGATGGAGCGCGAGATCGTCGAGCGCGTCGAGAACGCCGACGACCGCCGCGAATTCCGCCTGCGGCTGACCAAGAAGGGCCAGGCGCTGTACGAGGAGCTGATCCCGCGCCTGTTGCGCAAGGAGCAGGAGATCTTGTCCTGCCTGTCCGCGCAGGAGCGGCGCGACCTCGGACGCCTGCTCGGCAAGGTCGAGACCAGCCTCGAGTTGGTGCAGACCAGCGAAGAGGCCGACGCGAAGGACGTGTATTAGGACGGCTCTCTTCCGAGCATAGCCACCCAAACCCGTCATCCCGAGGTGCGAGCCTTGCGGCGCAATTGCGCCGCTGGGCGAGCCTCGAAAGATGCACGGCCAGAGTCGGACCGTCGTGCTTCGAGACGGCCGCTGCGCGGCCTCCTCAGCACGACAGTGATGGGACTACGCGCGCAATGCCGGCGTGAAATATTGCACTACGCCCCGTCGATATGCTTGGCGATCACCGGGAAATAGTTATCCTTCGATCCCTTGTCGATCGCTTCCTGCAGCACCGTGCCGATCAGCTCCGCGCCGCGAATCCTGATGCCGGCGTCGGCGGCAAGCTCCAGTGCATAGGACAGATCCTTCAGCGCATATTCGGTCGAGAACGCGCGCTCCGGAAACACGCCCGGCACGATCGCCTTCATGCCGTGGTTGCGCAGCGCGAAGCTGTCGGCCGAGCCCTTCGACAGGGTTTCCAGCAGCAGTTTCGGATCGACACCATTGTGCTTCGCCAGCGCGACTGCCTCGGACAGCGCGTTCACGGTCTCGAACAGCACCATGTTGTTGAGGATCTTGGTCACCTGCCCGGCGCCGACATCGCCGCAATTGGTGACGTCGGTGGCAAAGCAGCGGATCAGCGGCTCGATCGCGGCATAGAGCGCGGGCACCGCGCCGACCATCACGCTGAGGGTGCCGTCCTGCGCCGCCTGCCGGGTGCGCGCGATCGGCGCATCGGCCCAGGCCGCGCCCTTGGCCTGCAGCTGACCGGCGAAATCGCGGGTCTGGCTGACCGAAGACGTGCCGAGATCGACCACGACCTGGCCGGCCCTCGCATTCTTCAGAATGCCGTCGCCCTCGAACACCGCACGCACGTGTTTGGCGCTCGGCAGGCAGAGGAACAGCACATCGCTCTGCTTGATGACATCGGCGACCGAGTCGGCGATCTCGGCACCGTCTGCTCGCACGCGTTCCAGCGGTTCGGCCGAAAGGTCGAACACCACGACGCGCTTGCCGCTCTTCTTGACCAGGTTGCGGCAAATCGGCTCACCCATCACGCCGAGGCCGATAAATCCGAGAGTTTTATGATCAGTCATATCGCTTCTTCTTTTGACGTTTCTTGACGTGTTACGGATGGGCCCGGCCGGGATCGGCGAGGCTATTTCGCGAACGACCGCGACGGCGCCAGATGCAGCGCGAACGCATCGACCTTGTCGCTGGCGCGCGGATAGATCTCGCTGACGATCGGATCGTGACCGGGGATGAAGCGGTCGGGATGACCGGCGAGCCGCTCGACCGTCTCCCAGCCCTGTGCCATGTCGCCGACATTGTAGACGATCGGGAACGGGCTCTTCTTGTGCAGGTTCGCATAGTAATGCGCGGCGTCGGACGCCAGCACGACCGGACCGCGCGCGGTCTCGACCCGCACCACCTGCAGGCCGTCGGAATGGCCGCCGACCCGATGCACGGTGACGCCGGGCGCGATCTCGCCATCCCCTGAATGGAAGGTGACGCGCTCGCCATAGACATGACGCACCATTTGCGTGACATGTTCGATCGAGAACGGATGGCGCAGCATGCCGTTGCACATGCAGCGGCCGGTCGCGTAGCTCATCTCGCGTTCCTGCAGATGGAATTTGGCGTTCGGGAAGCGATCCAGATTGCCGGCGTGGTCGTAATGCAGATGGGTGACGATGACGTCGCGGATCGCATCGGCACTGACGCCGAAGCCGGCCAGCGCATCGACCGGATTGAGTGTCAGCTTACGGGCACGCGCCTTGGCCTCCTCGGCGTTGAAGCCGGTGTCGACCAGGATGTCGCGACCGTGGCCGCGGATCAGCCAGACGAAATAATCGAGATCCTGCGCCGTGGTGTCATGCGGATCGGGGACCAGGAAGTTGAGGTGGGGCCTGCGCGGCGACATCGTCGCATAGCGCAGGGCATAGATCTCGTAGGCGTTTCCCATCGGTTTCGCTCTTGTTTGCGGTCTTGTTGAATGGCTTGCCGTCCCGAACACAAAGCCATCGCCTCGCGCAAAGGTCAAACCGCGCGGAGTGCGACGAGCGCATGACAACAGGGCAGCCCAAGCCACTGTGAGTGCAATCACATTATCGGCTCGCAGGAGCCGGCACCATGCCACGACGGCGATGGCCGCCATGACCGCGCGCTGTTGCACTGCGGTCCCGCTGATGTCACTGCGATAAGCGATGCGGCCGCAGGCCGTTGACGGGGGTTTGGCCGTGGTTTGATAATGCGATTTCGCTAGAGTAAGGTTCCCGTGGCGCAGGCTGGAAGCGGCGCCATTTCACTGGAATGCCGCGATCTGGATTTGCCGCGATTATGAAAATCCGCCTTGCCTTGCTCGCCACGCTGATTTTTTCAATCGCGTCGCCCACCCTGTGCTTCGCCGCCGGCGACCGTTTCGCGCTGGTCATCGGCAACGCCAAATATCCCGACGCCGATGCGCCGCTGAAGGAGCCGGTCAACGACGCGCGTGACGTCGCCGACGAGCTCAAGCGCGATGGCTTCACCGTCGAGGTTGGCGAAAACCTGACCGGCGACGGCATGCGCCGCGCCTTCGACCGGCTCTATGGCAAGATCAAGCCCGGCTCGGTCGCGCTGGTCTTCTTCTCCGGTTACGGCATCCAGTCGAACCGGCAGAGCTACATGATCCCGATCGATGCGCAGATCTGGGCCGAGGCCGACGTGCGCCGCGACGGCTTCAGCCTCGAGACCGTGCTCGGCGAGATCAACAGCCGCGGCGCCGGGGTGAAGCTCGCCCTGATCGACGCCTCCAGGCGCAACCCGTTCGAGCGCCGCTTCCGCAGCTTCTCGGCGGGCCTCGCTCCGGTGATCGCACCGAATGGAACACTGGTGATGTATTCGGCCGCGCTGTCGTCCGTGGTCTCGGACAATGGCAGCGACCGCAGCCTGTTCG
>NZ_VKHP01000404.1 GCF_010811875.1 Bradyrhizobium uaiense
AGCCGCGTCCGTAGCCGAGCTTACGCTGAATGAGTTCATGGCCGGGCAGTGGCTGGTTTTGGAATTCGACTACGGGCAAGCCCTCTGCCCAGAACACTTGCTTGAGTGCCTCGTGCGCCTGATCCACTGAGACGGCGAGCCCGGCAGCTTCCGGATCGAAACGAAACCGGTACATGTGGTAGCAGTGCTCGCGGTCGGCCCCTTCTAGCGGTCCCGAAAAGCCGGGGATCTCGGCAAGGACTTCATTGAGCCGCGCGGCGCTCCTCCGTCGCAGGGCTGTATAGGATTCGAGGTGATAGATCTGCCGGCTGACCATGACAGCAGACAACAGGTTGATACGGTAGTTCCACCCCATGGTGGCACCGATCAAACGATAGGATCCATCGACATTGACTTCCTCGCCGAAGGCCTTCAGCCTTGCGGCCCGGTTCCGAACCTCGCGATCGCGGGTGACGAGAACGCCGGCCTCCCCGACCGATGGCAGGTTCTTTCCGGACATGAGACTTGCGGCGCCTACCGTCGCATGCCCGCCGGCTGGCCGGCCGCGGTACGTAGCACCGACGGCCTGAGAAAAGTCCTCGATCAACGGCAGGCCGTGTCGGTCGCAAACGGCACGGATTTCGTCCATATCTGCCGGAAGGCCATGCAGATGAACGACCATCACTGCGCGCGTGCGGGGCGACACGGCAGCCTCTACGGACTCCGCCGTCAGATTGTAGGAGTGCGCGTCGACATCAGCGAACACCGGGATCGCCTGATGGTGTAGGACAGCGGCTGCGCACGCAATGTAGGCGAGTGCAGGAAGCACGACCTCGTCACCTGGCTGGACGTCAACGCCGGCCAACGCGCAATGCAGGGCGGCTGTCCCGCTATTAAGCGCAAGCGCATATTTGCTACCGGTAAGAATCGCCATCTCGTTCTCGAATTCGTGCACCTGGGCCGTGCACGACATTTCCGTGAACAGACCGGATTCGAGCTGCCGAATGACGGCATCGAGATCAGCGCGATCGAGACGCGGCCAACGCGACATCATGACGTAACCGCGCGGCGCGACGGGGTCGCCGCCGTCGATGGCAAGCCGCGGGCGCGGGGCGCAAATGGGATGCTGGATACTCATGCGTGCACCAGGGCCTCCACGGTGTTCATCTCGTTGGGGTCACCCGCGAGCAACTCCCGGATCGCGCAGCCTTCGGTTTCTGGCGATGGCGCGATACCGAGCAGCGACGCGATGGTCGGCGCGACATCAATCACGGGATGCAGGGGTGCCGGGACGTCCCGGCGGACGATCTGTGGACCAGCCGCGTAAAGGCGGCTATGCAGGCGCGGATCAAGCGGTGAAAAATGATCGTGTCCGCTCGTGAACTCGCACCATGGCTCTGTTACCTGAAAAAGGGGTCCGCGATCGTTGCGGGCCTGGTAGCCACTGGCACAGAAGAACACCACGTCACCCATGCCCTCGCCGGCTCCGCCCAGATGAGCGAGGTCGCGACGCGGACAGGCACTGAGGATCGGTCGCTCACCCGTGGTCGGCTCGGTCAGCGTCACGAGCTCCCTGCACAGCATTTCGACCAGTTTCTCGGCCTCGCGTTCGGAAACAATGCCACCCGGCACGGTGTCGGCGCGGTTGAGGTGAAGGCTGTTGCCGTAGGCGCAGATGCGAGAGCGACTCCAATCGACCCCCTCGCCGCCATCTATGAAGGTAATCAGGCCCCGCTCTGCTAACCACTCATTGAGTCGCACTGTGGTGTGATGGAGATCCTGGCCATGATCGCCGGTGACGATGATATTGGCCTCCCCCGCAGCTGCCACCACAGCGCCGACGAGTTCATCCGCCATGGTGTAGAACCGTCGCAGCAGGGCATGCGCTTCGTGATGTCGTGCGCTATCGTAGCGCGGGTGGCGCGGATCGAGTGCGCCGTGCAGAAGGTGATGCGCCCAGTCCACGAAGTGGACTTGGACAGCGAAGAAGTCCCATGGTTCTCGGCTAAGGATTGATCGCGAAACTCGGCACAACCAATCGAGATTGAGCTGACACCTCTCGACGTGAGTGGCGAGGTCGACTGCGCCGGAGAAGACCAAGCTGGGGTCGGTCTGCTCCTCGATCGGGCCGGCCGCATCGAAATGCCGTTGCCACGCCTCCGCCGGAAGGCTGTGGCCGTGGAGCGCGTGCACACTGGTGTTGAAAAGCGAGATGCGCGGCGGCGTGGCTTCTATGCTCATAAGTTTAAAGCGCAATGCGTGGTCCTCGCGTCCAGTGCGTCCCTCCGCCTCAACGACGATCGGATCGCTCCATTTGCCGAGCTCCAGGGAGGTGCAAACATGCGACCAGTCTGGTTCGGACGCGATCGCCAGCTGGAGCTGGCCGTGCCGACGCAACACCGCCAGCGCAAACTCAACAGGCCGCTTGCCCCAGATGTTCGGCAGCGACAGGTGGGCGAAGAACGTCGCGTCGCCTCCGCCATTCGGCTCGCCGGTCCATGCCGGCCCGGAGGCTATCACTCCGGTACCTGGCCATGTCGATGTGCCGGCTGCGGCAGCCTCGTGCAGACAGGATATTCCGCCCCATCCAGCCGCGCCATCGATGCGCAGGGACGCTTGGGACGGATACGACACCGGAAACTTCACGACATACGACCGGCGACCGTTTAGCAGCGCGGTCTGCCACACCGGCTCCGCTTTGAGCCGATCGGCGTAGACCCCCGCGATACGACGATCGAGCGGCCGGCCGGCGCGAGGTGTAAGGAAACCTTGGATGTTGTTTGTTTGAGGATGGCAGCCCGTCATCATCGCCGCCCAAGCGACCGGCGTGCAAGCCGGAACGGTCGACAGGAGAGGCACCTCGCACCCGCGCGCCCTCAGATCGGTCAAGCTTGGCATGGTCTCCGCGTTCAAGAATTCATCCATGAACAGAGGAGCGAAGCCATCGATTCCGACGAGCGCTACCCTACGACGAGCATCTTGGCGCACAGGCGCCTCCCCTTGCGACGTGGCTCTATTTGGGCGTCCCCACCGCCGCGGCAGCCGTGGCTACGCGCTCCTCTAAAAGAGTGACATCTGCCGGACCTCGCGGTGCCGTAACGACGCCTGTGGAGGCAAGCGGTGAATTGTGCAGATGAACGATCTTGATGTCATTGCCTAAGCGCTGAAGCACTAGAGTCGAGCGCATGTTGGTCGACTGACTATCGAACGCAACACGGTTATGATACGTAACGACCGCCATATCGCCCGCAATGCGAATCTCCGGTGAGAGTATTTGCGACCGCCGCGTCCCCTTAAATTGTCCGTCGAATCCTCGCTTGAACTCCTCTGCGCCGTCGATGCGGGTTGGAACCGATATGCTAAAGACTGATACATCGTCGGCAAACAGTTTGAAGAACGACGCATCGCCCTTTTCATAGGTTGATACAAACTGCTTCAAAAACGCTGTCACGTCGGGTTCGCTCAATGCCATGGATCTTCTCCGTTGGTCGGTAAAGCGGCCCGCTCCATCCGAGCGCAGCCGATCTTTCACAAGCAGAGCCTAACAACCGGCATTCTCAGATCCGCCTCAGACGCATCACAGCTTGATCACAGCTGCGCCAATTTTGCCAACTGCGGAGTCACGCGCAGCATTAAGCAGCCCACGCACTTTTGCCAGCAGGAGCATCATTGCTGTCGGTCAAAATGAAAGCAGCGCGCAGCGCGGAGGGCTGGACCCGCCTCCGCTGGCCACACGAATTTCGAAACACTTGAACGACAAGTACCGACGCAGCTGGGCGCCAACCGCCTGAGCTAGCGTTCGACCGACTTCCTGGGAGGATGGGATTGGAAAGCCGCCGCGCCCGGCTCCCTGTCGCTCGCCTCATGCAGAAGAGTTGAGCAAACGTTGACAACTTGAGAGCAGGCGTCTCTCAGTTGAACGAGGCTGCGATCGTCGACCCGGTGAGACGCCCTTCTATCGACTTGGCACTTCGTCCGCGCTTTCGATTGGCTGCTGGAAGTAGAAGCGAGACACGAAATCAGGCGTTGAGCTTCTCCCTCGATCGCAACGCCGAGTTCCTCAGTGAACACACGCCGGCACGCTAGGGCGCGCGCAGCTGCCAGAGATCGCCGACCCGTCGAGAGGCAAGCTTTAATCATAAATACGTGAATAGCCTCCAGATACGGATCAACCCGAAGAAACCGGTCCGCATACGTTATGACTTCGTCGTACCTGCCAACATCGTTGTGATACTCGACCAGGAACTGCAGGATATCGAGGTAGCACTGACGCAAATACTGCCGTTTTTCGGCCACCCACTCCAAGTCCAACTCTCGCAGAAAGTCCCCCGCATATAGGTCGACGCACCTCGTTAACACGGCAACATCGTCGGCCGACGCTTGCCCCTGTCGGATATGGCATCGCTTCACCGCAGCCTCGAAGTCAACGAGGTCGATCTCGACAACATCACGTCCATTGATCCTGACGTCGCCGTTCGGCTCGATTAGCAGGAGTTGTCTAGTAGTCGTTTGCGCACCGCTATCGCCCAAGTGACGAAGTCGCCAAAGAATGGTGCTC
>NZ_VKHP01000405.1 GCF_010811875.1 Bradyrhizobium uaiense
CGTGCAGAACCAGCGCGGCGAGACGGTCGCGGCCGGTGAAGCGATGCTGGAGTTTCCGGCAAGCGCGAAGGCGGGCTAACCGGGTTCAACTTGACCGTAGCAACGGGCTCCCCCTTACCTCGCCCCGCCTGCGGGGAGAGGTCGGATCGCATGCAGCGCAGCGTAATGCGATCCGGGTGAGGGGGGTCTCCGCAAGCACAACTATCACCGTATGTGCGGAGACAGCCCGTCACCCCACCCTCTCCCCGTAAGAACGGGGCGAGGGAGCCCACTGTCGTCGGCATGCGACCCAACAATCAAAACAATCATTCGGAGGTTACGATGCAGGATGCGGCCCATTCGCGGCTCTATGGACGGATCGCCTGGCGCCTGATCCCGTTCCTGCTGGCGTGCTACACGGTTGCGATCATCGATCGCTTCAACATCGGTTTTGCCAAGCTGCAATTCCTGCACGATCTGAACATCGACGACGCCGTGTTCGGGCTTGCCGCCGGCATCTTCTCGGTCGGCTATGTCGCGCTCGAAGTGCCGAGCAATCTGCTGCTGGTCAAGGTCGGAGTCCGCAAGACGCTGCTGCGGATCATGGTGCTGTGGGGCACTGTGACCGTGCTGCTCGCGCTGGTGCAGAACCAGTACCACCTCTATCTGCTGCGCTTCCTGCTCGGTGCCGCTGAGGGCGGCTTCTTCCCCGGCATCCTGTATTATCTGACGCTGTGGTTTCCCGACCGCGTGCGCGGCCGCATGACGAGCCTGTTCGTGATGGCGGTGCCGCTCGGCGGCGTCATCGCCGGACCGTTGTCGGGCCTGATCATGGATCACATGCAGGGCGTCCATGGCCTGCATGGCTGGCAGTGGCTGTTCGTCCTCGAGGGCGTCCCCGCGGTGCTGCTCGGCGTCGCCGCCTATCTTTATCTCGCCGACGATCCACAGGCCGCGAGCTGGCTGAGTGCCGACGAGCAGCGTCAGATCGCGAGCGATCTCGCCCGCGATCGTGCCGCCGTTCCCGGTACCACCAGCAGCTTCGCGGCGGCGCTGCGCGAGCCGCGCGTCTATTTGCTCTCCTTCATCTATTTCGCGTTCTTCTGCTCGCTCAACACCATCCTGCTGTGGACGCCGACGCTGCTCAAGCGTGTTGGCGTGGCGACTACCACCGAGATCGGCTGGCTGAGCGGCGCGATCTCGGTCGTCTCGGCCATCGGCATGGTCGCGATCGGCTACAGTTCCGATCGCACGCGGGAACGGCGCTGGCACGTGGTGTGCTGCGGTCTCGTCGCAGCGGCCTGCTTCATCGCCTTGCAGGCAGCGCAGGGCAGCATCCTCCTGACCGTGACGCTGCTCGCCATCGCCTCGATCGGCATCTTCGCGATTCTCTCGCTGTTCTGGACCATTCCGAACGCGATGCTGGACGGCAGCGCTGCGGCGGGCGGTATCGCGCTGATCAGCGCCATCGGCTCGTTCGGCGGCGCAGTGTGTCCTGCCCTGATCGGATGGATGAATGTCGCAACCGGGAGCATCTACGCACCGCTCGCCCTCGTCGGTGCCGTGCTCGGCGTCGGCATGCTGACGCTGATCGTCTGCGTTCCCCGAGCGGCACATGAGGTCACACTGGCCGAACCGAGCCGTCCCTGATCATCCAGCGCACGCCCGGCATCCACGGGCCGGGCTTGTCTCGACCGGCTGCGTCTGACTAATAGGAGCCTAACAAGAGACGCTTGCCGGGAACGAGGACATGCCGCGAAGGCTCGAGGGTGATTTCGACTACATTGTCGTCGGCGCAGGCACGGCCGGCTGCATCATGGCCAACCGTCTGTCGGCCGACCCGAAGAACCGCGTGCTGCTGCTGGAAGCCGGCAGCAAGGACAACTGGATCTGGTTTCACATCCCGGTCGGCTATCTGTTCGCGATCGGCAATCCGCGCTCGGACTGGATGTTCAAGACCGAGGCCGAGCCCGGCCTCAACGGCCGCGCGCTCGCCTATCCGCGCGGCAAGGTGATCGGCGGCTCGTCGGCGATCAACGCCATGATCTCGATGCGCGGCCAGGCTGCGGATTACGATCACTGGCGGCAGCTCGGCCTCACCGGCTGGAGCTACGACGACGTGCTGCCGGCGTTCAAGCGGCTGGAGGATCATTTCCTTGGACCGAGCGAGCATCACGGTGTCGGCGGCGGCTGGCGCATCGAGGCACCGCGGCTGGCGTGGCAGATCCTCGAGGCGGTCGGCGACGCCGCCGAGGAGATGGGCATCAAGCGCATTCCGGATTTCAACACCGGCGATAACGAAGGCACCAGCTATTTCCACGTCAACCAGAAGCGCGGACGGCGCTGGTCGTCGGCGCGCGGCTTCCTCAAGCCGGTGCTGAACCGCAGCAATCTCAGGCTCGAGACCGACGTGCTGGTCGACCGCCTGATCATCGAGAGCGGCCGCGCCGCCGGCGTGCTGTTCCGCCAGGGTAATGAGGCCGTGGAGGCGCGCGCCAAGGGCGAGGTGATCCTCTGCGCCGGCTCGATCGGAACCACGCAGGTGCTGCACCGCTCCGGCATCGGCCCGTCCGAATGGCTGTCGCCGCTCGGCGTCGACATCGTCGCCGATGTGCAAGGCATCGGCCATAATCTGCAAGACCATCTGCAGCAGCGCGCGATCTACAAGGTGTCGGGCGTGCGCACGCTGAACGAGACCTACTACAACCTCGTGCGTCGCGGCCTGATGGGCCTCGACTATGCGTTCCGCCGCCGTGGGCCACTGACCATGGCGCCGTCGCAGCTCGGCATCTTCACGCGCTCGGATGCGACGCGCTCGCGCGCCAACATCCAGTTCCATGTGCAGCCGCTGTCGCTCGACAAGTTCGGCGATCCCTTGCATCGCTTCCCCGCGATCACCGTAAGCGCCTGCAATCTGCAGCCGACCTCGCGCGGCACCGTGCGCATCCGCTCGACCGCACCTGACGACAAGCCGTCGATCGCGCCGAATTACCTCTCGACCGAGGACGACCGCCAGGTCGCGGCCGACGCGATCCGCACCACGCGCAAGCTGATGAAGCAGAAGGCGCTGGAGAAATATCATCCCGAGGAATTCCTGCCCGGCCCTTCGGTCGGCGACGACGATGCCTCGCTCGCAAAGGCTGCCGGCGACATCGGCACCACGATCTTCCATCCCGTCGGCACCGCCAAGATGGGAACGGCCAATGATCCGATGGCCGTGGTCGACGAACGCCTGCGCTTCTACGGCCTGCACCGCCTGCGCATCGCGGATGCCTCGGTGATGCCGACCATCACCTCCGGCAACACCAACACGCCGACCGCGATGATCGCCGAGAAGGCCGCGGCGATGATCCTGCAGGATGCGCGATAACAGCCAATGACGCAGCCGCAGCGGATTCTCGTTGGAGATGCCGGCGCGCAGATCGCGGCGGCACGTTGGGGCGAGCCGTCATCCGGCAAGCCGCCGGCGCTGCTGCTGCACGGCACCGGCTTTGTCGCCGAGGTCTGGACCGAGGTCGCCGAAGCGCTAGCCGCCGACTACACCGTCTACGCACTCGACCGCCGCGGCCATGGCCTGAGCCACAAGCCGGCGGCCCAGCACTATCAGTTCCAGGACTTCGCCGACGATCTCTGCATGGTGGTCGAACGTCTCGACCTCCGGAACATCTACGGCATCGGTCACAGCGCCGGTGCGACCGATCTGATGCTCGCCACGAAGCTGATGCCGGACCGCTTCGCGCGGCTGTTCGTGACCGAGCCGACCGCGATGGATCCGCACGCGCCGCGCAGCGGCGGCTTGAGCGACATCGCGAACGGATCGGTGCAGGGCGTGCTGCGCCGCCGGGCCGAATTCGACAATGCCGCCGATCTGTTCCGGCGACTGCGTGCTGCACCGGCCTTCGCGCCGTGGACCGAGCCGTCGCTTTGGGCCTATGTCCATCACGGCTTTGCGACGCTGGACGACGGCCGCATGCGGCTGCTTTGCACGCCCGAGATCGAGTCGGCGCTGCTGGGACCGATCTTCCAGGCCATGGAGCAGATCTACACCGGCGACACCCGTGGCAATCCGTTCCCATGGTTCTCCGAGATCGCCTGCCCGGTCTGCATCGCCACGGCCGAGCAGTCATGGCCGATCTACAAGCAAATGGCCGACCGCGCCGCAGCGCTGATCCCGCATGCGAGCCGCTGGACGTTCGAGAACGTCGGCCATTGCGTTGCGCAGGAGGCGCCGACGTTGATGGTTGCGGCGCTCAATGCATTTGCCGCGCGCGCGGACTAGGTGGTGTGGACTCTAAGGATTCCCTTTTAGGAGCAAATCAGATTCAAGGCTGCTTTTGGGGAGGCCGTCTTGGGTGTGATGGACCGTTTGGTATTGAGCGACGCGGCGTGGAAGCGGATGGC
>NZ_VKHP01000406.1 GCF_010811875.1 Bradyrhizobium uaiense
GATCGCGACCGCACCCATCGCGGTGAAATGATGCGACACGATCGCCAGCGTCAGCAACAGCGCCGCAACGAGCGTCATCCAGCGATCCTGATGGCGGACCGCGATTGCCAGCGCGGCGTAGCCGAACAGCATGCCGAGCACGATGGAGGCAGCCACGAGGTCGAGCGACCAGACCACGTGGCCCGGCACTTCCAGCGCCCACATGCCGAGATAGTGCATGCTGGCAATGCCGGCTCCGATCACTGCGCCGCCGACCGGCGCGCGCCAGCTACCGGAGTCGCTGGCAGCAAGGCCGAGTCCGCCGGACGTCAACATCATCGCCACGGCGAGCGACAGCGCCGTGAGCACGATGCCGTAGCCGGTCGGCACGCCCGGCTCGTAGGCGAGCATGGCGATGAAATGCGTTGCCCAGATTCCGTAGCCGATCGCGGCTCCCGCGATCGCAATCCAGATCAGCCGTGTCCTCGCTTGCGATGCGATCGCGCGATGGAAGATGTTGACGGCGACAATGCTGGCGACAAAGCAGACCAGTCCGGCGAGCAGAACGAGCCGCCAGTCATGCTCACCTGAGAGACACGTGAGAACACGAAACATGCATCGGTCCATGGTTGTCCGCGCGGACAGGCTAGGCCGATTGAATTGTCTTCTCGATAATTTTCTGCAACTTTTGGTGGCATGGTTATCCGCGCGTAAGCCGATTCCGCACGGAAATTGATGGCCCCATAAATTTTGCGCGCCCTGCAATGGCGCGGACTTATTCTGCCTTTGGCTTAAGCCTTACACGTCGGCGTTTGCCTGCCGGGCAGCCGGTTACGCGGCCGACCGCCGCTGCGCAGACGCTTGCTTCAACCAATCCGCCCATGACCGTGTGCCGCGGACCCCTTGGCTCACGACGAAGCCCATTCCGCGTGCAGCCCGATCCGACAGCGGTACGGGGAGGATCGCACGGCGCAGGCTGCGTGCGGCCTGAAACTGCCGGGCGATCTCGACCAGGCTGAGGTCGTCAGGTCCGCCAATCTCGGCGCGCATGCCGCGTCCCCCGTCAAAGGCGCATCTGACGAGATAGTCCGAAACGTCTGACGTATCGACCGGATTGAATGTCGCACGAGGTATCGGCCACACCGGAAGAGCCGACATGCCTGCCAGCAGGTCCCAAATGAGATAGTGGAACGGCATGGCACGAACCACCGACCATGAGACGCGCGACTGCCGGACCAACTGCTCCCCTGCAAGCTTGACGCGCGCATAGGGCAGCGTCGCGCCGTCGAGCCCGACGATCGAGACGTGAAGCAAATGCTGCACGCCGGCGTCGTGGCTGAAGGCGAGCAGACGCGCGGTCCCTTCGACATCGACCGCCGATGGTGACTTGAAGAAGTCGATCGGCCTGAAGCTACCGCGTCGAGCGATCGGCGAATGCGTTGCAGCATTGATCACGGTCTGCACGCCGTTCAACGCCGCGCGCAAGCCTTGCCCGGTGGCGAGATCGCCGATCGCCCATTCGACATCGGCCCGCGCCTGCCGGGACCTGGCAAAGACACGCACTGGGTGCCCTGCCTGGACGAGGTGATCCACGAGATCGCGGCCGAGATGGCCCGTCCCGCCGGTGACGAGGACGAGAGACATGTTCAAGCTCCCATGTTGACCGATCAGCCCGCGAGCGGAATCAGCACCGTCTCGCCGGTCGCAACCAGCACCGGTTCCCCCTGCTCGTTCTCGGTAAATAATTCGGCGCGCGCGAAAACCTGCCGGCGGCCGGCGCGCAGCAACGTGCCCCTGGCGATGAAGCCGCGGCCCACCGCAGGCTTCAGGCAATTCATCGAGAAATGCGATGCGGTGACCGAGCCCACGATCGACGCGGCGGCAAATCCGCAGGCGGTGTCGAGCAGTGCCGCGATCATGCCGGCGTGCAGGTGGCCGGCATACTGGGTGAGATCGTCACGCCAGGCCATGCGCAGCTCCACTTCGCCGGCACCGGCGGAGACCACCTCGAAGCCGGCAAGCCGGTTGAACGCCGCCGACGCGTTGGTCGCGGCGAGACGTTCCAGATCGAATCCCGGACCGGTACTCATGCAAAGCTCCATTGCGGGGCGCGTCGCTCGAGATTCGCCCTGACCGCTTCGATGTGGTTGGGCGTGCCGAGCAGCAGGGCCTGCTCGGCGGTTTCGGCCGCGAGCCCGGTCGCGGCATCGCCATCGGCGGCGAGATTGAGCAGCCGCTTCGCGGCACGGATCGCGTCCGGGCTGAGGTCCGCGATCGCACGCGCCGTCTCAAGCGCAGCCGCGCGCGGGTGTTCGACGATCCGGGTCGCGAAGCCGTAGCCGAACGCTTCGTCGGCGGAGAACACCCGCGCGGTGTAGGTCAGCTCGCGCACCACGTCCTCGCGTGCCAGATGGCGCATCAATTGCGTGCCGGCCATGTCGGGCACCAGCCCCCATTTAGCTTCGATGACCGCAAGGCGCGTGGCCGGCGCGAGATATCTGATGTCGGCACCGAGCATCAGCTGGAAGCCGCCGCCGAACGCGATGCCATGGACGGCGGCGATCACCGGCACCGGCAGCTCGCGCCAAAGCCACACCAGATGCTGCGCGAAATTGGCGATCCCGTGGGTGCGCTGGCCGAGATCGGCAAAGGGCAGGATGGATTCGCCCTCGGTCGTTGCGATCAGCCGCTCCTTGTCAAGGCCCGCGCAGAAGCCCTGCCCTTCGCCCGACAACACCACGGCACGGACCTTTGGGTTATCCGTGAGCCGTGCGCCGACGTCAGCGATCGCGGTGAACATGTCGGGATCGAGCGCATTGAGCTTGTCCGGACGGTCGAGCCTGACGTCCGCGACGCCGTTGGCGATGCTCAGGCTGACACGATCGGTCGTCATGGCTGCGCTCGCTAGTAACCGGCGGAGGCAAGCGCCACCACGGCGCTCATCGCCATCCAGCCGATATGGCGGAAGCGGGTCGCGATTGCATTCGCCAGCGCAGCGAAGCCGAACACGACCGCGAGCGTCGCCACGATCCAGTGCCGCGCGGCATCGGATGCCATCGCGGGTGCTGCGATCAACAACACGCCGCCGCCGATCCAAGCGACGGTGCCGGCCTGATAGACCAGACGCAGCAAGAGGCGCAGCCGCGGCGGCTCGACGGTGGCGCGCGCGAAGATTTTGGTCTCGCCGAGAACGCCATGGATCAAGCTGACCAGGATGGCGATGAGCCCGGCGCCTTGCAGCAGAAGATCACGCATCGCGATGCCTCCATACAGTACTGTATGGATATGATCCCGACCGCTGGCGCCTGTCAATACACTTGTGTATGGTCGGCGCGCGGGACGGGGAACCATGACGGAACAACTTTCGGTCAAGGATTGGCTCGATCAGGGCCTCAAGACGCTGGCACGACGCGGCTTCACGGCGCTCAAGGCCGAGCCGCTGGCCAAGGCCATGGGCGTCTCGCGCGGCAGTTTCTACTGGCATTTCGCCGACATCGGCGCCTACCGCGCAGCGATCCTCACCCATTGGCGTGAGGTCGCCGCCGAGCAGGTAATCGCCGAGCTGGAGACCATTCCGGCAGGCGGCGATGCGCTGGCGCTGCTGCTGCGCCGGACCTTCTCGGCGCGGCTGGCGCTGGAACGCGCGGTCCGCAGCTGGGCCACCGCCGATGCAGCGGCGCGTGCCGCCGTGCTCGAGGTCGACCAGCGCCGGATCGGCTACATCGAAACGCTGCTGCGGCAGGCCGGATTCCCGGACGACGTGGCGCGCGGCCGGGCGCAGATCTTCTATTGGGCGTTCATCGGCTACGCGCTGTCCGAGCAGACGCTGCCGAAGGCGCGGCAGCAGGCCGCAATCGACGAGCTGTTGCGCATCGCCAAGCGCTGACAGCTCACGCCGGGATGTGCTACAGGACGGCGAGCCGGAGATTACAATGAATTCCACGACGGATCATCTCGAAAGCACCGCCGACCCGAAGTTGCTCGAAATCCTGGTGTGCCCGATCACCAAGGGGCCGCTGGAATTCGACGCCGCGCGGCAGGAGCTGATCTCGCGCTCCGCAAGGCTCGCTTATCCGATCCGGGACGGCATCCCGATCATGCTGCCCGAAGAGGCGCGCAAGATCGACTAGGTGGTGTGGACTCTAAGGATTCCCTTTTAGGAGCAAATCAGATTCAAGGCTGCTTTTAGGGAGGCCGTCTTGGGTGTGATGGACCGTTTGGTATTGAGCGACGCGGCGTGGAAGCGGATGGCGCCGTTGATCATAGGGCGCCCCGATCAGAAGGGCTCGACCGGACGCGACAACCGAATGTTCGT
>NZ_VKHP01000407.1 GCF_010811875.1 Bradyrhizobium uaiense
AAAGCTCAAGCAGTTCCGACGTGTCGCAACCCGCTTCGAAAAAACGGCCCGGAATTACCGGGCCGTCGTCACTCTCGCTGCCATTGTTCTATGGATGCGCTAGTGTCCACACCACCTAGAGCATGATGCGGAAAAGTGTGAAGCGGTTTTCCGAAAAGATCATGCCCAAATAGAGGGCTTGCGCTAGTTGCTCGAAAAGCCCGGCCGGGGGGTTGGGCTCTCTCTCACAGGATGCGGGGACGAACGATCACGCCAATGAAAGCGGGAGCGATCATCCATGCGCATACTTCTCATCAACGTGCCGCATCCAGCGATCGGCAGCCGGATTCCCGACGACCATTTGCCGCCGCTCGGGCTGCTGTCGATCGGCGGTCCCCTGATCGACGACGGCCATCAGGTTCGTCTCCTCGATGCCGAGTTCGGGCCGATGCCGCTTGCCGCCGTCCTGGCGGAGGCGTCGCGATTTTCGCCGGACGCGGTGTTGTTCGGCCATTCCGGTTCGACCTCGGGCCACCCTGTCATTGCTGAAGTGGCACAAGCGATCGTGAAGGCCTTGCCCCGGGCGTTGATCGTCTATGGCGGCGTGTTCCCGACCTATCACTGGCGTGAAGTTCTGCGCGAGGAGCCCTACGTCACCGCGATCGTGCGCGGCGAGGGCGAGGAGACTGCGCGTCGCCTGATGCGGGCGCTGGAATATGGCGGCGATCTCGCCGGCATCGACGGCATCGCATTTCGCGACGAGAACGGGCCGCGCGTCACCCGGCCTGCGCCGGTGATCCGCGATCTCGATGCCTATCGCGTCGGCTGGGAGTTGATCGATCACGCGCGCTACAGCTATTGGGGAGGCCTGCGCGCCGTCGTGGTGCAGTTCTCGCGCGGCTGTCCGCATCTCTGCAACTATTGCGGCCAGCGCGGCTTCTGGACGCGATGGCGGCACCGCGATCCCGTGCGTTTTGCCAAGGAGCTGGCGCGGCTCCATCGCGATCACGGCGTCAAGGTGATCAATTTCGCCGACGAGAATCCGACTGTCTCGAAGAAGGCCTGGCGGACCTTCCTCGAGGCCCTGATCGCAGAGAATGTCGATCTGATCCTGGTCGGCTCGACCCGCGCCGACGACATCGTGCGCGATGCCGACATCCTGCATCTCTACAAGAAGGCGGGCTGGCAGCGCTTCCTGCTCGGCATGGAGAACACCGACGAGAAGACGCTGGAGCTGATCCGCAAGGGTGCGACCACCACGACCGACCGCGAGGCCATCCGCTTGATGCGCCGGCACGGCATCCTGTCGATGGCGACCTGGGTGGTCGGCTTCGAGGAGGAGACCGACCGCGATCATTGGCGCGGTTTGCGGCAGCTGCTGTCCTACGATCCCGACCAGATCCAGATGCTCTACGTCACGCCGCATCGCTGGACGCCGTATTTCCGCCTCGCGGCAGGACGGCGTGTCATTCAAGTCGATCGCCGCCGCTGGGACTACAAACATCAGGTGCTCGCGACACGGCACATGGCGCCGTGGCGGGTGCTGCTCTGGTTCAAGTTCACCGAGATGGTGCTGCAATGCCGCCCGAAGGCATTACTGCGCGTGCTGTTTCATCGTGATGCCGGGCTTCGTCATGCGATGCGCTGGTACACGCAGATGGGACGCCGGGTCTGGCCGCACGAGATTCTCGGCTTCCTGCGCGACAAGCGGCTGAAGCATGGGCCGACGGTGCAGGAATTTTGGGGCGCCCCGCAGGATATGGAAGAGGAATCGATGTCGTCGTTAAGGCCAGAGCGCCGCGTCGGTCAGTCGCGCGCGGCGTAAGTTCATACCGTCACGCCGGGTTCTGGATAACTGGCGCTGATGACTGGACGTCGGAGTCATCAGCGCGATAATTTCCGGATCGGCTGCGCAGAACAAAAAGAACCGTGGCGGTCGAGGCGTCGAGTTGAGCATACAGGTTGCGATTTTAAAAATATTGGCCAGTCACGTCAGCGGCAGAGCCACACTCGATTCCCTCAAGCACGACCTCGCTATCCTCTCGTCGAGCGGCGACGATTGGCATGTCCGGGTCAAGCGCCTGGCGTCGCGGGTTCCCGAACTCGACATCTTTAGCAATGGCTATGTGCTGCGTGACGTCGACGGCTGGGAGATCACATCGGCGGGCCGCGAGCTCCTGCGCGCACTGGAGGCCATCACGCAAGACAATCTGCCGCCCGCGCCGTCGGTCGCGACTGTGCTTCGCACAGAGGGCACGCTGATCGTGGTCGGTCATCGCTTCAGGAATCGGGCGCGGGCGCAACGTGACCCCGAGCTGAGCGCATCAGTGCGCCGCCGGCCGTTCCGCGAGCCGCGTTGAACCTCGCGGCGTTGCGCGCGACCTACCTTCGGGACGTCGCTCTGGAGGTCGCAAATGACTGCTTTGGCTCAATCGATTGCACGGGTGTTTCCGGCCAATTCGCTTCGGAGCAGCATCGCCCGGCATGTTCTGCTGTTCGCGTCCGCGGCCCTGTTCGTCGCGGTGCTCAGGGCAAGCTACGGCCTCGATCTCAGCGCGGGGTTCTTCTAAATTTCCGGCTTCAAGTCATACTGGGTTAACCGGACCGGGCTAGCTAAGCGCATGCTTTCCTTGCATCTCGAACCGGGGCCGATCTTCCATGGATAAGCCGATGCGCTGCCAGTGCGGCAGGACGCGAGCCATCGTGCTCGACAAGCATTTCCGCACCGCACTGGTATGCCTCAAATGCGATGAGATCCAGCCGGCGGTGCCCGCCAAGCCGGCGCAAGTGGTGGCGTGCGCGCGATAGCACGGTCGTTTTCGGCGCCGAAACCCGCTAGGGTCCGTCTGACGAAACGGACCTGAGCGATACCGATGCCGCAGCCTTCCAATATACCCGCCGTGACCCTTGCCGACGTGCGCCGTGCCGCCGACGTGATCAGGGACGCGGTCATGGTCACGGCGTGCAACGAGAGCCGCACGCTGGGCGAGATCTGCGGCTGCCGCCTGTTCCTCAAATTCGAGAACCTGCAATTCACCTCGACCTTCAAGGAGCGCGGTGCGCTGAATCGGCTGCAAGCCCTGTCCCCCGACGAGCGCAAGCGCGGGGTGATCGCGATGTCGGCCGGCAACCACGCCCAAGGCGTGGCCTATCATGCCAAGCGGCTCGGCATTCCCGCCACCATCGTGATGCCGATCGGCACCCCGATGGTGAAGATCGAGAATACCAGGCGGCACGGCGCCGAGGTCATCATCACCGGGCAGACGCTGGAGGAATGCTTCGCGTTCGTTGGCTCACATGCCGCGCAGAAGGGCCTGATCCTGGTCCATCCCTATGACGATCCGCTGATCGTTGCCGGGCAGGGCACGATCGGGCTCGAAATGCTCGAGGCGGTGCCGGAGCTCGATATCCTGGTGGTGCCGATCGGCGGCGGGGGGCTGATCTCGGGTATCGCCACGGCGGCGAAGGCAATCAAGCCATCGGTGCAAATTATCGGCGTGCAGGCCCAGCTCTATCCGTCGATGTACAATGCCGTCAAAGGCCAGCAGCTGCCGATGCGCGGCGATACGCTCGCCGAGGGTATCGCAGTCAAGGCGCCCGGGCAGATCACCACCAGGATCGTTCGCGACCTCGTCGACGATATCCTGCTGGTCAGCGAGGACCAGATCGAGCGCGCGGTCGCGACGTTGATCTCGATCGAGAAGACGGTGGTCGAGGGTGCCGGCGCCGCCGGCCTTGCGGCGGTGCTTGCAGCGCCCGAGCGCTTCGCCGGCCGCAATGTCGGGCTCGTGCTGACCGGCGGCAACATCGACACCAGGCTCATTGCCTCGGTCCTGACCCGAGAGCTCGCGCGCGAAGGACGGCTGACGCAGCTGGCGCTCGACATCGTCGACCGGCCCGGCCAACTCGCGGCGGTGTCGATCCTGCTTGCCGATGCCGGCGCCAACATCATCGAGGTCTCGCATCAGCGTACCTTCTCCGATCTGCCGGCGAAGGCGACGTTGCTGGAGCTCGTGATCGAGACCCGCGACCGTGCGCATCTGGAGGAGGTGCTGACTAAGCTCGGCGCGGCCGGATTTGCCGTGCGGGAGACCTAGCAACGCAGTACCCATCCGCGAGTCGAACCATTTGACCCGTCATCCTGAGGGGCGAGCGGAGCGAGCCTCGAAGGATGACGGACGGTCGGGCTGCGAGCTCGGCTCACTCGTCGTCGCCCGCGGCAAGCTCCGCGAGCTTTGCGATCGTGTTGATGTTGCGCGCGGCGCCGTTGGCGGCGGCGGGGGGTGCCAG
>NZ_VKHP01000408.1 GCF_010811875.1 Bradyrhizobium uaiense
CGCCTGGCTTGGGATCACCTGGGAGACCGCGGTGCGGCGGCAGTCGGAGCATTTTGCCGCCTATGGCGCGGCGATCGACCGCCTGTCGGCGCAGGGGCTGGTCTATCCGAGTTTCGAGAGCCGCGCCGACATCGCGCGGCTGGTCAGGGAACGCGAGGCCGGTGGCGCGTGGCCGCGCGATCCCGATGGCGCGCCGCTTTATCCGGGCATCGCCAAATCGTTGTCGGCCGAGGCGCGCGACCGACTGATCGGGCAGGGCGTTCCGTTCGCGGTGCGGCTCGATATGGCCGCAGCCTGCGCCCGCGCGGGCGGCTTGCGCTGGCAGGAAACAGGCCAGGGGCCGGCCGGCGAGAGCGGAGACGTCGCAGCCCAGCCGGAGGCCTGGGGCGACGTGATCCTGGCGCGCAAGGAGACCCCAACCAGCTACCATCTCTCGGTCGTGATCGACGACGCCTTGCAGGGCGTCACGGATGTGGTCAGGGGCGTTGACCTGTTCTGGTCGACCAGCGTGCATCGGCTGTTGCAGGAACTGCTTGGCTTGCCAGTGCCAGCCTACCGGCACCACCGCCTGGTCCGCGATGCAGCCGGCCAGAAACTGTCGAAATCGACCCAGGCGGCCGGACTGCGCGAGTTACGCGCGGAGGGCGCGAGCCCGGCTGACGTCCGCCGCCTGGTCGGTTTGCCGTAGATATCCGGACGAATTCGATCGCGGTTACCATCAGGGTGCGTCGTGGCGGCAGGCCGCAAACGCCGCCGTGACTCCGGTACGTCTGGCATGCCATGTTGTCGTCCGGGGCGGGGATCACTGAGACCATGGCGTCAAAATCGCGCGTACGGCGCAGCAAGCGGCCATCCAAAAGGCTGCCGCCGAAGACACGCGCCGCCAAACCACGCGCCGCCAAGGTGGCAGCCAAGCCGCGCCGCAAACGGCCGGTGCGAAACGCCTCCGCGAAGGCCGGTGCCGGCATGGTCGAGACGGCGCTCGCCGCCTTTGCCCATGAGGTGCGGACGCCGCTGACCGGAATCCTCGCGATCAGCAATCTGCTCGCGACGTCGGAACTTGGCGAGCGCGAGCGGCGCTGGGTCGACACCATCAAGGCCGGCGCCGAGCATCTGGCAAGCCTTGCGACCCTGTTCGTCGATGCCGCCCGCAGCGAGGGACCGGGGCTCGAGATCCGGCAGGAATTCTTCGACCTGCGCACGCTGGCACGCCAGGCCGCGGATTCGCTGGCCGGCCGCGCGGCGGCCAAGGGATTGCAGGCCTCGGTCGAGGTCTCCGACAGACTGCCTACCTTCGCGATCGGCGATCCCGTTCGCCTGCGCGCGGCGTTGGAGAACCTGATCGACAACGCCGTCAAGTTCACCGAGCAGGGCAGCATCGAGCTCAGTGTCGCGCCGGTGCGCGCGGCCAAGGCCAAGACCGGTGGAAAAACCGGTGGCAAGATCGGCGTTGCCTTTGTGATTTCCGACAGCGGCATCGGCCTGGCGCTGTCAGAGGTCAAGCGCCTGTTCCGGCCGTTCTCGCAGGCCAATGTCTCGATCGCCGCGCGGTTCGGCGGCGCCGGGCTCGGCCTGTCCTCGGTCCGGCAGCTCGCGCGCGCCATGGGCGGGGACGTCGTCGCGGCGCAGCGCGCGGGCGGCGGGACCGTCTTCACGCTCAACGTGGTCCTTGCGCCGGCCGAAGGGCGGGCCGGCGCAATGTCGAGCGAAAGTGCCGCGGCGCATGCAGCGCAGGGATTGCGGCTGCTGAGCGTCGAGGACAACCCGTTCGGCCGGGTCGTGCTCAACACGATCCTGACCGAACTCGGTCACCACGCCGAATTCGTCGGTCAGGGCGAGGCCGCGCCGGATAAGCTCGGACAGGGCGCCTTCGACGCCGTGCTGATGGACATGGTGCTGCCCGGCATCGGCGGTGTCGAAACGATCAAGCGCATCCGCGCGCTGCCGCCGCCGCACGGCCGTATCGTGATCGTCGGGATTTCCGGCCGTGCCGAGGACGAAGCCGCCGCGCGCGCCGCCGGCGCCGACGCCTTCCTGGTCAAGCCTGTTTCTCCGCGGGCACTCGCAACTGCGCTGCATGAAGCGACACGCCGTGCGGCAGCCGCGACTTGATGATCGCCGCGTTCAATTCGCCGCCGAACACGAAGATCGCGGCGATGAAATACAGGAACACCAGTGCGATGATCACCGAGGCGAGCCCCGCATACATCGTCACGTAGTTGTTGGCGAAGCGCGCCAGGTACATGCCGAAGCCGATGCCCGAGATCAGCGACGCCACCACGGTGAAAATGATGCCGGGCAGGATCTGCGTGAAGCTGCGGCGGCCCGCCGGCAGCCAGGCATGCAGGATGAACAGCGCAACCACCAGCGCCAGGATCGTGATGCCGTAACGAGCGGTGTTGAGCAGGCTCTCGTTGGATTCGACGAAGAACGGAATATAGCGCCGCGCCGCCTCGATGATCAGCGGCCCGAGCACGATCAGGAATGCCATCGCGAGCGAGGTGAACGCCGCGACCAGCGTGTAGCCGATCGATTCCAGCCGCAGCCAGTACCAGCGCCGCGGCTCGATCACCGCATAGGCGCGGTTCAGCGCCACCCGCAGCGCCTCGACGCCGTTGGAGGCGAAGTAGACCGCAAGCACCGCGCCGATGGTCAGGATGTCGCCGCGGGTGTTGGTCAGCACGTCATGGATCTGGCCGGACAGCGCCCCGGCGACCTGATCCGGCCAGACCTGCAGCAACAGCCCGACGGCCTGGTCGGCGAGTTCCTTGGAGCCGAAGAAGCCGGCCAGCGATGTCAGCACGATCAGAAACGGAAACAGCGCCATCAGGGTCGATAGCGCGATGTGGCTCGCGATCGCCCAGCCGTCGTCGGCGAGGAACGTGTAAAAGGCATCCATCACGACGTGGGTGACGTAACGAAGCTGCTTCACATTCCACCCGGCATTGTCGAAAACGGCTCGGTCCGAGAACGGGCCCAGCATCGGATATTACGCACTGAAAAGCCAGTTGGTTGCATGGCGGAGCTGTGTGGAAGTCCGCGTTCTGCGGTGTTATGTACCGCAGATGACATTCGTCCTCAGCATGATCGTTCTTCCCATCGCCGTCGGCGCCGTAGCCCTGGTGCTCCTGCTCGGCCTCATCAACATGATGAAGGGCGGCTCGCCGAACACGTCGCAGAAGCTGATGCGGCTGCGCGTGCTGCTGCAGTTCGTCGCCATCGTCATCGCGATGCTCGCGGTGTGGACGATGGGGCGTTAGAGCGTTGCGAGTGGGCGATGCGTAAACCTTAGGGGATTGCGGCCATGGTCGTTCTCAATCGGATCTACACGCGCACCGGCGATGACGGCACCACCGCGCTCGGCTCCGGCGAGCGGCGGCCGAAATACGATCTGCGCGTTGCCGCCTATGGCACCGTCGACGAGACCAATGCTGCGATCGGCGTGGTGCGGCTGCATCTCGCAGATAGCCCCGAGGTCGATGCGATGCTCGGCCGGATCCAGAACGATCTGTTCGATCTTGGCGCCGACCTTGCGGTGCCCGAGCGCGAGGGCAAGGCGGAGCGCCTGCGGGTGCTGGCAAGCCAGGTCGAACGGCTCGAGCGCGACATCGACAGCCTGAACGACCAGCTTGCGCCGCTGACCTCGTTCGTGCTGCCCGGCGGGACGCCAGCGTCTGCATATCTGCATCTCGCCCGGACGATATGTCGCCGCGCGGAACGGATGATGGTGGAACTCGCCGCCCGGCCCGACGAGCCGGTCAATGCCGCTGGCATCCAGTATATGAACCGCCTGTCGGATTTCCTGTTCGTTGCCAGCCGCTTCCAGAACAATAAGGGGGCGGGAGACGTGTTGTGGGTGCCGGGTCAAAACCGCTAAACTGGTTCAAAACCGGGTGACGGTTTTTTGGCTTTGGCGCGTTGACCGGGGGAAACGGGACCTTTAGGTTCCGCGCCAGCCAACCGAAACCCATAAAATCAAAGCGAAAGAGGATCGATGAAGGTTCTTGTGCCGGTAAAGCGGGTCGTCGACTACAACGTCAAGGTCCGCGTCAAGAGCGACGGGACGGGCGTGGAACTCGCCAACGTCAAGATGTCGATGAACCCGTTCGACGAGATCGCCGTCGAGGAAGCGCTGCGGCTGAAGGAAGCCGGCAAGGCGACCGAAGTGGTGGTGGTGTCGATCGGACCGGCGCAGGCCTCCG
>NZ_VKHP01000409.1 GCF_010811875.1 Bradyrhizobium uaiense
CGAGGGATGCAGCGTGAGCCCGTCGCGCGGCTGCACACGGGTCACATAGGGCGCATAGCCGACGATGTCAGTCGCCGTTGCGAGTGCAGCGGAGACCTCCGGCGTGATCAGCGCCTCGTCGCCCGGCCCCAGTCCCGCGATGGTCAGCGTGCCGGTCATCGCGCCGCCTCCCTGCGCCGCCCCAACCCATGCACCAGCACGATCGCAAAATACGGACAATCGGCCTCGCCGATGTCAGCGAGCCGGGCGACGCGCTGATCCGGCATGGTGCCGCGCTCGACCAGCCACGCACCGTCGAGACGGCCGGCGGAGGCGAGCGCGCGGCGGATCTTCGGAAGGTTGCGGCCGGTCTTCATCACGACGAGCGCGTCGGAGCTGCGCATCCGCTGCGCAAGCTCCGTCTCCGGCAGCGTGCCCATCAGCACGGTGGTCACGTCGTCAGCAAGCGCGATCGGCTGGCCGACCGCATTCCAGCAGCCGACCATGCCGGGAATGCCGGCAATCACCTCGATCTCGACGCGTCCCTGCAGGCGCGCATGCAGATGCATGAACGAGCCATAGAAATAGGGATCGCCCTCGCAGAGCACGACGACATCGATTTCACGCGCCAGCCGCGCCAGTCGCTCGGCCCATGCTTCATAGAAATCGGCGAGCAGCCGCGTGTAGTCCGGGCTGTCGAACGCGATCTCCGTGGTGACGGGATATTCCATCGGATATTCGTTGACGCCAGCGGCGAGCATGCCGTCCACGATCCGCCGCGCCTGGCCGAGCTGCCCCTTCTTGCGGAAATAGGCGACGTGCTTCGCCGCACGCACCATGCGGTCGGCACGCACGCTCATCAGGTCGGGATCGCCAGGGCCAAGCCCGCAGCAAATGATGCGTCCCATTGCTATTCGCTCCGGCTTGCCAACGCGTTGACGGCGGCAACCGTGATCGCCGAACCGCCGAGCCGTCCCTCAACCGTCAGCGCCGGCACGGGTGGCTCAACCATCAATGCCGCCTTGGATTCGGCCGCGCCGACAAAGCCGACCGGACAGCCGATGATCGCCGCCGGCCGCGGACAATCGGCATCCTCCAACATGTTGAGCAGATGGAACAGCGCCGTTGGTGCATTGCCGATCGCGACGATCGCCCCGGCCAAGTGCGGCCGCCACAGTTCGAGCGCGGCCGCCGAGCGCGTATTGCGCATCGATTGCGCGAGTGCGGGAATCTGGGGATCACCAAGCGTGCAGATCACGGCGTTTGCCGCCGGCAATCGTGCACGCGTGATCCCTTCCGACACCATACGCGCGTCGCAGAGGATCGACGCGCCGTTCTGCAAGGCCGTTCGTGCAGCCGCGGCCATCCCAGGTGTGAAGTGGACATGCGCTTCCAGGCCCACCATGCCCGCGGCATGGATCATGCGCACGACCACCGGCTCCTCGTCTGACGTAAAGCGGGCAAGGTCGGCCTCCGACCGGATGGTGGCAAAGGATTGGCGATAGATCGCCGCACCGTCGGTCTCATAGACGTGCGGCATCAATGGCCTCCCGTCAGCACGGTGGGATTTGCGATGAGGTACGAACTGGTCAGCCCGCGCAGGACCGGCGTATCCCGCGTCGTGCCGCGGCGGATCAGGTCAAAGCCCTCGCCGGACGCAACAAGGGTGACGTCAGCCGAACCGGAATGGGCACAGCCCTTGGCGCAACCGGAGACATGAAGCCGGGCACCCGCCGGGATATGCCGCGCGAGCACCGATGCCAGCGTCCGCGTATCTGCATGCGCCTCGCGGCAGCGCGGCGCGCCGCTGCAAGCAATCACGCGCAGCACCGGATCATCGGCCTCGGTGACGAGATCCGACCCGCGAGGCATCTCATGCATCCCCTCCGCCAACATCATCCGCCACGGCGTCACGCGAAGAGCCTGCGCGCTCGCAGCAAGCTGGCTGAGCATCTGGTGCGGCATTTGTCCGAAGGCCACGCCAACCATCGCACCCACCGGATAGAGGCCCGGTACCGGGTCTGCCGATCGGGCGACGGGCTCGGCATCACCACGAAGTGAATCGGGAAGCGTCGCACCGCCGGCCAGATGGGCAGCCATCCGCCGCCTCTCCCCATTGGCTCCGCCAAAGGCGGCGAACCATTCGGCCAGGGTCAGCGCGACCTGCACCGCCTCCTGCCGCGTGACCGAACGCCCGAACTGTGCGCCATCGGCGCGGACCAGCAGCGCTCCGCCGCGATCGCGCTCGATCCTGACGTCCGCCGACGCGCCAGCCAGCACGCGCACGTTGCCATCATCGATAGCGAAACCGAACTTGGTCGGAAGGTCGAGCGAAGCGCCGGCAAGCACGCGCTCAAGCTCGGCCGCGAGCGAGGGTGTATCGTCACCGGCGGTCCAAAATGGCGTCACCAGAACGTTGCGCTGCGCCTCGGTATCCGAGTCCGAGTCCAGCAATCCGAGCCCGGCGAGCCCATCGATCAACGGCGGATAACTCACGTCGCTGACGCCGCGGATCTGGAGATTGGCGCGGCTGGTCAGATCGATCAGGCCGTTACCATGTCGCGCAGCCAGCTCAGCGATTCCTGTCGCCTGCGCCGCCTCCAGCCGTCCGCCATGCGGACGAATGCGCACCACGAGGCCGTCGCCCGACTGCATCGGCCGCAACGCGCCCGGACACCAGCCCTTGATCGCAACCGCGCTCATGAGGCCTCCTGCAGCGCGGCCGCAATCGAATTGCGCCGCGTCTGCCACAGCGACGCGTCATGCAGGCGGGTGAAGCAGGTCTCGATCGCAGCCAATGCCGCCGGATTCTCGCGCGCCATGAACGCGCGAACCTCGTCATTGCCGAGCGTCGCGTCGTAATAGAGATCGAACAGATGCGGCGGCACTGCACCGGCGAGATGCGCGAACGCCGCCATGTGCTCCAGCGTCGCTGATATCTCGGCGGCACCGCGGAAGCCATGGCGCATCATGCCGGCGATCCATGCCGGATTGGCGGCGCGAGCCCGCACCACCCGCGAGATTTCCTCGGTCAGCGAGCGGGCATGCGGCTGATCCGGCCGCGTTGCATCGAGGTGGTAGAGCGACGGGACCTTTGCGCCAAGCCGTCCGGCCGCAGCGGCGATGCCCGCCTCATGCGCGGCATAGTCCGCCGCCAGCAGCAGATCGGTCTCCGGCAAATCCTGAGTGTGGACAAAACTGTCTGCAGTAGCGAGCCGTGTCTCGATGCCGGCGCGGTCAGGCCGTATCTCGCCATCGGCCGCGATGGCCCAGGACGATGCCGACAGCCAGGCTTCGCCGGCCGCCTCCCGCGCTTCCGCTGTGAAGACATCAGGGATCGACGCAATGCCGGCGCCATAATGTCCGGGGCGCGGACCGAACACGCGTGCGATGCGCGGTCGGTAGGGATTCTCGTCCGCCTCGTCGCCGCGTTCGGCCAACGCCTCCGTCGCGGCTTCGAACAACTGAGCCAGCCCCGAAAAGACGTCGCGGAACAAGCCCGACACGCGCAGCGTGACGTCGATGCGGGGACGACCGAGTTCTGCCGGCGCGATGATGTCGTAGCCCGACACCCGGCCCGACCCATGATCCCAGCGCGGCGCGATGCCGACGAGATGCAAGGCCATCGCAAAATCTTCGCCGGCGGTGCGCATCGTCGACGAGCCCCAGAGGTCGACGACGAGCCCCTTCGGCCAGTCGCCGTGATCCTGCAAATGGCGGCGCAGCAACTCCTCGGCGAGTTTCACGCCCTGCGCATGCGCCGACGGCGTCGGCACCGCGCGGGGATCGACCGCAAACAGATTGCGTCCGGTCGGCAGCACGTCGCTGCGTCCGCGATAGGGCGAGCCTGACGGCCCCGGCGCAACACGCCGGCCGGCGAGTGCATCAAGCAGCGCGGCCTTCTCCGCCTCACTGCAAGTGCCCCGCCCGAACACATGCAGGCCGTCGGCGAACTGGCCTTCCTTGAGATCGCAGACGAAGCGATCGATCTGCGGAATGGCCTCGGCCGCCGAGACCGATGCGGCGAGACCGAGATCGTCCTCCAACCCGGCGATGCGCGCTTCTTCGCGGATCGCAGCAATCAGGCGCTGCCGCCGCGCTGGCTCAAGACCGTCGGCGGTGGAGTACTCATCCAGCAAGCGCTCGAGACGCCGCCAGCCCTCCGGCACCGCCGCCTTTGCCCGCGGCGGCGGCCGAGGGCCGCT
>NZ_VKHP01000410.1 GCF_010811875.1 Bradyrhizobium uaiense
TGGATCGCAAGCCGGACGTGAAGACGGTGGCGATCATCAATCCGGACTATGCGTTCGGCCATGACGCGGCCAAGATCTTCACCGCAGCGCTGAAGGCGTTGAAGCCGGACATCCAGATCGTCGCCGAACTCTATCCGAAGCTCGGCTCGCCGAACTACCAGACCGAGATTTCCCGCCTCACGACTGCGCGTCCGGACGTCGTCTTCTCCAACCTCTGGGGCGCCGACCTCGAGAATTTCGTCCGGCAGGCTACGCCGCGGGGGCTTTTCACCTCCAGTCAGGTGATCCTCGCGCTCGGCGAGACCGTCCTGCAGCGCGTGCCGTTGCCTGACGGGGTGATCGTCGGTGTTCTCGGCGACGGCTGGTGGATGTCGCCCGACGCCAAGGCCAATCCCGAGACGGTGAAGTTTGCCGAGGCATACAAGTCGCGCTTCGGCGAGTATCCGGTGTTCCCATCCATCAAGATGGCCAATACGCTGATCTATGTGAAAGCCGCCTACGAGGCCGCGATGCAGAAGAACGGCGGAAAGTGGCCGACGCGTGCCGAACTCGCGGACGCCATGAAGGGCAGCAAGGTCGCGACCTTGACCGGCATCGTGCAGACGCGTGCCGACAACGACGGTCTCGTCGACCAGATCGTCGGCGTCACCTTGAAGACATCGGCCCAGCCATTTCCCGTGATCGGCGACATGGTCCGCTACAAGGGCGATAGCCTGCTGCCGCAGGCCGGTCAGGATCCGCTGGCGTGGATTTCGACGCTAAAGCCCGAGTTTGCGAAGGGCCTTCCGAAGCCCGGGAGCTACAAGATAGGCGAACGATAGCGTCCAATCGAAACCGATCACGCAGGCGCAGCTCAATGTCGAATGCAATCATCCCCTTGCTGCTGGACAGCCTGGCCAGCGCCGCGTTGATCTTCTTCGCGGCGGTCGGCCTGACGCTGGTCTTCAGCGTCCTGCGCGTCCTCAACGTCGCTCACGGCAGCCTCTACTCGATCGGCGGCTATGTCGCCGCTTCGGTTTGCCTGTTCATCGCAAGTCGACAGCTCAACCCCTATTTGTCGTTCGTTGCGTTGCTGTTCAGTGCAGTTTTCGTGGCCGCGATACTTGGTCCACTGATCGAGCGTAGCCTGGTCCGCTGGACCTACGGCAAGTCCGAAGCGGTCCAGATCCTGATCACGTTCGGGCTGTTCCTGATCCTCGAGGATCTCCAGCGTCTCGTCTTCGGCGTGCAATCCCTGTACGAGGACTCGCCGATGCGGTTGCTCGGCACGTCGAGCATCGGTGGCGTCGTCTATCTGAACTACCAGATCCTGCTTGTCGCGATGGCGGTTCTCGTCGTCGTCGGCCTGCGGCTTTTGATCAACCACACGCGGCTTGGGCGCCTGATCACGGCCGTCGTGACTGACCGAGAAATGGCGCAGTCGATCGGCATCGATACCAACCGGATATTCATCCTGGCGTTCTCGCTCGGCGTGTTCCTTGCGGCGCTGGGAGGGGCTCTGGCGACGCCGACGTCGGGCATCGCGCCGGGGCTCGGAGCCGATACCATGGTTCTCGCCTTTGCGGTGGCGGCGATCGGCGGGCTCGGACAGATCGAGGGAGCTGCGGTGGCCTCGTTGATCGTTGGTTTCGCGCGCGTGCTCGCGATCTATCTCGTGCCCTCGCTGGATGCGGTTGCGCCCTATGCGGCGATGCTTGCCGTGCTTCTGATCCGCCCCTACGGCCTGTTCGGATCGGTCACGGCGCGGAGGATATGATGCGGATCATTCTGGCCGCTGCTGCGGTAGTTATGCTCGCTGCGCTGGCGTTCGCCGCGCCCTGGCTTCAATTCGTTCTGACGCTTGCGATCGCCAAGGGCTTTGCGGCGCTCGGTGTCGCAGTGTTGCTACGCGCCGGGTTGATCTCGATCGGCCATGCGATGTTCTTCGCAGCCAGCGCCTATGGCGCGGCCTTCCTTGCGCGCGCCGGCATCAACGATCTCGGGTTGCTCCTGATCCTCTCGGTACTGGTCTCTGCACTGATCGGCGCGATCGCCGGATCGTTCCTTGTCCGCTATCGCGCGATCTTCTTCGCGATGTTGAACCTCGCCGTCTCCATGGTGTTCTACGCGCTGTGCGCCAAACTCTACGGCGTCACCGGCGGAACGGACGGACTGCCGGTCCCGATTCCCGCGGTTTTCGGTACTGTGTTCGCTGAGCCGGTGTTCAAGAGCATCCTGTTCTATCTCAGTCTGACGCTGATGGTGCTCGTCGGTCTCGCCGTCCATCGGTATCTCGATAGTCCACTGGGGCATGCGCTGTCTGCTGTCCACAGCAACGAAATCCGGCTTGAATATCTGGGCATCCCGGTCTGGGCGGTTCTGCTGATCGCCTACACCATCTCCGCGGCGCTCGCGGGTCTTGGCGGGGCAATCGCCGGTTTTGCGATCGGCCGCGTGGTTCCTGACTTCGCATTCTGGACAGCATCAGGGCATCTCGTGCTGATCGCCGTGCTCGGTGGTATTGGCGGCGTGCCCGGAGCGTTCATCGGAGCGCTCTTCCTCGAATTGCTGCACAGCGCGGCCGTAACCGTGACGGATGCCTGGAATCTGTTCGTGGGCATCACGCTGATCGTCGTGATCATGTTCATGCCGCAGGGCATCTACGGATTGTTCGAGCGCAAGGAGGCTCAGAGCTCATGAGCCGTCCCATCCTGGAGGCCAAGAACCTCCGCGTCGCATTCAACGGGGTCAAAGCGGCCGACGGGGCAAGCATCGCAATCCACGATGGCGAGTTCCTCGCCATCATCGGTCCGAACGGATCGGGAAAGACGACGCTGCTCAACATCTGCACAGGCTATATTCGTCCAATTTCAGGCAGCGTTCTGCTCGACGGCAACGACATCACCCGGATGTCGCCGCGCGCTATTGCCCGACGCGGGGTCGCGCGCGCCTTCCAGATCCCGCAACTCTTCTCCGCGCAGCGCGTGATCGACAACATGATGCTGGCACTGGCCGCGAAAGACGGGCTGTGGAGCGCGATCCGGCCACTTGAAACAGCGGAACGGCGCGACGAGGCAAAGGCCTTGCTCGAGCTGGTCGGGCTCGACGGCGACGCCGATCGGATCAGCAGTACCCTGCCTGAAGGTCACCGCAAGCTTCTCGATATCGCGGTTGCCCTGGCGCTCAAGCCGCGGCTCCTTCTGCTGGATGAGCCGACCAGCGGTGTGAGTGCGCTGGAGCGCTTTCCACTGATGGAGGCGTTGATGAGCGCGCTGCGTCAGCGCCGTATCACAGCGCTTTTCGTCGAGCACGACATGGACGTGGTGGCACGCTATGCAAGCCGCGTCCTGGTGTGGAATGCCGGAAATATCATGGCCGAAGGGCGGCCCGACGAGGTGTTTGGCAACGCGCAAGTCCGCGAGCGCGTCGTGGGAGTGGCCTGATGCTCAACGTCGACAAGGTCAGCGTCTCGATCGAAGGCGTGCGTGTGCTACGCAAGATCAGCTGCGACATCGTCGCGCGAAAGACGACGGTGTTGATTGGCCGCAATGGTGCCGGCAAGACAACGACGCTTCGCGCGATCATGGGGCTCATCCCGCGCGACGAGGGCTCGATCCGCCTCGATTCCGACGATCTCGGCAGCATGCCGGCCCATACCCGCGCGCGGGCCGGCATAGGGTACGCCCCGGAAGATCGCCGACTGATACCGGAGCTGAGCGTCGAGGAGAACATCCGTCTTCCGGCCCTGGCGCTCAACCTCGACAAGGCGGAAATTGCTCGCAGGCTGGACGAAATCTATATGCTGCTGCCCGAACTGCATGTGATGCGGTCCCGGCCCGCCGGCGGTGTTTCTGGCGGGCAAGGCAAGATGGTTGCGCTGGGCCGTGCGCTGACGGTGGCACGCAAGGTCCTGTTGCTCGATGAACCGTTCCAGGGCCTGGCGCCGGCCCTCGCGCTCGAATATGCGCGAACGCTCGGCGAACTGCGCAGGCACCGGCCCGAACTCGCCTTGCTGATCACGGAATCCTCGCCGGTTCTGCTCGACCGCGTCGCCGATCGCACATTGCAGATCGAGCGTGGCGAGATTCTTGTTCCGTCTACCAAGGATGACAAAGCCCATGTTCATGAAGTTTGACCGCATCGCGAAGGATCGCACCGATCGCGTCGGCGTCGAAATCAAATCGCTTGTGAT
>NZ_VKHP01000040.1 GCF_010811875.1 Bradyrhizobium uaiense
TGGGAATTGTTGCGCAGCCAGCCTGCTAGGGACGCCGACAAGGAAAAGATTTGCCGTGCCTACGCCACCTCGTTCTATGAGTCGGTGACACTTCGGCAGGTCGAGGCAAGGTGCGCCGGCGGCGGACTCGGCGCGGGCGGCGCGGTGTTCGTCCAGGGTGGCGGGAACCTCGTTGTTGCCGGTGCTTTCACCGTCAACGGCAGCAGCGTCAGCGGCGGGCTCGGCGGCGTCGGTGCCGGCAACGGCTCCGCGCTCGGCGCGGGCATGTTCCTGCAAGGCAACGGGACGCTGACCTTCAATCCCGCTGCGGGGCAGAACCAGACCGTCTCCGATGTCATCGCCGACCAGACCGGCAGCGGCGGCACCGGCGTCAATGCCGGCAGCTGGAGCCTGTCCAAGACGGGGCTCGGTACGCTGACGCTGACCGCCGCAAACACCTATTCGGGCGGCACGACCGTGAGCGGCGGCCTGATCAACTTCAACGCAGCGAGCAATTTCGGTTCAGGCAACATCACGCTCAACGGCGGTGGGTTGCAATGGGCGAGCGGCAACACTGCCGACATCTCCGGGCGGCTGAACGCGATCGGCTCCGGCGGCGCCACGTTCGACTATAACGGCAATGCCGTGACGCTCGCGACAGCGCTTACCGGCACAGGCGGTGTGACGGTTGCGAACTCCGGCAGCGGCGGTGCGCTGACCCTGACGGGGGCGGCAAGCTATTCCGGCGCGACGATCATCAATTCCGGCGCAACGCTGGCGCTGTCGACTTTCGGCAGCATCGCGAGTTCGAGCGCCGTGACGGTCAATGGCACATTCGATGTTTCGGCTTCGTCGTTCTTGTTCAGCGCGATCACGACACTGGCGGGCAGCGGATCCGTCGCGCTCGGCAGCAAGGCGCTGGTGATTACCGGCGGTGCGACGGAATTTTCCGGCGCGATTAATGGCTCGGGCGGCTTGGAAGTCGCTGGCGGCACGCAGACTCTGTCTGGTGTCAATGGCTATAGCAGTGCCACCCAGATCGATGCTGGCGCGACGCTGGCGCTCAAGGGCAACGGCTCGATCGCCAACTCGGCCTATATCGCATTTTCTTCGGGCGCCGGCGTCGGCGCATTCGATATTTCGCAGACCAACAGCGGCGCCAGCGTTGCGGGTCTGAATGATCCGGTCGGCCAGAGCGTCGTTTCGCTCGGCGCCAAGACGCTGACCATTACCAGCCATGCGGGCCCCTACACCGGCGTCATCCAGGACGGCGGCATTGTTGGCGGCACCGGCGGCAATGTGACGATCGCCCTTGGCGGCCTGGCGATTTTCGGCGGCGTCAACACCTATACCGGCCTGACCACGATCAACGGCGGCGGCCAGCTCGACCTCACAAGCGGCGGCAGCATCGCGTCCTCGAAGGCCGTGATCAACGACGGCGTCTTCGACATATCGCGCGCGGGTGGCGGCGTCTCGATCAACAGTCTTTCCGGGACCAGCATCTTCGGCGCCGTGAATCTCGGCGCCAATACGCTGACCTTCGCCAATGCCAACGGAACCTTTGCCGGCATCATTCGGGACGGTGGCGCGGGCGGCGGCGTGGCGATCACCGGCGGCAAGGAGATCCTGACGGGCTTCAATACCTACACCGGCTCGACCACCGTCAACGGTGGTACGCTGGAGGTGGACGGCTCGATCGCCAACTCGTTGAAGGTGACTGTCAATTCCGGTGGCACCTTGAGCGGCACCGGCACCGTTGGTTCCGAGCCCGTCGTCTTTTTCCACAGCGGCGTCACGCCGACATTGTCAGGCGCCAGCGCCGGCGGCGCCTTGAGGGGCGGCTTCGTCATTGCGGCACCCACGACCATCATGAGCGGCGGTACGCTCGCGCCCGGCAGTGCTGCAGACCCGACCGGCACACTGACGATCGGCGGCAGTCTCGCCTTCCAATCCGGCGCGATCTATCAGGTGCACGTGACGCCGACCGCTGCGTCATCGACCAGTCTCAATGCGAACGCAACACTTGGCGGCGCGACCGTCAATGCAGTGTTCGCCAACGGCAGCTACATCTCCAGGCAGTACACCATCCTGACTGCGGCGGGCGGAATATCAGGCACCTTTGCGTCCAACATCGCTAATACAAACCTGCCACAGAATTTCAGCGACACGCTGAGCTACGACGCCACCCACGCCTATCTCAATCTCACGCTCGGCTTCGCGCCACCGCCCAATTTCGGCGCGGGCCTGTCCATCAACCAGCAGAACGTCGCGAACACGCTGGTCAACTATTTCAACACGACCGGCGGCATTCAGACGGCGTTCGGCACGCTCGCTCCGGCCGGCCTGACGCAGGCTTCCGGCGAACTCGCGACCGGCTCGCAGCAGACGACGTTCGATGCCATGAACCTGTTCATGGGACTGCTCACGGATCCCTTCATGAACCGCAGCGGCGGAGCGGGGGCGATACCGGGCGCGCCGGGCTATGCGGAGGAGGGCGAGGCGAGCGCCTATGCCGCAACAAAGAAGACCGACGCGTTCGCGATGTTCACCAAGGCGCCACCGGTCCCGTTTGTGCCGCGCTGGAGCGTGTGGGCCGCAGGCTTCGGCGGTTCGCAATCGACCAGCGGCAATGCCGTTGTCGGGTCGAACGACACCACCAGCAGCATCTATGGCACCGCGGTCGGCGCCGACTATCTTTTCTCGCCGAACACCGTTGCGGGCTTTGCGATCGCGGGCGGCGGCACCAATTTCTCCGTGGTGAACAGCGGCAGCGGCCGATCCGATCTCTTCCAGGCCGGCGTCTATGTTCGTCACACCGCAGGGCCGGCGTATGTTTCTGCCGCGCTCGCTTATGGCTGGCAGGACATCACCACCGACCGCACCGTGACGGCTGCCGGCATCGACAAGCTCCGCGCCGAGTTCGATGCCAACGCCTATTCCGGCAGGCTGGAAGGCGGCTATCGGTTCGTGGCGCCGTGGACCGGCGGCGTCGGCATCACGCCCTATGCCGCGGGCCAGTTCACGAGTTTCGAACTACCGGCCTATGCCGAGCGGATGATCTCGGGTCTATCGACCTTTGCGCTGAATTATGCCGGCAAGAGCGTGACCGACCCGCGCAGCGAGCTCGGCCTGCGCACCGACAAGTCGTTCGCGGTGCAGGACGGCACGCTGACACTGCGCACGCGTTTCGCCTGGGCTCACGACTACAATCCCAACCGCGTGGCTGCCGCGACCTTCCAGGCGCTGCCCGGCACCAGCTTCGTCGTCAACGGCGCGGCGCAGGCGAGCGACTCCGCGCTGACCACGGCATCGGTCGAGATGAAATGGCGAAACGGCTGGTCGGCGGCGGCGACGTTCGAAGGCGAGTTCTCCAACGTTACCTCAAGCTACGCCGGCAAGGGCGTGGTGCGGTATCAGTGGTGAGATCGTTTCCGCTTCGGACAGCTGACGTCACGCGCGTGATTACCTGAAGCGTAATCGCGCGAGCGAACTCCCTCTGCGATGGTCGGTGTATCGGCGGCGATGGCGCCGATCGATCCGCAAAGGGAGAAAGATCATGGCTAGCCAACCGCTTCATGCGTCCGCCAAGGATGGCACGAAACTGTTCGTCCAGGATTGGGGCTCGGGTAGACCGGTGCTGCTGCTCGCGGCCTGGACGTTCAATTCCAGCGTCTGGGGCAGCCAGATCGTGGCGCTCAACGCCAAGGGCTATCGCTGCGTCGCGCCCGACCGGCGCGGCCATGGCCGTTCCGACATGCCGACGGCGGGATACGACCTCGACACACTGACCGATGACGTCGCTGCCGTGATCGAGCAGCGCGATCTGCGCGACGTCACGATCGTCGCGCATTCGATGGGATCGATCGAGGCGGTGAACTATCTGGCGCGTCACGGCGCGGACCGGATCGCGCGGCTGGTGCTGGTGGCGCCGACCACGCCGTACCTGGTCCAGTCCGAGGACAATCCGGACGCGGTGCCGCGAGCGATGGTCGAAGCGCAGAATGCCGCGATCGCGCAGGACTTCCCGAAATGGATGGGCGACAACGAGGCGCCGTTCTTCATGCCCGACACATCAGAGGCCACACGGGCCTGGATCAGGGAGATGATGCTGAGCGTGCCGCTGCCGGTGGCGCTGGCCTGCCGCAAGACCATCTCCTTTGCCGATCTGCGTGCCGCCGCGAGGGCAATCGATCGCCCGACGCTGATCGTGCATGGCGACAAGGATGCCAGCGCGCCACTGGAACTCACCGGCGCGAAGACAGCAAAGCTGATCAGCGGAAGCAGGCTCGCCGTCTATGAAGGCGCGCCGCATGCGTTGCCGCTGACGCACAGCGCGCGCCTGATGGCCGACCTGCTGGCCTTCTTGGACAGCTAGCTGGCGCGCGCGATGTCCGTCCGGATCCATCGCGCCGCCCAGACGAATAGCAGCGCGCCGAGCGTCGTGGTCACCGCTGCCGACAGCAGCGAGTAGCGAACTGCATCGGCGCCGTAGACGCCCTTCAGGGCGTCGTTGATCATGCCGACGGCGAGGGGACCGACGCCCTGGCCGAAGCAGGTGGCGGTCAGCAGCACGAGCGCCGAGGCCAGCGCGCGCATGCTGGGCTTTGCCACGGTCTGGGCCATCGCGAAGATCGGGCCGAGATGGAAGCCGACCATGAACGAGGTCAGCGCCAGCGTGGCGACCATCAGCGTGAAGCTCGGCGTCAGCATGCACAGCGCGAACACCGGGCCGGCGAGGCCGGACATGATCGCCGGCACCCACAGCTTCCAGCGGTCGTCGCGGCGGCTGATCTGCGCCACCACGAGGCCACCGATCAGCGTGCCCGCCATGCCGGCGATACCCTTGAAGGTGCCGGCATAGGTGCCGATCTCGGCGCTGGTGAGGTGATGGATGCGCGCCAGGAACGGCGGGATCCACACCGCGGTGGCGTAGTTGGTGTAGGTCGTGAGACAGAAGCCGATCAGCACGATGACGAAGCTCGGCTGCGATGCCAGGAAACCCAGCGTCGGCCCGATCGGCTCGGCCTTGAAGGTCTCGGCCATCGCGCCGCGCTTCGGCTCGGAGATCGTCAGCCACAGGATGGCGGCGAGCGCGATGCCGGGGAGGCCTGCGGTGAAGAACGCCATCCGCCAGCCGTAGTGCTGGTTGACATAGCCGCCGATGAAATAGCCGAGGAAGACGCCGAGATAGGTGCCGATCGCGTAGATGCCGAGCGCGCGCGGACGTTCGTTCTTGTCGAAGAGATCGGCGATCATCGATTGCGAGGCCGGCGTGCCTGCGGACTCCCCGATGCCGACACCGACCCGCGCCAGTGCCAGCGTGGTGACGCTGGAGGCGAGGCCGCAGAGATACGTCATCGCGCTCCAGAACGCGAAGGCGAATGCTACGATGTTGCGACGGTTGAGACGATCGGCCATCCGCGCAATGGGAATGCCGAGCAGCGAATAGAACAGCACGAAGCCGAACCCGGCCAGCAGGCCCATCGTGGTGTCGCTGAGTGCGAACTCCTTCTTGATCGGCTCGATCAGCACGTTGAAGATCGTGCGGTCGAGGAAGTTGAGGGCGTAGATGATCGTGAGCAAGGCGAGGACGTAGTAGCGGCGAGCTGACGGCGCGGCTGCGGCTTGCGTTGGCACAGCCGCCTGCGGTGCGACATCGACCATGACTTCCTTCCCCCGATTGTCTTTTCTTGTTTGCTTGGGCGCGGGCTCAGGCCTCGCGGATGTAATTCCCTGCTTCGAATTCGACCGGCCCGGCGTCCGTGTCAAACGACACGCCGATCGGGTCCCGGCCGGCGGCCATGGCCTCGAGCTGGTCGCCGAGCATCCGGCGGATCATCAGGATGCCGCGGTCGCTCTGGCCGAAATGCTCTTCCGAATGGATCGTCACCGGCCCCTGGCCGACCTGCGCCTCGTAGTCGCCGGGGAATTGCTGGTGCTCTTGCTCCGTCATGTCCCACCAGAACTTGCCGTTGAACTTCGAGCGCATGCGGCCGATATCGCCTGCATTCTTGACCCGGCCGGCGACATAGATGCGGAACGAGGTGTCGTCGATCGGCAAGGTCCAGCCGATCGATTCGACGCGGGCGAATTGCGCGACCCGCGGATTGGGCACGACGCGAAGCGTGGGGAGCGCGGCCTCGGTGACGCGATAGAACACCTTGCCGTCGTCCTGCCGACGGATCGAGCGCACCGCGACGCCGCGCGGCGACATCTCGAACTTCACCTCCGGCATCGAGGCCATCATGTTGGTGAACTGCGGCCCGGAGAACGAGCCGTGCAGCACCGGCACGTGGTAGGGGTCGGCGACGTTCTCGAAATGCTGTAGCCAATTGCAGGGGATTACCGCAGGGCCGCCGCCGCCGATTGAGGAATCGTCGGCCTCGACGAACTCACCGTCGTCCATGGTCTCCAGGCACTCGTAGCGCGGCAGCACCGGCTTTTTCTCGGCCGGGCCCATATAGGCGAAGATCAGGCCGTAGCGTTCCTGCACCGGATACCAGGGCTGGCGCACCTTGTCCTTGAACAGGCCGCCCTCGGGCTCGCAGGGTTGTTCGAGGCAGTGGCCTTCGGTGTCGAACTTCCAACCGTGATAGCAGCAGCGGATGCCGTCTTCCTCGACCTTGCCGTAATAGAGTGTGGTGCCGCGATGGCAGCAGCGCGCGTGCAGCAGGCCGACCCGGCCATGCCTGTCGCGGAACAGGATCAGGTCCTCACCGAGCGCACGGACTTTTCTGGGGATATCGGTGGCGTCGCCGACGAGGCCGATCGGGTGCCAGTAGCGGCGCAACAGCTCGCCCATCGGCGTGCCGCGGACCACCGAGGTGAGCTCGGTCCGGGTGATGGACGGCTTCATCGCATAGGCCGTGCCGAGGTCGCGGTCCCGCTGGGTGATGGTCATCTATGTTTCCTCCCGCCGCCGGTCTGACGCCCGCGGCCATTCCATCGTTGATAAAGTCAACGGGATATCGATGACAATGTCAACGATCTCGTCTAGCTTGGCAGCGACCGGCTTTGTTGGCAGAGGTTGGCGATGACCGAGACGCTCAGGAGAGAGAGGGCCTTGCCGCCGGTGGTGGTTGCCGACGCTGAATTGGCGCCGGTCACCGCGATGATGTCGTCGCGGCTGATGGTACTGGCCAACCTGCTCAGGCGCGGTGCGATGCTGCGCTACAAGCGCCTGACCGGCCTGTCCTCGGTCGAGTTCGGCCTGGTCGTCTCGCTCGGCCGGCGGCCGCCGATGAGCGTGGTGCGGCTGGCCGAAGCCGTCGGCATGGACAAGGGGCAGATCAGCCGCGCGCTCGCCGAGCTCGTGGCGCGCAAGCTGGTGTCGAAGGCGGCCAACCCGCGCGACAACCGGGAGACACTGATCTCCCTGACCAAGGCCGGCCTTGCCGCCCACGACGCCATCGTGGCCGGCGCGCAGGAGCGAAACCGGCGCCTGCTGGAACAGCTTGATCCACAGGAACTTGAATTGCTGCTTGGGCACATCGACCGACTGACCGCAACGGCCGCCGAGATGCTCGCCACCGAGCGGGAGCTGGGCTGATATGGGGACGGCGCAGGGCACGGTATGGCCGCCACAGCGTTGGTCGTTGAGGCACGCGCATCCGCCCGATGAGGCCAAGAGCCGCGGGAAGGGACGGTAAAAGCGTCAAAATAGCTTGTCTTGCGCCCCCTGTTGCGCTGCGCTAAAGCCTCAAGAACAATTCCAATCAACGAATCTGCGGCACGTCCGAAACCGCAGCAAGAAGGCCTCGCCGATGACCGGCATCCTGCAGAATTACCTCCCACTTGTGGTCTTTATCGGAGTCGCGAGCCTGATCGGTCTGGCGCTACTGATCGCGCCGTTCCTGGTCGCGTTCCAGTCGCCCGATCCGGAAAAGCTGTCTGCCTATGAATGCGGATTCAACGCTTTCGACGACGCCCGTATGAAGTTCGACGTCCGCTTCTATCTGGTGGCGATCCTCTTCATCATCTTCGATCTCGAGGTGGCGTTCCTGTTCCCCTGGGCCGTGGCGTTCGGAAAGCTGGGTGCGACCGGCTTCTGGTCGATGATGGTGTTCCTGGCCGTGCTGACGGTCGGGTTCGCGTATGAATGGAAGAAAGGCGCGCTCGAATGGGATTGAGCCCCACCGCCGCAACCTCGCAGCCGGCGATCGCGCAGGCACCGAGGGGCATCCTCGATCCGTCGACCGGCAAGCCGGTCGGCGCCAATGATCCGTTTTTCCTCGAGGTCAATCACGAGCTGTCCGACAAGGGCTTCTTCGTCGCGGCCGCCGATGACCTCATCACCTGGGCGCGCACCGGCTCCCTGATGTGGATGACCTTCGGTCTCGCCTGCTGCGCGGTCGAGATGATGCAGGTCTCGATGCCGCGCTACGACGTCGAGCGCTTCGGCTTTGCGCCGCGCGCCTCGCCGCGGCAGTCCGACGTGATGATCGTCGCGGGCACCCTGACCAACAAGATGGCGCCCGCGCTGCGCAAGGTCTACGACCAGATGCCGGAGCCGCGCTACGTCATCTCGATGGGCTCCTGCGCCAATGGCGGCGGCTACTACCACTACTCGTATTCGGTGGTTCGCGGTTGCGACCGCATCGTGCCGATCGACATCTACGTGCCGGGCTGTCCGCCCACGGCGGAGGCGCTGCTCTACGGCGTGCTGCTGCTGCAGAAGAAGATCCGCCGTATCGGCACTATCGAACGCTAAGGTTTCAGGCATGGACGACGGCAAGCTCGACGCCCTTGGGCAGACGATCGTGAGCGCGCTTCCGGGCGCCGCCACGGCGCACTCGGTCGCGTTCAATCAACTCACTATCGACGTCGAGATTGGCAGAATCGTGGACGTCGTCACTTTTCTGCGTGACGATCCGAACTGCCGCTTCGTCAACTTCACCGACGCGACCGCGGTCGACTATCCGAGCCGCGAGAAGCGCTTCGACGTCGTCTATCATCTGCTGTCGCCGACGCTGAACACCCGCATCCGCGTGCGCGGCCAGGCCGACGAGACCACGCAGGTGCCGTCGATCATCGGCGTCTTCCCGGGCGCCGACTGGTTCGAGCGCGAGACCTACGACCTCTATGGCGTGATCTTCATCGGCCACCCCGACATGCGCCGCCTGCTGACCGACTACGGCTTCGACGGCCATCCGCTGCGCAAGGACTTCCCGCTCACCGGCTTCGTCGAGGTTCGCTACGACGACCAGGAGAAGCGGGTGCTGTACGAGCCGGTCCGGCTCAACCAGGAATTCCGCAAGTTCGATTTCCTTTCGCCCTGGGAAGGCGCGGACTATCCGCTTCCCGGTGACGAGAAGGCGAAGTGAGCGAATAGCGAATAGTGAGTGGCGAATAGGGATCATGATTGAGCGAGCCGTCGATCAATTCGTACAGGGACCTAAGGGTATGGCAGGACGCCATGACCTTGGCGGAGTCCTGCTATCGACTGACTCGACAATTTCCGCGCGACGAACTGTTTGGTTTGACCTCACAAATCAGGCGAGCAGCGGCATCGATTCCTGCCAACGTCGCGGAAGGACATGGGCGCGAGAATACCGGCAGCTTTGTGCAGTCCCTCCGCATCGCGCAGGGCTCGCTGAAGGAACTGGAAACCCATGCGTTATTGGCGGAGCGGGTAGGAATATCACTCTCGCAGAACACGCAACCGGTTCTCGCGCACTGCGAAAGCTTGGGCAAAATGCTCCGTGCGCTGATACGCTCTTTGCAGGACAAGTCCACGAAATGACGCTCGCCATTCGCCATTCGCTATTCGCCATTCGCCTAGCAGCGGGAGGTGCATCATGAACGAGCAACCGCAGAATCTTCGCAACTTCACCATCAATTTCGGTCCGCAGCATCCGGCGGCGCACGGCGTGTTGCGCCTCGTGCTGGAGCTCGACGGCGAAGTCGTCGAGCGCGTCGATCCGCATATCGGCCTGCTTCACCGCGGCACCGAGAAGCTGATCGAGCACAAGACCTATCTGCAGGCGATTCCGTATTTCGATCGGCTCGACTACGTCGCGCCAATGAACCAGGAGCATGCGTTCTGCCTCGCGGCGGAAAAGCTGCTCGGCATCACGGTGCCGCGCCGCGGCCAGTTGATCCGCGTGCTCTATTGCGAGATCGGCCGCATCCTGTCGCATCTGCTCAACGTCACCACGCAGGCCATGGACGTCGGCGCGCTGACCCCGCCGCTGTGGGGCTTCGAAGAGCGCGAGAAGCTGATGGTGTTCTACGAGCGCGCCTCGGGCTCGCGCATGCACGCGGCGTTCTTCCGCGTCGGCGGCGTGCACCAGGACCTGCCGCCGAAGCTGATCGACGATATCGAGACGTGGTGCGATCCGTTCCTCAAGGTCGTCGACGACCTGGATACGCTGTTGACGGGCAACCGCATCTTCAAGCAGCGCAACGTCGACATCGGCGTGGTGCCGCTGAAGGAAGCCTGGGAGTGGGGCTTCTCCGGCGTGATGGTGCGCGGCTCGGGCGCGGCCTGGGACCTGCGCAAGTCGCAGCCCTACGAGTGCTACGCCGAGATGGATTTCGATATTCCGATCGGCAAGAACGGCGACTGCTACGACCGCTACCTGATCCGCATGGAAGAGATGCGCCAGTCGGTGCGCATCATGAAGCAGTGCATCCAGAAGCTGAAGGCGGCGGACGGGCAGGGCCCGGTCGTGGTCGAGGACAACAAGATCGCGCCGCCGCGCCGTGGCGACATGAAGCGCTCGATGGAAGCGCTGATCCATCACTTCAAGCTCTACACCGAAGGCGTCCACGTGCCGGCCGGCGAAGTCTACGCCGCGGTCGAGGCGCCCAAGGGAGAGTTCGGCGTCTATCTCGTCGCTGACGGCAGCAACAAGCCCTACAAGTGCAAGATCCGCGCGCCGGGCTTCGCCCATCTGCAGGCGATGGATCACATCTGCAAGGGCCATCTCCTGGCCGACGTTTCCGCCATCCTTGGCTCGCTGGACATCGTGTTCGGCGAGGTCGACCGGTGATGATGTCCGCATCCGCACCGCGCGCTAATTGAGAGTTTGATCGATGTCCGTCCGCCGCCTTGCCCCGAAGGAATTGCAGCCCGCGAGCTTCACGTTCACGGACGAGAATCTCGCCTGGGCCAAGAAGCAGATCGAGAAGTATCCGCCGGGCCGTCAGGCCTCGGCTGCGATCGCGATCCTGTGGCGCGTGCAGGAGCAGCATGACGGCTGGGTCTCGGAAGCGGCGATCCGCGCCGTCGCCGACCTGCTCGAGATGCCGCATATCCGCATGCTGGAGATCGCGACCTTCTACACCATGTTCCAGCTCTCGCCGGTCGGCAAGAAGGCGCATGTTCAGGTGTGCGGCACCACGCCGTGCCGGTTGCGCGGCGCTGCCGACCTGATCGAGGTCTGTCAGCATCGCATCCATCACGATCCCTTCCAGCTGTCCAAGGACGGCAACTTCTCCTGGGAAGAGGTCGAGTGCCTCGGTGCCTGCGTGAACGCGCCGATGGTGCTGATCTGGAAGGACACCTATGAGGACCTGACCAAGGAAAGCTTCGGCAAGGTGCTCGATGGTTTTGCCGCCGGCAATCCGCCGAAGCCGGGCCCGCAGACCGACCGTCAGTTCTCGGCGCCCGCAGGCGGGCCGACGACGCTGAAGGAAACCACCTGATGCGGGGCTCCCAAGTGCAGGCAAGCGGAATGGGGAGGGGCGCAGCGATGAAGGCCTGGCGCACGATCGCGCTGCATACCGCCGTCGCGGGCGGCTTCATGTTCCTGCTGCAACGTTACGGCCTCAGCGCCACGCTGGAATCCAGCCTGTTGTGGGCCATCGTGTTCGGCGGCTGCGCTGCCGGGCTCGCTTACTCCCAAGCCAATCGGTGATGTTCGGAAAGTTTTGAGCATGCTCGACGACAAGGACCGCATCTTCAAGAACCTCTATGGCCTCCATGATTGGGGCCTCGAGGGCGCGCGCCGCAGGGGCGCCTGGGATGGCACCAAGGGGATTATCGACAAGGGCCGCGACTGGATCATCAACGAGATGAAGGCGTCGGGCCTGCGCGGCCGTGGCGGCGCCGGCTTCCCGACCGGCATGAAGTGGTCCTTCATGCCCAAGGAATCCAAGGACGGCCGTCCGAGCTATCTCGTCGTCAATGCGGACGAGTCGGAGCCCGGCACCTGCAAGGACCGCGAGATCATGCGGCACGATCCGCATCTTCTGGTCGAGGGCTGCCTGCTCGCGAGCTTCGCGATGGGCGCGCATGCCTGCTACGTCTATATCCGCGGCGAATTCATCCGCGAGCGCGAGCGGCTCCAGGCGGCGATCGACCAGGCCTATGAGGCGAAGCTGGTCGGCAAGGACAACATCAACGGCTGGCCGTTCGACATCTATGTCGCGCACGGCGCCGGCGCCTATATCTGCGGCGAGGAAACCGCGCTGCTCGAGAGCCTCGAGGGCAAGAAGGGCCAGCCGCGGCTGAAGCCGCCGTTCCCGGCCAATGTCGGCCTCTATGGCTGCCCGACCACTGTCAACAACGTCGAGTCGATTGCGGTCGCGCCCGACATCCTGCGCCGTGGCGCCGCCTGGTTCGCCGGCATCGGCCGGCCGAACAATGTCGGCACCAAGCTGTTCTGCATCTCCGGCCATGTCGAGCGTCCCTGCAACGTCGAAGAGGCGATGGGGATTCCGTTCCGCGAGCTGATCGAGAAGCATTGCGGCGGCATTCGCGGCGGTTGGGACAATCTGAAGGCGGTCATCCCCGGCGGCTCGTCGGTGCGCATGGTGCCGGCCGATCAGATCATCGACACGCCGATGGACTTCGACAGCCTGAGCAAGTTGCGCTCGGGCCTCGGCACCGCGGCCGTGATCGTGATGGACAAGTCGACCGACCTGATCCGGGCGATCGCGCGCATCTCCTATTTCTACAAGCACGAGAGCTGCGGCCAGTGCACGCCGTGCCGCGAGGGCACCGGCTGGATGTGGCGCGTGCTGACCCGCATGGCCGACGGCCGCGCCCACAAGCGCGAGATCGACATGCTGCTTGAGGTCACCAAGCAGGTCGAGGGACACACGATCTGCGCGCTCGGCGACGCGGCGGCGTGGCCGATCCAGGGTCTGATTGCGCATTTCCGTCACGAGATCGAAGAGCGCATCGATCAGTATTCGCACAAGGCCGATCTCGACGATCAGGGCGTTCGTGATCCCGTCCACATGGTCGCGGCGGAGTAGAGAAGACACATGAGCAAGATCATCGTCGATGGCAAAGAGATCGATGTGCCGGCTGAGTACACGCTGTTGCAGGCGTGCGAGGCGGCCGGCGCCGAGATTCCGCGCTTCTGCTATCACGAGCGGCTGTCGATCGCCGGCAATTGCCGGATGTGCCTGGTCGAGGTGAAGGGCGGCCCGAAGCCGGTCGCCAGCTGCGCCTGGGCCGTGCGCGACTGCCGTCCGGGCCCGAAGGGCGAGCCGCCGGAGATCTCCACCCGTTCGCCGATGGTCAAGAAGGCGCGCGAAGGCGTGATGGAGTTCCTGCTGATCAACCATCCGCTGGACTGCCCGATCTGCGACCAGGGCGGCGAGTGTGACTTGCAGGACCAGGCGATGGGCTACGGCGTCGACACCAGCCGTTTCGCCGAGAACAAGCGCGCGGTCGAGGACAAGTATCTCGGCGCGCTGGTCAAGACCTCGATGAACCGCTGCATCCAGTGCACGCGCTGCGTCCGCTTCTCCGCCGAAGTCTGCGGCGCGCCGGAAATGGGCGCGACCGGTCGCGGCGAAGACATGGAGATCACCACCTATCTCGAGCACGCACTGAGCTCGGAGCTGCAGGGCAATCTCGTCGACATCTGCCCGGTCGGCGCGCTGACCTCGAAGCCCTATGCTTTCGCGGCGCGTCCGTGGGAGCTCGGCAAGACGCAGTCGGTCGACGTCATGGACGGCGTCGGCTCGGCGATCCGCGTCGACACCCGCGGCCGCGAGGTGATGCGCATCCTGCCGCGCATCAACGAGGCTGTGAACGAGGAGTGGATTTCCGACAAGACCCGCCACGTCGTCGACGGCCTGCGCACGCAGCGCCTCGATCGTCCCTATGTGCGCGAGAACGGCCAGCTCAAGCCTGCGACCTGGCAGGAAGCCTTCGCCGCCATTGCCGCCAAGGCCGGCCGCAGCGACGGCAAGCGGATCGGCGCCATCGCCGGCGATCTCGCCGCGGTCGATGAAATGTATGCGCTGAAGGAGCTGCTGGCGAAGTTCGGCTCGGTCAATCTGGCGGTGCAGGGCGGCGACGCCTTCGACGCCAAGGCGGGCCGCGGCTCCTACATCTTCAACCCGACCATTGCCGGCATCGACCAGGCGGATGCGATCCTGATCATCGGCTCGCATCCGCGCAAGGAAGCTGCGGTGCTGAACGCGCGGATCCGCAAGCGCTGGCGCACCGGCGGCCTCAAGGTCGGCATGATCGGCGCCAAGTCCGATTTCACCTATGATCATGAGTATCTCGGCGCAGGGACCGACACGCTCGCCGATCTCGCGGCGGGCAAGCACTCCTTTGCCGACGTGTTGAAGAACGCGCAGCACCCCATCATCCTGGTCGGCCCCGGCGCCTACACCAGGCACGACGGCGCGGCGGTGCTGGCACAGGCAGCCAAGCTCGCCGCCGATGTCGGCGCGCTGAAGGACCGCTGGAACGGCTTTGCCGTGTTGCAGGATACCGCCTCGCGCGCCGGTGCGCTCGATATCGGCTTCTCGCCCGCGGCCGGCGGCCTGACCACGGCGCAGATGACGACCTTCGGAACACTGGACGTGCTGTTCCTGCTCGGCGCCGACGAGATCAAGGCGCCGGACGGCACCTTCGTGGTCTATATCGGCACCCATGGCGACCAGGGCGCGCACCGCGCCGACGTCATCCTGCCGGGTGCGGCCTACACCGAGAAGTCCGGCATCTACGTCAACACCGAGGGCCGGGCGCAGATCGCCAACCGCGCCGCGTTCCCGCCGGGCGAAGCCCGCGAGGACTGGGCGATCATCCGCGCGCTGTCCGACGTGCTCGGCAAGAAGCTGCCGTTCGACTCGCTACAGGCGCTGCGCCAGGCGATGTTCAACACCTACCCGCATCTGATGCGGTTCGACCAGATCGAGGCCGGCAAGGCTGATGACGTCAAGGCGCTGGCGGGCAAGGGCGGTAGCGTCGACAAGGCGGCGTTCAAGCCGACGGTCGAGGATTTCTATCTGACCAACCCGATCGCGCGGGCCTCTGCCGTGATGGCGGAATGCTCGCGGCTGGCGTCGGGCCGAATGCTGACGGCAGCGGAGTGAGCGTGACCTGATGGCTGATTTCTTCGCAAGCTCGTTCTGGACCGGCTTCCTCTGGCCGCTGATCATCATGGTCGCGGAAAGCCTGTTGCTGCTCGTCGTGCTCCTGATCGCGATCGCTTACATCCTGCTCGCCGACCGCAAGATCTGGGCGGCGGTGCAGATCCGCCGCGGCCCCAACGTGGTCGGGCCGTTCGGATTGCTGCAATCCTTTGCCGACCTGCTGAAGTTCGTGCTGAAGGAGCCGGTGATTCCGTCCGGCTCCAACAAGGGCGTGTTCCTGCTGGCGCCGCTGGTGTCGTGCATCCTGGCACTGGCCGCCTGGGCCGTGATCCCGTTCAATCTCGGCTGGGTGATCTCCGACATCAATGTCGGCATTCTCTATATCTTCGCGATCTCGTCGCTGTCGATCTACGGCATCATCATGGCCGGCTGGTCGTCGAATTCGAAGTACCCGTTCCTGGCGGCGCTGCGCTCCGCGGCGCAGATGGTGTCCTATGAAGTCTCGATCGGCTTCGTCATCATCACCGTGCTGCTCTGCGTCGGCTCGCTGAACCTGTCGGCGGTGGTCGAGGCCCAGAACACCCGCGGGCTCGCGCACCTGATCGGCCTGCCGCAGCTCACCATCCTGAACTGGTATGTGTGGCCGCTGTTCCCGATGTTCGTGGTATTCTACGTCTCGGCGCTGGCGGAAACCAACCGTCCGCCGTTCGACCTGGTCGAAGCGGAATCCGAGCTGGTCGCCGGCTTCATGACCGAATACGGCTCGACCCCGTATCTCCTGTTCATGCTCGGCGAGTATGTCGCGATCACCACGATGTGCGCGCTGGCGTCGATCCTGTTTTTGGGCGGCTGGCTGCCGCCGGTCAATCTGCCGCCGTTCACCTGGATTCCGGGCATCGTCTGGTTCGCCCTGAAGGTGTTCTTCATGTTCTTCATGTTCGCGATGGCGAAGGCGATCGTGCCGCGCTACCGCTACGATCAACTGATGCGGCTCGGCTGGAAGGTGTTCCTGCCGTTGTCGCTGGCGATGGTGGTGATCGTGGCCGGCGTGCTGCAGTTCGCCGGCATCGCGCCGAAGTGAGGCCGTCATGAGTGTCAATGTCAACGCAACAGCCCGCTCGCTTCTGCTCTCGGAATTCGTCTCGGCGTTCGTCCTCGCCATGCGTTATTTCTTCAAGCCGAAGCCGACGCTGAACTATCCCTTCGAGAAGGGCCCGATCTCGCCCCGCTTCCGTGGCGAGCATGCGCTGCGCCGCTATCCGAACGGCGAGGAACGCTGTATCGCCTGCAAGCTGTGCGAGGCGATCTGCCCGGCGCAGGCGATCACGATCGAGGCCGGCCCGCGCCGCAACGACGGCACCCGCCGCACGGTGCGTTACGACATCGACATGGTGAAGTGCATCTATTGCGGCCTGTGCCAGGAGGCATGCCCGGTGGACGCCATCGTCGAGGGGCCGAATTTCGAATTCGCGACCGAGACCCGCGAGGAGCTCTACTATGACAAGGCGAAGCTGCTCGCCAATGGCGACCGCTGGGAGCGCGAGATTGCGAAGTCGATCGCGCTCGACGCGCCGTACCGTTGAGGTGAGGGCATGATCCTTCCGGCGCTGTTCTTTTATCTGTTTGCCGCGGCCTGCGTGGCCTCGGCGGTCATGGTGATTGTCTCGCGCAATCCCGTGCACTCCGTGCTGTTCCTGATCCTGGCCTTCGTCAACGCGGCCGGGTTGTTCATCCTGATGGGCGCCGAGTTCCTCGGGATGATGCTGATCGTGGTCTATGTCGGCGCCGTCGCGGTGCTGTTCCTGTTCGTGATCATGATGCTCGACGTCGACTTCGTCGAGTTGCGCGAGGGCTTCATCCAGTATCTCCCGATCGGCATCGTGATCGGCGGCATCTTCATGTTCGAGCTGCTGCTTGTCGTCGGTGCCTGGGTGATCAACCCGGCCGTGACCAAGACGATTACGGCGGCGATCCCGACCAATGTGAGCAACACCGAGGCGCTCGGCCTCGTGCTCTACACGAAGTACATCCATTACTTCCAGCTCGCCGGCATGGTGCTCCTGGTCGCGATGATCGGCGCCATCGTGCTGACGCTGCGCCACAAGGCCAACGTCAAGCGGCAGAACATCAACGTGCAGAACGCGCGCACGCCGGAAATGGCGATGGCGATGCGCAAGGTGGCGTCGGGGCAGGGCCTGCAGGATGCCGATGCGGCGGAGTGGGTGAAATGACGATCGGGCTAGGGCACTATCTGGCGGTCGCCGCGATCCTGTTCACGCTCGGGATCCTCGGCATCTTCCTCAACCGCAAGAACATCATCGTCATCCTGATGTCGATCGAGCTCATCCTGCTCTCGGTCAACATCAACCTGGTGGCGTTCTCGACCTTCCTCGGCGACATCGTCGGCCAGGTGTTCGCGCTGCTGGTGCTGACAGTGGCCGCGGCCGAGGCCGCGATCGGCCTCGCCGTGCTGGTGGTGTATTTCCGCAACCGCGGTTCGATCGCGGTTGAAGACGTCAATCTGATGAAGGGCTAACGCGCCGATGTACCAGGCAATCGTATTTCTGCCTCTGCTGGGCGCCATTCTGGCGGGGATTATCTCGCTGACCGGCGCGCACGCGCGCTGCCCGAGCGGCGACACCGTCGATCATCACGACGACGCGCATGGCGACGCTCACGCCTCGGCGGGCCATGACGATCACGGTCATGACGATCATCACGTGTCCGAGCCGCCGGCGGCGGGATCGCGACTGGCAGAGCTGATCACCACGGGCCTGCTGTTCGTGTCCGCGGCGCTGTCCTGGTTCGCGCTGGTCGATGTCGGCTTCATGCATCATGACGCCCGCGTCGTGCTGCTGCCCTGGATCACCTCGGGCGATCTGCAGGTCGCATGGTCGCTGCGGATCGACACCCTGACGGCCGTGATGCTGGTCGTCGTCAACACCGTGTCTGCGCTGGTCCACCTCTACTCCATCGGCTACATGGACGAGGATCCGAACCGGCCGCGCTTCTTCGGCTATCTCTCGCTGTTCACCTTCGCCATGCTGATGCTGGTGACCTCGGACAACCTCGTGCAGCTGTTCTTCGGCTGGGAGGGCGTCGGCCTTGCGAGCTACCTCCTGATCGGCTTCTGGTACCAGAAGCCGTCCGCGAATGCCGCGGCGATCAAGGCTTTCGTGGTCAACCGCGTCGGCGACTTCGGCTTCGCGCTCGGTATCTTCGCGATCTTCGCGCTGGTCGGCTCGACTGATTTCGAGACCATCTTCCACGCCGCGCCCGGACTGACCGGCAAGACGATCAACTTCTTCGGCCATCAGGTCGATGCGTTGACGCTGACCTGCCTGTTCCTGTTCATGGGCGCGATGGGCAAGTCGGCCCAGTTCCTGCTGCACACCTGGTTGCCGGACGCCATGGAGGGCCCGACCCCGGTGTCGGCGCTGATCCATGCCGCGACCATGGTCACCGCAGGCGTCTTCATGGTGGCGCGTTTGTCGCCGCTGTTCGAGCTGTCGCCGACCGCGCAGGCGGTGGTGATGTTCTTCGGCGCGACCACGGCGTTCTTCGCCGCCACGATCGGCCTGGTGCAGAACGACATCAAGCGCATCGTCGCGTATTCGACCTGTTCGCAGCTCGGCTACATGTTCGTGGCGATGGGAGCAGGTGCCTATTCGGTTGGCATGTTCCACCTGTTCACGCACGCCTTCTTCAAGGCGCTGCTGTTCTTGGGCTCCGGCTCGGTGATCTATGCGATGCATCACGAGCAGGACATCCGCAACATGGGCGGCCTGTGGCGCAAGATCCCGTACACCTTCGCGGTGATGTGCATCGGCACCCTGGCGCTGACCGGCTTCCCGCTGTTCGCCGGCTACTTCTCCAAGGACGCGATCATCGAGGCCGCCTACGCCGCGCACAACCCGTTCGCGACCTATGCCTATCTGCTGACGATCGTGGCCGCCGGCCTGACCTCGTTCTACTCCTGGCGTCTGATCTTCAAGACGTTCTTCGGCGAGCCGCACGACCAGAAGCACTACGAGGCGGCGCATGAGAGCCCGGTGTGGATGCTGGTGCCGATCGGCGTGCTTGCCGCCGGCTCGATCCTGGCGGGTCTGCCGTTCAAGGAAGTGTTCGCCAGTCCGCACGGCGTCGAGGAGTTCTTCCGCGAATCCGTCAAGATGAACCCGCACATCCTCGAGGACATGGAGCACATGCCGGGCTGGCTCGCGCCGCTGCCCACCGTGATGATGGCGCTCGGCCTGTTCGTCTCGTACCTGTTCTACATCCGCAGGCCGTATCTGCCCGTCGAACTCGCTCGCCAGCAGCCGATGCTGTACCAGTTCCTGCTCAACAAATGGTATTTCGACGAGCTGTACGACTGGATCTTCGTGCGTCCGGCCAAGTGGCTCGGCTACACGCTGTGGAAGAAGGGCGACGGTTTCATCATCGACGGCTTCGGTCCCGACGGCGTCTCGGCCCGCGTGCTCGACATCACCCGCAATGTCGTGAAATTGCAGACCGGCTACCTCTATCACTACGCATTCGCGATGTTGATCGGGGCTGCCGGATTGATCACCTGGTTCATGTTCGGCTTGGGAGGCCAGTAAATGACAACCTGGCCCATCCTTTCCGTCACGACCTTCCTGCCGGCGGTCGGCGCGATCCTGGTCTACCTGCTGGCGCGGGGCGGCGACGAGAGCGCCAACCGCACGGCGCGCTGGATCGCGCTGTGGACCACGCTGATCACCTTCGCGGTGTCGCTGATCCTGGTCGCGCGCTTCGATCCGGCCTCGACCGACTTCCAGTTCGTCGAGAAGGCGTCCTGGCTCGCCACCGGCATCACCTACCACATGGGCGTCGACGGCATCTCGCTGCCGCTGCTCATCCTGACCACCGCGATCATGCCGCTCTGCATCATCGCGAGCTGGAGGTCGGTGACGCAGCGCGTCGGCGAATACATGATGGCGTTCCTGATCCTGGAAACGCTCATGATCGGCACCTTCTCGGCGCTCGACCTCGTGCTGTTCTACCTGTTCTTCGAGGGCGGCCTGATTCCGATGTTCCTGATCATCGGCGTCTGGGGCGGCCCGCGCCGGGTCTACGCGTCGTTCAAGTTCTTCCTCTATACGTTCCTCGGCTCGGTCTTGATGCTGCTCGCCATCATGGCGCTGTACTGGAACGCCGGCACGACCGACATCCCGACCCTGATGCACACCGCGGTGCCGCGGTCGATGCAGACCTGGGCGTGGATCGCGTTCTTCGCCTCGTTCGCGGTGAAGATGCCGATGTGGCCGGTGCACACCTGGCTGCCTGACGCGCACGTCGAGGCGCCGACGGCGGGCTCGGTGATCCTGGCCGCGATCCTGCTGAAGATGGGCGGCTACGGCTTCCTGCGCTTCTCGCTGCCGATGTTCCCGCTGGCCTCGCACGACTTCGCGCCGTTCGTGTTCACGCTGTCCGTCATCGCCATCATCTACACCTCGCTGGTGGCGATGATGCAGGAGGACATGAAGAAGCTGATCGCGTATTCGTCCGTCGCGCATATGGGCTTCGTCACCATGGGCATCTTCGCGGTGACGACCCAGGGCGTCGCCGGCGGCATGTTCCAGATGGTCTCGCACGGCATCGTCTCCGGCGCGCTGTTCCTCTGCGTCGGCGTCGTCTACGACCGCATGCACACCCGCGAGATCGCTGCCTATGGCGGCCTCGTCAACCGAATGCCGCTCTATGCGCTGACCTTCATGGTCTTCACCATGGCCAATGTCGGTCTGCCCGGCACCTCCGGCTTCGTCGGCGAATTCATGACGCTGCTCGGCACCTTCAAGATCTCGCTGCCGACGGCGTTCTTCGCCACCACGGGCGTGATCCTGTCGGCCTGCTACGCGCTCTGGCTCTACCGCAAGGTGGTGTTCGGCGCGCTGGTCAAGCCGTCCTTGATGTCGATCAAGGATCTGACGTTCCGCGAATGCGTGACGCTGTTCCCGCTGATCGCGCTGACCATCCTGTTCGGCGTCTATCCGAAGCCGGTGCTCGACATGTCGGCGGCCTCGGTCCAGCAGCTCGTCAACAATTACCAAACCGCCGTGACTGCCGTGAAGGCAGCCGCGCTGACCGTCCAGTAAGGCCTTAGCCCATGAGCTTTTCCAGTGCAGGTTATCAGTTGCAGCCGGTGCTGCCGGAGCTGGTGCTCGCGGTCGGCGCCATGGTGCTGTTGATGATCGGGGCCTATCGCGGGCAGGGGACGACCCGGCTGATCACCACGCTCGCGGTGTGTCTCCTGGTGCTGACCGGCGTGCTGGAGCTCTGGCTGCCGGCCGGCAAGCTCGTGACCTTCGGCGGCAGCTTCATCGTCGACGATTTCGCCCGCTTCCTGAAAATCCTCGCTTTGATCGCCTCGGCGGCGACGCTGATCCTGTCGACCGAGTACCTGTCTCAGCCGTCGACCCGCAACTTCGAGTTCTCGATCCTGGTGCTGCTGTCGACGCTCGGCATGATGGTGCTGATCTCGGCCGGCGACCTGATTTCGCTCTATCTCGGTCTCGAGCTGATGAGCCTTGCGCTTTACGTCGTCGCCGCCAGCCAGCGCGACAATGCCAAGTCGAGCGAGGCCGGGCTGAAGTATTTCGTGCTCGGCGCGCTGTCGTCGGGCATGCTGCTTTATGGCGCCTCGCTGATCTACGGCTTCACCGGCACCGTCAGCTTCGCCGGCATCGCGGCGGCCGCCACCACCGGCAGCATCGGCATCGTGTTCGGCCTGGTGTTCCTGCTCGCCGGCCTCTGCTTTAAGGTCTCGGCGGTGCCGTTCCACATGTGGACGCCGGACGTCTATGAGGGTGCGCCGACGCCGGTGACCGCCTTCTTCGCCTCCGCCCCGAAGGTCGCCGCGCTCGCCGTGTTCACTCGTGCGACGCTGACCGCATTCCCGGGCATCGTCACCCAGTGGCAGCAGATCCTGGTGTTCGTGGCGATCGCCTCGATGGCACTGGGCTCGTTCGCGGCGATCGGCCAGTCCAACATCAAGCGGCTGATGGCCTATTCGTCGATCGGCCATATGGGCTTTGCGCTGGTCGGCCTTGCCGCCGGAACGGTCGAGGGCGCGCAGGGCGTGCTGGTCTACATTGCGATCTATGTCGCGATGACGCTCGGCACTTTCTCCATCATCCTGGCCATGAAGCGGAACGGCCAGGCGGTCGAGCAGATCAGCGATTTCGCCGGCCTGTCCCGCACCAACCCGCTGCTCGCCTTCACCTTCGCGATGCTGCTGTTCTCGCTGGCCGGCGTGCCGCCGCTCGCGGGCTTCTTCGGCAAATGGTACGTGTTCGTCGCCGCGATCAAGGCAAACCTGTTCACACTCGCGGTGATCGGCGTGCTGACCAGCGTGGTGGGCGCGTTCTACTATCTGTCGATCGTCAAGGTGATGTATTTCGACCAGCCGCTGACCAAGCTCGATCCGGTGCGGTTCGAGTTGCGCACCGTTCTTGCGGTCGCCGGCATCTTCAACATCTTCTTCTTCGCCTATCCGGGCCCGCTGGTGAGCGTGGCAACGGCGGCGGCGAAGTCGCTATTCTGATGCGTACGGTTCCGAAAACGGGATGCTGGCTTTCGGAACAGATCATGCGCATAACTCCGACATGACATTCACGCTCGGAGCCCGGGCCATTGCGGCGGGCTACAAGCTCGCCGCCTTCGATCAGATCGGCTCGACCAACGCCGAGGCGATGCTGCGCGCCCGCGACGGCGAGCAGGGGCCGATGTGGTTCGTGACGCCGGAGCAGACCGCGGGCCGAGGGCGGCGCCAGCGGGCCTGGATCGCGCCGCGCGGCAACCTTGCCAGCAGCATCCTCGAGGTGACGGACGTGCAGCCGGCGGTCGCCGCGACGCTCGGCTTTGCCGCAGGGCTGTCGCTCGAAGCCGCGCTGCAGAAGGTCAGCATCGAGGCCGCGCTGCGGCTCGGGCCGGACAGCCCGAAGTTCACTCTGAAATGGCCGAACGACGTGCTGGCCAACGGCAAGAAGCTGTCGGGCATCCTGCTCGAGGCCGAGGCGGTCGGCAACCGGCTGGCGGTCGTCGTCGGCATCGGTACCAATGTCGTCGCAGCGCCCGAGGGGACGCCGACACCTGCGATATCGCTGGCGACGCTTGGCATCCAGATCCGCGCGGAAGAGCTGTTCGCCGCATTGTCGGACGCCTGGGTCGAGTTTCGCGGCATCTGGGACGATGGCCGCGGCTTTCCGGAGATCCGCAGGCTGTGGCTGAAGCGCGCCGCCGGGCTTGGCGAGAAGGTCGCGGTCCAAACCGGCACCGCGACGCTCGAAGGCACATTCGATACCATTGACGACACCGGCTGCCTGATCGTTCGCTCCGCTGATGGACAGCGCAAACCCGTGACCGCCGGCGAGGTCTATTTCGGCACCGCGGCCTCCGTGAGGGCTAACTGATGGCGCGTCCCGACGAGCTCACCTTTGCCCCGCTCGGCGGCGTCGGCGAAATCGGCATGAACCTGTCGATCTATGGCCTCGGCAATCGCCAGCAGCGGTCCTTCCTCGCGGTCGATCTCGGCGTCTCCTTCGGCGACGAGGAGCATCTGCCGGGCATCGACCTGATCATGCCCGACGTCCGCTTCCTCGAGAAGGAACGCAACAATCTAATGGGCCTCGTGCTGACGCACGCCCATGAGGACCATTTCGGCGCCATCATCGACCTCTGGCCGAAGCTCGGCTGCAAGATCTACGCGACGCAGTTCTCTGCGGCGCTGTTCGAGGCCAAATGCGCCGCCGAGCGCAATCCGCCGAAAATCCCGATCACGGTGATCCCGTCGGGCGGGCGGGTCGATATCGGCCCGTTCAATGTCGAGTTCATCCCGGTCTCGCATTCGATTCCGGAATCGCACGCCCTGGCGATCAAGACCGACGTCGGCACCGTGCTGCACACCGGCGACTGGAAGATCGATCCGACCCCGATCATCGGCCAGCCGACCGACGAGCGGCGGCTGCGCGAACTGGGCGACGAGGGCGTGCTGGCGCTGGTCGGCGATTCCACCAATGCGGTGCGCGACGGTCGTTCGCCCTCGGAGACCGAGGTGGCCGCCACGATCAAGAAGCTGGTCAAGGCGGCCAAGGGCCGGGTCGCGGTCACCACCTTCGCCTCCAATGTCGCTCGCGTGCGGGCGGTGGCTGATGCCGCGAACGCCGCCGATCGCGAGGTCGTCGTGGTCGGCCGCGCCATGGAACGCGTGGTGCAGGTCGCGCGCGAATGCGGTTATCTCGACGCCTCGCACAAGTTCCGCAGCGCTGACTATTACGGCCATTTCCCGGCCGACAAGGTGCTGGCGCTGTGCACCGGCAGCCAGGGCGAGCCGCGCGCCGCGCTGGCCCGGATCGCCAATGACGACCATCCGCAGGTGACCCTGAACAAGGGCGACACCGTGATCTTCTCCTCCCGCACCATTCCCGGCAACGAGAAGGCGGTCGGCGGCATTATCAACGGGCTGGTGACGCAGGGCGTCGAAGTCATCACCGACCGTGAGCATCTGGTGCACGTCTCCGGCCACCCGCGCCGCGACGAGCTGCGCGACATGATCTCCTGGGTGCGGCCGCAGCTTCTGATCCCGGTCCACGGCGAAGCGCTGCACCTTGCCGAGCATGCCAAGCTGGCCCGTGCCGCGGGCGTCCCCAAGGTTTTGACCTGCCGCAACGGCGACCTCGTCAAGCTCGGGCCCGGCGATCCCGGCATCATCGGCGAAGTGCCGTCGGGCCGGCTCTACAAGGATGGAACCATCCTGGAGGATTCCAAGTCGCGCGCCGTGGTTGAGCGGCGCCGGATGGGCTTTGCCGGCTGCGCCTTCGTCGCCATCGCCATGACGCAGCAGGGCGAAATGGTCGACGAGCCCGAGGTTGATCTGGTCGGCATGCCGGAGAACAATGCCGCAGGCGAATTGCTCGACGATATCGTTTTCGATGTGGTGGTATCGACGATCGAGGGCCTGCCGCGGGCGCGGCGGCGCGATCCGGATGCGCTGGGTGAATCGGTGCGGCGGGCGGTGCGTGCGGCGCTGAACGAACAATGGGGCAAGAAGCCGATCTGCGTCGTGCACGTACTGACGGTCTGACAAGCGCCTTCGAAGCGCGCACAACGATACAAGGGAGAGAGAGATGCTGGGCCGGCTTAATCACGTCGCCATTGCCGTCAAGGACGCCAGGCAGGCCGCGAAGATCTACGGCACCGCCTTCAACGCCGAGATTTCCGACGCCGTGCCGCTGCCGGAGCACGGCGTCATCACCGTGTTCGTGACGCTGCCGAACACCAAGATCGAGTTCATCGAGCCGCTCGGCGAGGCCTCGCCGATCGCGAAATTCGTCGAGCGCAATGCCGACGGCGGCATCCACCATGTCTGCTACGACGTGCCCGACATCATCGCGGCGCGCGACCGCATGATCGCCGAGGGCGCGCGGGTGCTGGGCGACGGCCAGCCGAAGATCGGTGCGCACGGCAAGCCGGTGCTGTTCTTCCACCCCAAGGACTTTTCCGGCGCCTTGGTCGAGATCGAACAGGCCTGAGGCCACATGGCGTATCAAATCTCCACCAGCCTTGCGATCTACTTCGTGCTGTGGTGGCTCGTGCTGTTCCTGACGCTGCCGTTCGGCGTGCGCAGCCAGCATGAGGACGGCGTCGGCGCGCCCGGCACCGATCCCGGCGCGCCGATCATGGCGCGGATGGGCCGCAAACTGCTGTGGACCACGCTACTTTCGGCCGTGATCTTCGCGATCGGGATGTGGGCCTATTACGCCGGCTATCTCTCGGTCGAGCGGCTGTCGAAACTGATGGGGATGCCGTTCTAGACTCTCCGGTTCACCTCGCGCCGTGTGCGGCAGGGCTATCGCATGTAGCCTGCCTGTGCAGGGGCGGACCGTCAAAATATCGAAAACAACCCCATGCAAAGTAGCCGGCGGCGTGCCGGCATTCGACACGGCAACTTGACATGTCGGGCAAATCAGCGGCATTATTCTATTATACAGAAATTTCGCATGCGCGCCTCTCCCGTGGGAACGCGTAAGAATGGGGCGAGGGAGCGCAGCGAAGTAGCCCGCATGAGCGAAGCGACATGCGGGAGCATTGCTCCGGGTATTGCGGAGCCTGTCATCGGGCGCGCGTTCGCCCGACCCGTTGGCTCACCCGGCCACGAACCGGAGCAACGGGCTCAGCTTTGCTCCGGCCGGAACCACTCCGGCGACGGGCCGGTGATCGCCTCGATCTCGGGCACGAAGCTGCGATCAAGCGCCGCGACGAGCGTTGCCAGATTGTCGACGATTTGCGCCCACCGCTCAGCGCTGCCGATCGGAAACTGGCTCGGCAACTCGACCCCTCTCACTTCGCCGCGGACTGCGTGGCGCGAGGCATGCAGCGGCAGCGTGGCCTTGAAGCCGTGCCCGTTCACCATGCCGATCACCTGTAAAAAGGCGGCGACCGAGCTGTTCCAGCTGCCGACGTCGACCTGGAGCCTGACGGTGAGATTGCCCGCGGTGCGCCGTTGCAGCCTGAAGGATCCGCTCTCGCCACGGCAATCGTAGCCGAGCGGCGCAAAGGCCCGGACCAGATCGGGCTTCTTGGGGCCGGTGCCCGGGCTTCCATCGGGAGCAGTCGCGGCGGCGCTCTCGACCTGATGGGGCAGATCGTGCGGAAGGGTATTGAGTAGTTCGCTCATCCCAGCCCGACAGGCGCGCACGACCGTGCGGATGGCCTGGTCCATCTCAGGAGGCAGGCCGCCGGCTGGCCCGGCGGCCGCCACCGCAGCGGCCGGCGCCGTGACCATCGGGACCTGCACCGTCTTGCGGACCTTGCCGCAGGCCGCGAGCAGGGCCGCGATCTCGGCCGGAGGTGCCGGCAATTTCTTGGCCTCCGGATCGGCTTCGACGATGCGCAGCGCGGCCAGCGACCGCTGCCTCCCGTTCACCCACCACTTGTCGTGCACGCCGATGCCGGGCGAGGTCGGGTGGCCGGCGCCGATGTCGACGCCGGCGCGCATCAGGCCGCGAAGCGTCTGAAGGTCGGGCTGCGCGGGCAGCTGCGGACCGTCTGAAAAGCCGGCCACCGAGAAATGCAGGTCGATGGCGTGGCATGGAAATGACTTCGGGACGCCCTGTGCGATCTCCTTGAGGATCGTGAAGTCGATCGCCTCGACGGCGCCGCTCTCTGTCACGTTCGACATCACGCGTGCTTCCGCCCTGCCGGGGCCAACCGAACCGGTCGTTCGCACGAAGCGCTCCAATTCCGGCCAGCGCTTGATCACCCTCGCAATGCTGGAAATGCGCTTCGTTCCTGCCGCAGCTTGCACGGCGGCGATCTCGGCGGTGAGAGGGGGATCGGACAGTCTGAGGCGTACCGTCGGCTCGCCCAATCCGGCGGCGAGGAAGCCGGCGTGCACTTGCTCGACCATATCGACAAGCGCGTCCTTGCGGCTGGCGGCAAATATCGAGAACACGGCGACGAGCATGGCAACGTCCTCCACTCGAAAATGTCATCGTGAATTCTGAAACAACGCCGGCGGGGTAGGGTCTTGATCTGTGGCTTCGGGGACTGCGTCGGGGGCATTGCGGCGCGTCCCGCCGCCTGCGATTGTGGGCGTCGAACCGGGCCGTCAGCTCTTGCGGCAACATGTCCGGAATAGCACAACGAGCGGCCAATGGCTCGGGTCCAAGTCTTGGGGAGGCGACCACGATGAACCTGCAGGCGCAACCAGGCTCGGGGCAGAGCCAGTATCGAATCCTGCGGGAAGCCGATCTGCGGGACTATCTCGCGAGCTTACCTGCCATCGTCACGCAGCTCGGCGACCGGCCGGCCGACTGGTCGATCAGCGAGGTCGGCGACGGCAACCTCAACCTCGTCTTCATCGTCAAGGGACCGAGCGGCGGCATCGCCGTCAAGCAGGCGCTGCCTTACGTGCGGCTGGTCGGCGAGAGCTGGCCGCTGCCGTTGTCGCGGGCGCATTACGAGCATCTGGCGCTGGTGCATCAAGCGCGGCTGGCGCCGAGCCTGGTGCCGGCGGTGCTGCATCATGACGCGCCGCTTGCGCTCACCGCGATGGAGCTGCTCGAGCCGCACATCATCATGCGCAAGGGCCTGATCGGGGCGGCGCGCTATCCGCGCTTTGTCGAGGATATCTCGACCTTCCTCGCGCAGACGTTGTTCTTCACGTCCGATCTCGCGCTGTCGGCCGCGGAGAAGAAGGAAGGAATTGCGGCATTCGCCGGCAACCACGCGCTCTGCAAGATCACCGAAGACCTGATCTTCACCGATCCCTACCGCATCGCCGAGCAGAACCGCTGGACCGCGCCGTATCTCGACGCGACGGCGGCCGCCTTTCGCGAGGACCTCGACCTGCATGTCGCGATCTCCAGGCTCAAGCTGAAATTCATGGCGAGCCCGCAGGCACTGCTGCACGGTGACTTGCACACCGGCTCGATCATGGTCACCGACGGCGAGACCAAGGTGATCGATCCCGAATTCGCTTTCTACGGCCCGATGGGCTTCGACATCGGCGCCGTGATCGGCAATCTCCTGATGGCCTATCTGGCCTCCGCCGGCCACGAGCGCACGCCGGGTGAGCGCGCCTCGTTCGAGGCCTGGCTAGTGGAAACCATCGAGGGCGTCTGGACCGAATTCTCGCGAAAATTCCTTGCGCTGTGGCGCAACGATGCCAGGGGCGACGGCTATCCGGTGTCTTTGTTTGCGGGCGCGGCAGGCGCCGCGCGACTGGAGGCGGAGCGGCAGGCCTACATGGCGAGGCTGTTCCAGGACACGGTCGGCTTTGCCGCGGCCAAGACCATCCGGCGCATCCTCGGCCTCGCGCACAACATCGATTTCGAATGGATCGCCGACGAGAAGCAGCGCGCGATCTGCGAGGCGCGGGCGCTGAAGCTCGCACGCAACATGATGCTGGAGGCAGCGTCCTACACGACGATCGGCGCCGTCACCTACGCCGCGGGCGAACTGCGCCACTGGCGGCCCGACTTTGCCAGATGACGGTATCGATGGTCATGTACGGGAAACGCAGCGGCACAGATCAGCTTTCGGCCGGACGCACGAAACAGAGAATGCCTGCCTCCGGCGTGAAACAGACGACGGCGCGGTTCGTCGGGTTGTCGGTTCTGTCGATGATTCTGTTCGGCGGGACCCGCAGCCAGAACGGTTTCGACATCTTCCAGCGACCATCGATCAAGACCTCGTAGCCGTCTCGGTCTTGTCGAAACTCGACCGTTCGGCAATCCGCAATCGAGCAGCACGACGCACCGGCGCCTGGTTGCTTCAAGCTCTCAAACCACGGGGCAAGCGCGGGATTCGGGTTCTCGGGCGGCGCTGCTACCGCGGCGTGACTTAGAGCAAGTCCGACTGCGACGACGATCGTCTTGCCAATCATCCCGTCTATCTCCCGATGTGCCGTCGACGCTGACAAAAGCGTAACCCTCCGCTGCCGGCCGGAGATTAGCGCCGGCTCGGCTGGGTTTGTTCGAAAATTTTAGCGCGTTGCTGTCCGGAAAGCGGCCATACGTTCGGCCGGCGGGGAAGGGACAACGACCGCTCGCAGGCGCGGCCGCGGGCGTCGCCTTGTGATCTATCCTTCACAAATCTTCTTATTTTATGGACAAGACGACCGGACCCGCGACGGGATCGGTGACGCCGAGACCGCCGCCCAAGTCTTCGAGCGTATCGCGAAAAGTATTGAGAGTGGAAATCATATGTGGCCGGGCCTTGATGCACGCGTCCATGTCTTGCCACTCGGCGATAATGCAATAGGAATGGTCACCGGTCTTGATAATATTGGCACGCAATAAACCTTGCCAGGTTGCCCCGATGGTCTTGTGCGCGTCCAAAAACTCCTGATCGCGCGCAGGCTTCACCCGAAAACGCACAGCGTTGAAAGCGGTCACGGTCTTCTCCCCTGGTTCTGGGATGTTCCCCGAAATGCTGGCGGCGACATAAGTAAATTCACAAGAGCAAGTTAGCGCCGGTTGCGATGCAGATGCTACCAGAATTCGCAAGCCGTCAGCGCCGCGCGTTTTATGGCTTCCGGTCCTGGTTCGTCGAAAGCGCCCCTGCCATTGAGTTGCCCGACGGCGCAAGTCTTCCCAACAGAAATAATTCGCTTTATCAGAAGCGCAATTCAGCGCTATAAATCCAGCCGTCTCACCCGATCGAGGGGCGCTTCGCGGTCGTCACGAACGCGGCGTGAGATGCGGTGGACGCTGCGCGTGTGACTGACGAGAGCACGCAAGGCGGACGGTGAAGTCGTGTGGTCCTGACGCCCTAGCGGCAGGTGTCTTTTCGAATTGCGCGATGCGCGTTGCGAAGACGGTGACAAACAAGCCCAGTCTCGCCGGGGAGAGCACGAAGTAAGCCGTAAGCCATCGCGCAGGGAAAGCCGGGTTGTTTCCGGTTACACCTGTGGTCCTACCCCCGTGCTTTCTATCCTATGCACGGGGCCCATGGGCGCGATCGGCACCCGGCTTTCCCTGCGCCCTCTGTGCGAGGAGGGCGCAATGAAAGAGCAAAGCTCGGGCAAATTATGTCGCGGGAATGCGGAAGTGTGACTCCGGCAGCTCGCAACATATTCGGTGTCGTCCCTGCGAAAGCATGGCGAAAGCAGGGACGACCAATGGAGAGAGCTCCGCACTAATCCGCCGCCTGCTCCCGCAGCCGCTGTGCGTAGACGTTGATGATCAGGGCCGCGAGCAGGATCAGGCCGCGGATCAGGATCTTCAGGAAGCTGTCGATATTGACATGGTCGAGGCCGTTGTTGAGCACGCCGAGCACGAACAGGCCGACGATGGTGTTGCCGATGCCGCCGCGGCCGCCGAACAGGCTGGTGCCGCCGACCACGACGGCCGCGATCGAATCCAGCAGATAGGTGTCGAACTCGTTCTGCTGCGCGCTGCCGAAATGGGCGACGCCGAGCATGCCGCCGATCCCCGAGCAGACCGCCGAGATCACCATCACGCTGCCGAGGATGAGCTTGACGTTGAGGCCGGCAAATTCCGCGGCCTCGCGGTTACCGCCGACCATGTAGACGTAGCGGCCGAAGCGCGTGTAGGTCAGCACCAGATGGCCGCCGAGCAGCATCACCGCGGCAACGATCACGATCCAGGAGATGCCGCCGATCGAGCCCGAGCCGAGCGTCGTGATGAGCGGCGGCACCTTGTAGGCGATCTGGCCGCGCACCAGCAGCGCCGAGACGCCGGCCGCGATCTGCATCATGGCGAGCGTCATGATGAAGGAGGGGATGCCGATGATGGTCAGGCCCAGCGCGTTGACCAGGCCGAGCAGCGCGCACAGCGCCAGCGCCAGCAGGATCGCGGCAAAACCCGGCATCGGGACGTTGGCGATGTTGACGTAGGATTCCTGCAGCGTGAAGTAGGCTACCGCAATGCCGGTCACGTTGGCGATGCTGGCGATCGACAGGTCGATCTCGGCGCACAGGATCACGAAGGTGAGGCCGACGGCGATGATGCCGGTGACCGACACCTGGGTGAGGATGTTGCCGACATTGTCGATGGTCGCAAACGACGGGCTCGCGATCGCAAAGAAGGCGCTGAGGAAGATCAGCGTCAGGAACGGCGCGATGTTGCGCATCTGCGAGCGCAGGAAGGACGCCAGCCCGCGCGGCCGCTTGTGATCCGCAGGTGCCGTCGCGCTGTCACTGCTTGCCATTATGTCTCTCCGTTAAGCGCGATGACGCGGTCATCGCGCTTTCTCGATTTGTTTGCGCATGATCTTATCGGAAAACCGCTTCACTTTTCCGGATCATGCTTTAGGCCGCTTCCAGCAGCCGATCCTTGCTGACTGCCTCGCCCGCGAACTCGCGCACCAGTGCGCCGCGCTTCAGCACCAGGATCCGGTCGGCCAGCGACAGCACCGTCTCCGGCTCGGTCGACAGCACGATGATCGCCAGTCCCTTGGCGCGGAGATCGCGCACGATGTTGATCACGTCGTTCTTGGCGCCGACGTCCATGCCGCGGGTCGGCTCGCACAGCACCAGCAGGCGGGGCGGGTAGGTCAGCCATTTGGCCAGTGCCACCTTCTGCTGGTTGCCGCCGGAGAGCATGCCGAGATCGAGACCGACCACCGGCGGCCTGATCTGCAACTGCTCAACCTGGCGCTGGGCGATGGCGCGCTCGCGCACCGGCTTGAGCAGCAGCGCCGAGATCCGCTCGAGGATGCTGATCGAGATGTTCTTGTAGACCGGCTCCTGGTGGAACAGCATCGCGCGCCGGCTCTCCGGCACCAGCGCGACGCCGGCCCGCCGGGCGGCCGCGGTGCTGCGGAAAGACTTCGCGGCGCCGTCGACCGCAAGCGTCCCGCCGTCGGGCCTGAGCTTGCCGAACAGGATGCGGGACAGCTCCAATTGTCCGCAGCCCATGAAGCCGTAGATGCCGAGCACTTCGCCGGCGCGGGCCTCGAACGAGACGTCCTGCAGGCTGCGGCGGAGCGAGAGCTGCTCGACCTTCAGCACCACCGAGCCGGCGCCGGATTGCGGCAGCAGCAGGTCGTCGGTGTAGCTGTGCTCCAGCTTTTCGCCGCCGCGGCCGATCATGGCCTCGATCAGCGCGCCCTTGGTGGTGTCGGCGGAGGCGGTTTCGGCGATCTTCCGCCCGTTGCGGAACACGGTCACCACGTCGGAGACCCGCAGGATGTCTTCGATGAAATGCGAGATGAAGACGATGCTGGTGCCTTCGTCCCGGAGCTTCTGCAAGGTCGTGAAGAGACGCTCGACCTCGGGCGGGGAGAGGGCTGAGGTCGGCTCGTCGAGAATGATGATGCGGGCGCCCGAGAACAGCACGCGGGCGATCTCGATCAGCTGTTGCAGCCCGATCGGCAGGTCGCCGAGCCGGGTCATCGGATCGACGTCGATGCCGAACCGGGACAGCTGCTCGCCGGCCTCGCGCGCCATCCGCCGCCATTGCACGAAGCCGAGGCGGTTGGTCGGCTGGTTGCCGAGGAAGACGTTCTCGGCGACGGTCAGGTCAGGCGCGACGCTGAGCTCCTGATGCACCATGCCGATGCCGGCGGCGTGCGCGTCGCGGGTGGAGCGAAACCGGGTCTCCTTGCCGTCGAGCATGAAGCGGCCGGAGAACTCCGGATGCACGCCGGCGATGATCTTCATCAGCGTGCTTTTTCCGGCGCCGTTCTCGCCGACGAGACCATGGATCTCGCCGGCGTGGAGTGCGAAGTCGACCCCACGAAGGGCTTCGACACCGCCGAAGGCCTTCGTGATCTGGTTCAACTCGAGGATCGGGGAGCGTCCCTGCGACATGCGGGGCGCTCAGATCAGGAAGTGATCCTCCATCCATTGCATGCCGGCGGCGTTGGCCTTGGTCACGACGGGACCGTCGGTCACGACGTTCTTCGGAATGCCCTGGCCGCTCTTCTCGCCGCCGACCACGGCGGCGACGCCGGCGACGATCGCGCCGCCGTGGATGCGGCAGGACGGATTGCGGACGGTCGCGAACATGCGGCCTTCGCTGACGGCCTGGATCGCCGGCGGCATCGCGTCGACGCCGCCGATCAGGATGTTGGTGCGGTTGTGCGCCTTCATGATGTTGGCGGCCGCGAGCGCCATGTCGTCATTGTGGAAGAACGCCGCATCGATCTGCGGATACTTCGTCAGATAGGTTTCCCAGAGCCGGGCGGTCTTGGAGACGTCCCAGTCGGCGGGCTGGGTATCCAGCACCTCGATGTTCGGGAACTGCTTCACGACCGAGTTGAAGCCCTTGGCGCGGCCCTGCGCGCCGGTATGGCCGAGCGCGCCCTGGGTCATGATGACCTTGCCCTTGCCGCCGATCGCGTTGCACAGCGCCTGCGTCACCGAGGCGCCCATGAACTCGTTGTCGGGCGCCAGGAACGAATGCACGTTGATCTGGTCGAGCGGCGCAATCAGCGTGTCCATGTCGATGACAGGGATGCCGGCGTCGATCATCTTCTGCACCGGCTGGGTCAGGGTGCCGATGCCGAATGCCTGGATGGCGACGAAGTCCCACTTTTGCGAGGCCATGTTGTCGATCGCGGCGCGCTGCTTGACGGCATCGAGCTGGCCGTCGAACCAGGTGACCTCGACGTTGAACAGCTTGCCCCAGAACTCGGCGGCCTGCTTGCCCTGCGCGCACCACGTCGCCTGCAGTCCGGCGTTGGAGAATGCGGCCTTCAGCGGTTTTTCCGAACGTCCCATTTCGGCTGCGAGCGCGGACGTCACGCCCATTCCGCCGAACAGGCCGGCCGCAGCTCCACCTGCCGCCGCCATCTGCAGAAGGTCGCGCCGCGTCGTCGAGGCCTTGTCCATCCCCTTGTCGGTGCCATTGTCGATTCCTGGCATTGCTTGCTCCCTCTTCGTTTTTCTGACCGTCGGCGTCAGTTGCACGCGCCGCGGATAAAGGGAGTGTGTCACAATCGGAACGGTGACGCTACGTCTTCGCGTCCTCGAGATGTTTCTGTGGCAGCACGATGGCTTCGATGTCGCGGAGCAGCTTGTGCCACGCAGCATCGATCTCCGTGGACCATTGCTCGCCGAGAATGTCGCGCAAGCAGTCCGCTATCACGGCGAAGAAGCCTACGAACAATTCGCGCGGCGTCCCGTAGGCGTCGTGCGAGAACACTTCCGATTCGATCAGGCGAAAATGTCCGCGGCGTTCGCCGGCGAAATCGAGAATGGCTTCGATCGTGAGAGACAGCATCGAACCCTTCACCGGTTCACTGCCTTCGGTGCGAAACATCGCCTGCGCCTCGGGATGTTTGCGAAACAACCGCCGATACACCATCGGCGTGAGATCATCGCAAGCCGCTGCTGCGAGTTCAAAGCTGCGTTCGATTGGATTCGATGATGGAGCCATCGTTGATTGCTATCATCAGACAAAAAAAGAGCAGGGCTCCAAGCCCTGCTCCAAAAATTGTGTCGACCCTATTTGCCCCAAAAATTCGATTTGATCTTGATTGATGGGGTGACGCTGCTTGTGCGCGTCGGGCTCCTCCCGAGACTTGGACCACCAGGACACACCTCGCGGCTTGCCTGCGCCCGAATTGGTAGACCATCTTTCCAGGCTTGTCACCATTTTCGGCAACGATTGTTCAAATTTCGAGCAATTTGCGAAATGATTGGGATGGCGCCACTGCCGGTTGTGACAGTGATGTGAAAACACGTGACAGAGTAAGGAGATAGGGCGGCTTGTGCGGCTGCCGTGATGCAACTGCAACGCTCGGTTATTTCCGTCGGCTGGAAGAAACCGGACGTGTCCGCGATCTCGACTTCCGAGGCTGGTGGTGGTTAGTTCGGTTCCGGATGGTTTTGCAATGCGCCGGCGGCTGAAGAATTTTCTGCCCATAGTCCTGGTTGCCCTGCTGGTGCAGATTTTCGCACCGATCGGGGCCTGCTGGGCGGCGAGCCTTGCCGTATCCGATCCGCTCGCGGCCGCCACCATCTGCCACGGCAATGCCGGCTCCGGAGCCGGGCAGGGCGACCAGACCGGTCACGACGCTCATGACGGTTGTTGCTCCGCATGCAGCGTGCTGCAGACCGGTGCGCCCGTTGATCATCCGCAAGTTGCGGCCCAGGCGGTCGAACGCGTACCGAGCCAGATCGTTTGGCTCGATTTCGCGGGCGAGCTCGGTCGTTCGCGGGCGGGCCTCTCCGCGCAAGCCCGCGCGCCGCCGCTTTTTTCCTGACGAGACTGTCGCTGCCGGTGCGTGCCCGCGCCGGCAAATGCCGTTGAGCAAGCCGGCCGAAGAGCCGGTGTCAGGATTCATCCATGTTTCGTTATCATCCGCTGGAGGCGGCAAGCGTGCTGGCGCTGAGCGCGGCGCTTTGCGCGTTGCCTTCCGGAGCGGAAGCCCAGACGTCGACCACAGTGTTGCCCTCCGTCACGGTCGATGCGCCCCACGCGGCGGCGCGTGCCAAACCGGCCGGATCGAAACCGCGCGTTCGTGCCGCGTCGGCCCGACGCCCACCGAAGCTGGCGACCGCGCCGGCGGTGGCCGCAGCCCCGGCGGCTGGCGCGAGTCCCGGGGAGACACTGGCCGCGACCCGCGATGGTTTGAACCGGGCGCCCACGGGGCAGACCCAGACCACCATCGACCGCAGCCAGTTCGACAACCGGCCGTCATTCTCGGTTGCCGACGTGCTGCGCGACAGTCCGGGCATCTCGATCAAGCAGGGCAACGGGCCGCGCGATTTCGGTATCTCGATCCGCGGGTCGAACGCGCGGAACGGCTTCGGCATCCGCAACCTCGTCATCTTCGACGACGGCTTCCCGGTGACCCAGCCGGACGGCCTGTCGCGCAGCGATCTGATCGATCCGCACGCCTACGGCGCGATCGACGTGGTCCGCGGTCCGTCATCGGCGCTGTATGGCAATTACGCGACCGGCGGTGCGTTGAATTTCCGGACCCGGCCCGGAGGGTCGATCGACGGTGTGGAGTACGGCGTCGACGGCGGCAGCTTCGGCTATCTCAACAACTATCTTGCCGCAGGCAAGAAGGTCGGCAATTTCGAGGGCTCGCTGTTCGCGAGCGACGCGCGCGGTGACGGCTATATCGGCAACAGCTGGTTCAATACCCAGACCGTCAATTTCCTCGGCACCCTGCAAGTCACGCCGGACGATCGTTTCACGTTCAAGCTCATCAACAACGATTTGACGGCGCGCCTGCCGATCCGCTCGTCGCTCAATCAGTTCTATCAGAACCCGTTCCAGCAGGGCTGCGCGACCGGCGCGACGGCCGCGCCGGGATGTGGAACCGTCTCTCTGTTCAACAACGGTTTCAACGGAACCAAATCCACCGAGACTGCGGTTCAAGCCGGCCTCGGCCGAGAGGACCGCCGGACGATCGTTGGGGGCCGTTGGGAACACGATTTCGATAACACGACTACGTGGCGCAACCAATTCGTCTTCGACGACAGGAACATCAATCAGCCGACGGGATCGACTAGCGCGCAGGGTGACTATCCTTCGTACAACTTCATGAGCGATTTGACCAAGCGCGGCGAACTGTTTGGAATGGATTCGACCACGATGGTCGGCGGTTGGTACAACACCCTCACGACAACCGGCACGACCTGGAACGTTGCGCCCGCGGGCAATGCGACACTCGGACTGCCACAGAGCAGTCTGTATCAATCGACAACCAATTATGGCGTCCGGGCGCGGGAAGAAATCAAGCTGATTCCGTCGGTGACGGCGGTCGCCGGGGTCGGCTGGGAAACGACCACGCTAAACGGCGTCAACACCCTGCTGTCCTATCCGGTCATCAACAATGCCGCAATCGTGGGAGCGACCGTGACGAAAGCGGCGCCTGTGTTCACCAACACCGCGCCGGAGTTCGCGCTCATCTACAAGCCGGATAACGAATGGCAGCTGCGTGCTCGCGTGGCGACCGGCTACGGTACGCCGCAAGTCAGCAATCTGTTCGTTCTGCCGAGTGGGTTACCGGGCAACAACACGTCGCTCAAGACCCAGACCAACCTAGGCTACGACCTCGGCGCGGATTGGTCGCCCAACAAGAGCATGAAGGTTAGTGCCACCGCCTTCTACGAATTCTTCAACAATGAACTTGTTTCTCAGGCGACGCCTGTGGCGGGAATTACGTACACCTTCAACGCACCGCGTTCGGAACATCGCGGCGTTGAACTTGCCGCTCAGTGGGCCTTTTATCAAGGGTGGCAGCTCACGGCGGCCTACACTTACCTAGACGAGGTATATACAGACTACACGGAAAGCATCAGCGGCTTCACATTCAATCGTGCCGGCAACAAGATCCCCGGCATTTCGCCGAACGAGCTGACGGCGCGGTTGGGTTACGACCAGTTGTCGGGTCCGTTGCAGGGGCTCGGCGGATTTGTCGAAGTCCAGTGGAAAGACAGCTTCTACATGGACAATGCCAACCTCCTGAAGGCGCCCGGCTACGAGTTCGTCAACCTCAATCTGCATTACAAGACCGATCTCGTCTCCGATTCATTCAAGTCGCTGAATCTGTATGTCGAGGTCCGGAACGTGTTCGATCGGACCTACGTGGCTTCGGCAAACAACATCGCGAATTCGGTGACCGCGGCCGGCATTCAAAATCCCGCGAGTGTACTGGCGAACTCGACCAACTCGATCTATGCCGGGTCGCCGCGCGCCTTTGTGGCGGGCATGAGGATTGCGTTCAGATGAGCAGCGCATCGATGACATACCGCAAACCCGCGGCTCTGACGGTGTTGGCGACGGTCATGCTTGCGACCTTGCCGAACCTCGCGGTCGCGCAGATGAGCCATCAGCACGCCTCCGAAGCGGCCTGCGAGGAGACCGGCCTGCGCTGCGCGACCAAGGTCACGCCGGCCTTTGGGCCGGATGGGACGTTGTGGTTGACGTGGATCGCCGGAGGCCAGATCTCCGTCGCGAGCTCGAAGGATCAGGGCAAGAGCTTTTCCGCTCCGGTCCAGGTCACCCGGGAGCGGCTCAACCTGGATTGGGGGCCGGACGCGCGGCCGAAACTTGCGATCGATGCCAAGGGCGATATCGCCATTGCCTTTTCGACCTTTCGCGATCAGGCCTTCAACGGCCAGGTTCTTGCTACGCGGTCGACCGATGGCGGCCGCAGCTTTGATCCGCCGAAACCGATCACCGCAAACAATGAGAGCCAGCGCTTCGAGGTGATCGGCTTCGATCCCGCCGGCACCGTGTTTGCGGCGTGGCTCGACAAGCGCAACCGTGTCCCGGCGCAGCAGCGCGGTGAGAAGTATGACGGGGCCGGATTGTTCTTTGCTTCGTCGAAGGACGGCGGCGCGACCTATTCCGATGCGAAGCTTGCGGCCGACAATACCTGCGAGTGCTGCCGTCTCGCCCTGGCGTTCGATGGCGCGGGCCATCCGGTGGTGGTGTTCCGGAACATCTTCGAAGGCGGTGTACGCGACCATGCGATCGTGACGTTCACCGATCCGACCACGCCCGGCGATTTGCATCGGGTGAGCCGCGACGACTGGCAGATCGCGGCATGTCCGCACCATGGTCCCAGCCTGACCATTTCGCGCGAAGGAACCTACCACGTGACGTGGTACACCAACGGCAAGGCGCGCAAGGGCCTGTTCTATGCGCGGTCGCGCGACGGCGGCAAAACCTTCTCCGATCCGCTCGCGGTCGGTCAGCCAAGTCGAAGCCCGTCACGGCCGCAGATCATTGCGGGGCCGCAGGGGCTCGTGATGGTCTGGAAAGAGTTCGACGGGCAGAAGACATCGATCAATCTGATGGCTTCGCATGACGATGGAGCGACCTGGTCGAAGCCCAGTGTTATCGCCGACACCGCCGACAGCTCCGACCATCCGCTGCTGGTCTCGGATCGCCGGCAGGCCTACCTGTCGTGGATGACAAAGGCCGACGGTTACCATCTTCAAGCGATCGAGGGCGAACCATGAAACGTCACTTGCTCGCTGCGCTCATCCTGCTGGCAACGCTGCCGTCCGCACTGGCGGCTGGAGAGGGCGCGCCAAGGCCGTTCGAACGCGGCAGCTGGCAGAAGCTGCTGCATGCGCACGCCGGTCGTCCGACCCTGGTGCATTTCTGGGGCGTCACCTGTGGCCCATGCAAGGTGGAGCTGCCGGAGCTTGGCCAGTTCATGAAGGATCATCCGGATATCGACGTTGTGACGATCAGTGCGGATCTGGTTCCGAACCTGCCGGATGCGACCCGATCGATGCTCGATCTCGCCGGACTCGGATCGGCCGAGAACTGGATTTTCGACGACGGCTTTGCCGATCGATTGAGATTCGAGATCGACCCGGCATGGCAAGGCGATATCCCGCGAACCATGCTGATTGCCCGTGACGGAGCCGTCACGACGATCGAAGGATCGGCTGAAATCGCCGATTTGAACAAATGGTCTGACGCCCAGGCTGCAACAATCCGATAACACGACAACTTCAATCTGAAAGGACCCCGTCGCCATGAACACTTTCTCCCGCATCCTCGCTCTCACCGCGCTGACTGCCGCACTGGCGTCGACTTCCGTACGCGCGGAGGATGTCAAGGCCGGCGACCTCGTGATCACGCAGGCGTGGACGCGCGCGACGCCGAACGGTGCCAAGATCGGCGGCGGCTATCTGACCATCGAGAACAAGGGAACGACGGCGGACCGGCTGGTGTCGGGCTCCGCCGACGTCGCCGGCAAGGTGGAAGTCCACGAGATGTCGATGGACAACGGCGTCATGAAGATGCGCGCGCTCGACAAGGGATTGACCATCGAGCCGGGCAAGACCGTGAAGCTTGCGCCCGGCGGCTTCCACCTGATGATGTTCGACCTGAAGAACCCGCTGAAGCAGGGCGACAAGGTGCCGGTCACGCTCGAATTCGAGAAAGCCGGCAAGGTCGCGGTCTCGCTGGACGTGCAGGCCGTCGGCGCGCAGGCGCCGGGTGGTGGTGATCATTCCGGCCATGGCGACCATTCCGGTCACATGGACATGAAGAAGATGTGAGGGCGCCATGAGATCACAGACGCTCCTCATTGCCGCGGCGGCGCTGCTCGCAGCGCAGCCTGCGATCGCGCATATCACGCTTGAAGGAAAGCAGGCGCCGGTCGGCTCGTACTACAAGGCGGTGTTCGCCGTTCCGCATGGCTGCGCGGGGTCGGCGACGATCAAGATCCGCGTGCAGATTCCGGAAGGCGTGATCGGGGTGAAGCCGATGCCGAAGCCCGGCTGGACTCTCGATGCCGTCCCCGGCAAATACGCTGCCCAATATGATTACCACGGTGCCAAGCTCTCCGAGGGCGTCAAGGAAGTCGCCTGGAGTGGTGGCAAGCTCGCGGACCATAACTACGACGAGTTCGTGATGCAGACGTTTCTTACCGACACGTTGAAGCCCAACACCACGCTGTATTTCCCTGTCGTGCAGGAGTGCGAACAAGGCGTCAGCCGCTGGATCGATATTCCGGCCGAAGGGCAGGGCGGCGGGCACGACCATGGCAGCAAGACACCGGCGCCCGGCGTCAAGCTGCTGCCGAAACCGTAAGCCGTGCGGCTGGTCGCAACGCTTGTGAGAGCAGGCCTCGCCGCACTGCTCGTGGCGCTGTGCGTTGCGACCGCCGCCCATGCGCATGCCGTCCTGATTGCGGCCGAGCCGGCCGACGGCAGCGTGGTGGCGGAAGCGCCGAAGACGGTGGTGCTCCGCTTCAACGAAGCGGTGGCGCCGACCGCAGTCAGCCTGCTCGACGCTGCGGGCAAGCCGCGCAACGTCGCGTTCCGCGCCGTCGACCAATCGGTGATGGTGACGCTGCCGGCGGACCTGCCGCAGGGTACGCAGGTGGTGAGCTATCGCGTGGTGTCGCAGGATGGCCATCCCGTCGCGGGCTCGCTGCTGTTCTCGATCGGCATCGTCACCGGCTCGGCGGCGCCGTCAGGCGACGGCGTGCTCCATGTGTTGATCTGGCTGGCGCGGCTCGGGCTCTATCTCGGGCTGTTTGCCGGCGTCGGCGGAGTGTTCTTTGCCGCCTGGATCGGGCAGGGTCCGGCAGGCGGACGGCTGATCATGTGGTCGCTCGGAATCGGCCTTGTCGGCGCGGTCGCTTCACTTGGCTTGCAGGGCGTCGATCTGCTGAACCTGCCGCTCTCGGGCATTCTGACATGGGCGGCATGGGCCAGCGCCGCCGGCACCAGCCTGTTTCCCGCCCTGCTGCTTGCGATTGCCGCGATGTTGATCGCGGCGATTGCCTGGCGCAGCCCGTCGTTCGGCGCGGCCTTTATCCGCACTACCGTCGCAATGATCTGTGTCGGGCTGTCGTTTGCGGTCAGCGGCCATGCCGCCACCCCCTCGCCGCAATGGCTGACGCGGACCGCACTGTTCATCCATGGCGTCGGTCTGGCGTTCTGGATGGGGGCACTTGGGCCGCTGGCTGTGCTCGCTTGGCAGCGCAAGGACTCACTGCTCCGCGTGCTCCGGCGGTTTTCGATGCTCGCGGTGCCGGTCGTCGCGTTGATAGCCTTGTCGGGCCTCGCGCTCGCGGTCATCCAGCTCGAAAGTCTTCGCGCGCTGATCGACACCGGATACGGTAACGTCCTCGTCGCGAAACTCGGGCTGGTGGTGTTGCTGCTCGGGCTCGCTGCGCTGAACCGGTTGGTGTTCACACCGGCCATCGCGCGCGAATTCCACCGGACGCGGCCGCTGCAACGCTCGATCGCGCTCGAGTTCGTGCTGATGATCGGCATCCTTGGCCTGGTTGCGCTATGGCGCTTCACGCCGCCGCCGCGCGTGCTGGCGATGTCGGACGATGTTCCGCTCGCGGTTCACATTCACGCCGATGCCGCGATGTTCCAGGTGCTGATCGCACCGGGCAAGGTCGGGCAGAACGACTTCGTCCTGCAATTGATGAACGGCGATGCCAGCCCGTTCGCGGCCAAGGAGGCGACGCTGACGCTGAGTCTGCCCGAGCGTGGCGTCGAACCGATGGAACGCGCCGCCGCGCTTGGTCCCGACGGCTATTGGCACGTGCGCAAGGTGCCGTTGACGGTCCCGGGCCGCTGGCACATGCAGATCGACGCTCTGGTGAGCGATTTCAAGAAAGTGACACTGGAAGACGATTTTGAGGTCAGGTAAAGCCACGGTCAGCGAGCTCAGTACCTCGGCGGGACGCAAATCGCTCAAATGGCCGAAAATCGCCTGATTTGAAGGGTTTTTGTCATTTGGCGGCCTTGTGTTTTCGCACCCGATCCGGTTTCACTGCAGCTCTTCCCACGCTTTCCTGATTCCCGAGTAACGCCATGCGATTGTCGCGGTTTTTCCTGCCTATCCTGAAAGAAAACCCGAAAGAGGCGGAGATCGTCTCGCATCGGCTGATGCTGCGCGCGGGCATGATGCGGCAGGAGGCCGCCGGCATCTATGCCTGGCTGCCGCTCGGCTTCCGGGTGCTGAAGAAGATCGAGCAGATCGTGCGCGAGGAGCAGGACCGCGCCGGTGCGCTCGAGCTGTTGATGCCGACGCTGCAGCTCGCCGATCTCTGGCGCGAAAGCGGCCGCTACGACGCCTATGGCCCGGAGATGCTGCGCATCCTCGATCGTCACAAGCGCGAGCTGTTGTACGGGCCGACCAACGAGGAAATGATCACGGAGATCTTCCGCTCCTATGTCAAGTCCTACAAGAGCCTGCCGCTCAACCTCTACCACATCCAGTGGAAGTTCCGCGACGAACAGCGTCCGCGCTTCGGCGTGATGCGCGGCCGCGAATTCCTGATGAAGGACGCCTATTCGTTCGACCTCGACGAGGCCGGCGCGCGGCGCTCCTACAACAAGATGTTCGTTGCGTATTTGCGCACCTTTGCGCGGATGGGCTTGAAGGCGATCCCGATGCGCGCCGAGACCGGTCCGATCGGCGGCGACCTCAGCCACGAGTTCATCGTGCTCGCGGAGACCGGCGAGTCCGGCGTCTTCATCAACCGCGATGTGCTGGACCTGCCGGTACCGGGCGAGGACGTCGATTATGACGGCGACCTCACGCCGGTCATCAAGCAGTGGACCTCGGTCTATGCTGCGACCGAGGACGTCCACGAAGCCGCGCGCTTCGAACAGGAAGTGCCCGAGGCAAAGCGGCTCAACACCCGCGGTATCGAGGTCGGCCAGATCTTCTATTTCGGCACCAAATATTCCGACACCATGAAGGCGATGGTGGCGGGGCCCGATGGCGTCGACGTGCCGATCCATGGCGGCTCCTACGGTGTCGGCGTGTCGCGTCTGGTCGGTGCGATCATCGAGGCATGTCACGATGATGCCGGCATCAAATGGCCCGAGGCGGTCGCGCCGTTCCGCGTCGCGATTCTCAACCTCAAGCAGGGTGACGCCGCGGTCGATGGCGCCTGCGAGCAGCTCTATCGCGACCTCTCGGCGAAGGGCGTCGACGTGCTCTACGACGACACCGATCAGCGCGCCGGGGCCAAGTTCGCCGCCGCCGATCTGATCGGCATCCCCTGGCAGATTCTCGTCGGACCGAAGGGGCTTGCCGACGGCAAGGTCGAGGTGAAGCGCCGCAGCGACGGTTCGCGCGACAATATGAGCCCCGCCGACGTGGTCGCGAAGCTCGCGGGTTAAAGTTTATTCACGCTGCGCTGTCGGCGGGGTAATCCGGCCACATTTGGCCCGAATCATGGGATTATCGAAAGATGGATGAGACCATGAACGAGCCAGTCCGCACCCCGCCTTTTGCGCCATTCGAATGGCTGCTGTCCGGACGCTATTTGCGCGCGCGCCGCAAGGAAGGGTTCATTTCAGTCATCGCCGGCTTTTCGTTCCTCGGCATCATGCTCGGCGTTGCTACGCTGATCGTGGTGATGGCCGTCATGAACGGCTTCCGCAAGGAGCTGCTCGACAAGATCCTCGGCCTCAACGGGCATCTTCTGGTGCAGCCGCTGGAATCGCCGCTGACCGACTGGAAGGACGTCGCCGACCGCATCAGCCAGGTCCAGGGCATCCGCCTCGCCGCGCCGGTCGTGGACGGGCAGGGGCTCGGATCGTCGCCGTTCAACGCGGCGGGCGTTTTCATCCGCGGCATTCGCGCCGACGATCTCAACAATCTCACCTCGATTGCCAAGAACGTGAAGCAGGGCTCGCTCGAGGGCTTTGACGAGGGCCAGGGGGTTGCGATCGGCCGCCGGCTTGCCGATCAGCTCTCGCTGCATGCGGGCGACATGATCACGCTGGTCTCGCCGAAGGGCGCGGTGACCCCGATGGGCACCACGCCGCGCATCAAGCCCTACAAGATCACCGCGGTGTTCGAGATCGGCATGTCGGAATACGATTCGACCTTCGTGTTCATGCCGCTGGCCGAGGCGCAGGCCTATTTCAACCGCAACAACGACGTGTCCTCGATCGAGGTGTTCACCACCAATCCGGACAAGATCGACACCTACCGCAAGCTGGTGACGGAGGCGGCTGGGAGACCCGTCTTCCTGGTCGACTGGCGGCAACGCAATTCGACCTTCTTCAATGCGTTGCAGGTCGAACGCAACGTGATGTTCCTGATCCTGACCATGATCGTGCTGGTCGCGGCACTCAACATCGTCTCGGGGCTCATCATGCTGGTGAAGGACAAGGGACAGGACATCGCGATCCTGCGCACCATGGGCGCCTCGCAGGGCTCGATCATGCGGATCTTCCTGATCACCGGCGCCTCGATCGGCGTGGTCGGAACGCTGACCGGCTTCGCGGTCGGCATGCTGATCTGCCTGAACATCGAATCGATCAGGCAGTTCCTGTCATATCTGACCAACACCGAGCTGTTCTCGCCCGAGCTGTATTTCCTGTCGAAGCTGCCGGCCGAGGTCGATTTCGGCGAAACGCTCGCCGTCTTGATCATGGCGCTGACGCTGTCCTTCCTTGCGACACTCTACCCGTCGTGGCGCGCCGCGCGCCTCGATCCGGTCGATGCGCTCCGGTACGAATAAGGAGCGCACATGGCGGAGGGGGCGGAAGACACACCGGTCATCTATCTTCATGACATCAAGCGGGAATACCGCCAGGGCGAAACGACGCTGACGATCCTGAACGGCGCCAAGCTCGCGCTGTGGCCCGGTCAATCGGTGGCGCTGGTGGCGCCGTCAGGGTCGGGCAAGTCGACGCTGCTGCACATCGCGGGCCTGCTGGAGACCCCCGATGAAGGCGAGGTCTATGTCGCGGGTACGCCGACCTCGCAGATGTCCGATGTCGACCGCACGCAGATTCGCCGTTCCGATATCGGCTTCGTCTATCAATCGCACCGGCTGCTGCCGGAGTTCTCGGCGCTCGAGAACGTCATGCTGCCGCAGATGATTCGTGGGCTCAAACGCTCCGAGACCGTGAAACGGGCGACCGAGATCCTGTCCTATCTCGGGCTCGGCGACCGCATCACCCATCGTCCGGCCGAACTCTCGGGCGGCGAGCAGCAACGTGTGGCGATCGCACGCGCGGTTGCCAACGCACCGCGGGTGCTGTTTGCGGACGAGCCGACCGGGAACCTCGATCCAGGCACGGCGGATCACGTCTTCAATGCGCTGATGCAGCTCGTGAAGGCGACCCGCGTCGCGATGCTGATCGCGACCCACAATCTGGATCTCGCCGCCCGGATGGATCGCCGGGTGTCACTTTCGAACGGGCAGGTCGTCGAGCTCGAATAGTTTCGAGTGAAGCGGGTCATCGGTTGTGTGAAGAAAGCGCGCTAAGGGCAGGAATCTGAAGCCT
>NZ_VKHP01000411.1 GCF_010811875.1 Bradyrhizobium uaiense
CCGGCGTCGCTCTTTGGGTGTCGGCGTGGCATACTTCTCTCGCTGCGCGAGCGAAGGATGGTGGGGGCGACAGGGATCGAACCTGGGACCCCTACCATGTCAAGGTAGTGCTCTCCCGCTGAGCTACGCACCCAAAGCCATGTTTGGATCGGGTCCCTATAACGGACGCCGGCGGGGCAGGCAAGGATACAAAGTGAAGGTTTTTTGGCGAATCAGGCCGCCAGCAACTTATTCACTTCGCTAACCAATTCCCTGAGGTGCACGGGCTTGGCCAATACCTTGGCGTTTTTCGGCGCCTCCGAATCGGAATTGAGGGCCACCGCGGCAAAGCCGGTGATGAACATGATCTTGATATCAGGATCGAGTTCCGAGGCGCGGCGCGCCAGCTCGATGCCGTCCATCTCGGGCATCACGATGTCGGTGAGCAGCATTTCGAACGGCTCCTCGCGAAGCCGCTGGTAGGCCGACATGCCGTTATCATGCGGCGAGACCTTGAAACCCGCATTTTCGAGCGCCTTTACCAGGAAGCGGCGCATATCGGTGTCGTCTTCGGCGAGAAGAATTTTCGGCATGGCAGGAATCGTCGAATCCGGCTTGAGGATCAGTCCGAACAGTAAGCCCGACAGTCGGTAAATTTCGGGTGAAATTTACGTCAAGCCTGAGGCGTCGGGCACCGCCTATTTGTGGACTGAACCACGGGTCGAAGCAACCTCGTGCGGCATTTCCTGCCTTTAAGACGCGTTCCAGCCGATATGGCACTCTTTTCACTTGGCAGAATGATCGCGATTACAGACAATGCCCGCCCATAAATCTCCGCTTTTCCGGCAGAATCAGTTCTTGCGGGGCAAGGCGGACGCAAGGGACGGCGCCAAGGGAATGACCGAATTTGCTGGCGAGTTGTCGCCCCCGTTCGAGATCGTTGAGCCGCAGGCCTGGCGCGCGCCGATCATCTTCAATTCCCCGCATTCGGGTTCGGTCTACCCGGCCGAATTCGTCGAGGCGTCGCGAATCGATGTGACGTCGCTGCGCCGCTCCGAAGACAGCTTCATGGACGAGTTGATCGCGGGCCTGAGCGATCGCGGCTTTCCGATCGTCCGGGTCAACTTCCCGCGCTCCTATGTCGACGTGAACCGCGAACCCTATGAGCTCGACCCGCGGATGTTCACCGGGCGGCTGCCGAGCTTTGCCAACACCCGCTCGATGCGGGTGGCCGGCGGCCTCGGCACCATCCCGCGGGTGGTCGGCGACGGCCAGGAGATCTACCGCGAGCGGCTCGAGGTCGACGAGGCGTTGCGGCGGATCGAGGTCCTCTACAAGCCCTACCACCGTGCGCTGCGCCGGCTGATCAACAAGGCGCACCAGGCGTTCGGCGCCGTGATCCTGGTCGACTGCCACTCGATGCCGTCGGTCGGGGTATCGCGCGACGAGCCGCGCCGGCCCGACGTCGTGATCGGCGACCGCTATGGCACCAGCTGCGCGCCGCTGCTGCCGGATTTGGTCGAGGAGATCATGAGTTCGCTCGGCTATTCGATCGGTCGCAACAAGCCCTATGCCGGCGGCTTCATCACCGAGCACTACGGCAACCCGGCGAGCGGCCTGCACACCGTGCAGATCGAGTTCAACCGCGCGGTCTATATGGATGAGCGCCGCCGCGAGCGCGGGCCGCGCTTCGCCCAGGTGGCGGCCGACTTCGCGACCCTGGCGGATGCGCTTGCGAAAATTCCGTTTGGGGATCTCGGCCCGTTCCAGGCGGCGGCGGAGTAGACTTTGATCCGAGGCACGACGAAATCGTGAACTTGGAATTCAGTTTGCTGACGTAGCCTGAGTGGAGAAGTGGAATCCGGGTTCGTATTCAATGCGGAGCCGAGACGTCCGAAGAGATAAAGAGACGGCCCAAGAAAAAAGGGCCGCTTGAATGAACAAGCGGCCCAAGTCTAGGGAGGAAACGCCCAAGGAGGGCAGCGATAGCGCGAGGCGCTACCGCACCGCAACAATATGCGACCGCGCTGCACAAAACGCAAGAACTTTCGAAACATTTCTCGCGCAATGTTGGTAAGTCTGGCGAATCTGCAACATGGCCGCGACACCGAATTAATCCGTTAAATATCAAACTTTTACGGAGAAAGACCAGATCAGCCGGCGCTCTGCGCATAGCTTGTATACCAGAACTCGCAACTTCGTGATCCGCTCCGGAGCGCTCGAGACTTTCGAATCCGAACCAAATCGAAAGCCCCGAACCGGATCATCGGGCTGGGATAACGCTCCGTTAATCGTGCGCGCCGCATTGGATTGAGCTAGGCAAGAGCAGATCCGGTTTCTACCGCGCCGTTTGCGCATTTCAGGGACATGCCGTGACGGTCATCGACTTTACCGCCTTCATCGGCCGCCTCGCGACCGCATCCGGCGAAACCATCCTGCCGTTCTTCCGCACCTCGCTCTCGGTCGACAACAAGAGCTCGAACGATTTCGATCCGGTCACCGAGGCCGACCGGGCCGCGGAAGCCGTGATGCGGCGGCTGATCAAGGCGAACTTCCCCCAGCACGGGATCGTCGGCGAAGAATTCGGCAATGAGCGCGAGGACGCCGACTATGTCTGGGTGCTCGATCCGATCGACGGCACGAAGTCCTTCATCGCCGGCTTTCCGATCTGGGGCACGCTGATCGCGCTGCTGCACAAAGGTACGCCGGTATTCGGCATGATGCACCAGCCCTATATCGGCGAGCGATTCTCCGGCGACAACGGCTCGGCGAACTACTCCGGGCCATCGGGCGAGCGGCGACTTTCGGTGCGGCGGTGCGCCACGCTGAAGGAAGCGACCGTCTTCACCACCAGCCCGCTGCTGATGAATCCGGATGACCGCGCCCGCTTCGGCCGCGTCGAGACTGCGGCGCGGCTGTCGCGCTACGGCGGCGATTGCTACTCCTATTGCATGCTCGCAGCCGGCCATCTCGACCTCGTGATCGAGACCGAGCTTAAGCCCTACGACATTGCCGGCCTGATCCCGATCGTCACCGGTGCCGGCGGCGTCGTCACCACCTGGGACGGCAGGCCGGCGCAAGGCGGCGGCCGCATCATCGCAGCCGGCGACCCGCGCGTGCACGAAGCCGCGATGAAGCTGCTCAACGCCTGATTTTCCTGGCCTGATTTGTCTCGGCGTGATTCGTGAGTTGCCGCGCAATTGAACTGCGCCCATCCTGACGGCAACGAGAAAAGTCAGGGATGGGCGCACATGACGATTTGCAGCAGGCTGCTGGCAGTCTTTCTCCTGCTTGTCGCACCCATCACGGCCTCGGCCCAGGAGTTCCCGACCAAGCCGATCCGGCTGATCGTGCCGTTCCCGCCCGGCGGGCCGAACGACATCATCGCGCGGGTGATAGGGCAGAAGATGTCGGAGCTGGTGAAGCAGCCGATCATCGTCGACAACCGCGCCGGCCAGGGCGGTCCCGGGAGCCTGCCGCATCTGGCCTGCGAATTGTTCAAGCTGACGGCGAAGATCGACATCGTGCACGTGCCCTATCGCGGCGCCGCCCCGGCGGTGAACGATCTGCTGGGTCAGCAGGTCCAGATGACATTTCTGGACCTGCCGGTGATCCTGCCGCAGATCAAGACGGGTACGCTGCGCGGAATCGCGCTCGGCGGCCACGAGCGTGCCCCGACCGCGCCCGATGTGCCGACCACGGCGGAGGCCGGCATGCCTGACCTCGTCATCGAGAACTGGTACGGCATGGTCGCGCCCGCGCACACGCCGCCTTCGATCATCGCCAGGCTGAACAAGCTCGCCACCGATGCGATGGCTGACCCCGCCGTGAAGGCAAAACTCGCCGAGCAGGGCCTGACGCTGGTCGGCGACACGCCGGAGCATTTCCGCGACTTCATTGCCGCCGACATCAAGAAATGGGCGAAGGTGATCCAGGATGCCGGCGTCGTGACCGCGAAGTAGCTACGGTTCGCCCGCAGCGGTTTTCGAGAACCGCGCACAACTTTCCCGCGAATCGTGCACATCGATTTAACCAATGTGTCAGGAATGCAGCCTAGCACTACTTTGGCAGATTGTTGATTTTGCCGTGCGTTATAGGATTCCCGAATCAATTTTTCAATGATTCATGGGTGGTCGGCTCTTGGAGGGCTGACCATGGCGGAATGGGAAGACGAACTCG
>NZ_VKHP01000412.1 GCF_010811875.1 Bradyrhizobium uaiense
CGCTCTCGAGGTCGGGGAGAGGGTGCTACACGGCGCTCTCTCTCCGTTCAGCGTTTCAACGAGCGCGATCGAGATTGCGAGACCGACGCTCGCGTCAATCATCTCAGCCGGGGTCACCCCTCTCCCCACCCTCCCCCGCAAGGGGGGAGGGAGCCCTTCCGCCGGTGGCTCCCCTTACACGGAGATGTTTCGCGCAAGGAAAAATGCGTCGAGACAAGAATCTACAACGGCGCGGCGCTCTCGCCGCGCGCGCTCGACAGTTTCGAGGCGAACGAGGCCACCACGATGATCACGGCGATCAGCGCGATGACCAGCGTGCAGATCGCATTGATCTCGGGCTTCACGCCGAGCCGCACTTCCGAGTAGATCCGGATCGGCAATGTCGCCGAGCCCGGCCCGGTGGTGAAGCTCGCGATCACGACGTCGTCGAGCGACAGCGTGAAGGCCAGCATCCAGCCCGCGACGATCGCCGGCACGATCAGCGGCAGCGTCACCAGGAGGAACGCGCGCACCGGATCGCAACCGAGGTCCATCGCGGCCTCTTCCAGGCTGCGGTCGAGCACGGTCAGGCGCGACTGCACCACCACGGTGACGAAGCACATCGTCAGCGTGGTGTGCGCGATCGTCACCGTCCAGAAGCCGCGTTCGGCATTCAGCGCCACGAACAGCAGCAGCAGCGACAGGCCGGAAATCACCTCGGGCATGACCAGCGGCGAATACAGCATGCCGGAGAACAGCGCCCGGCCCCGGAACCGCTCACCGCGCGCCAGCCCTACCGCCGCCAGCGTGCCCAGCAATGTCGCCAGCGTCGCCGACACCGCGCCGACCGACAGGCTCATCCAGGCCGCATCGAGCATGGCGCGGTCGTTGAAGAACTCGCGGTACCAACGCAACGACCAGCCGCCCCACACCGTCACCAGCCGCGAGGCGTTGAACGAGTAGATCACCAGGATGACGATCGGCAGATAGAGGAACGCCAGCCCGAGCGCCAGCGAGGTCATGTTGAAGCGCGTCAGCCTGGTGACGGTGTGCGCCATCAGCCGCCCGCCTCGAGCTGCCGCCGTTGCAGGCGATCATAGAGCACGAGCGGCGGCACCAACAGCAGCAGCAATGCGACCGCCGCGGCTGATGCCACCGGCCAGTCCTTGTTGGTGAAGAATTCGAGCCACAACGTCTGCCCGATCATCAGCGAATTGGAGCCGGCGAGCAGATCGGGGATCACGAACTCGCCGACGATGGGAATGAAACAGAGCAGCGCGCCGGCGCCGACGCCCGGCAGCGACAGCGGGAACGTCACCAGCCAGAACGCTTGCAGCGGCGAGGCGCCGAGGTCGCCCGCGGCCTCCAGGAGCGAGGCATCCATCTTCGAGAGCGTTGCATAGAGCGGCAGGATCATGAACGGTAGATAGGAATAGACGATGCCGAGATACATCGCGCTGTCGGTCGACAGCCAGACCACCGGCGCCGAGACAATGTGCAGCGCCAGCAGGATCTGGTTGAGCAGGCCGTCATGCTGAAGGATGTTGATCCAGGCATAGATCCGGATCAGGAACGAGGTCCAGAACGGCACGATGACCAGCATCATCGCCACGGCCTGCCAGCGCTGCGGCAGCCGCGCCATGCCGTAGGCGATGGGGTAGCCGATCAGCAGCAGGATCAACGTCGACGTCACCGCGACGACGAGGCTGCGCAGATAGGACAGGATGTAGAGATTGTCTGAGATCAGCAGCTTGAAATTGTCGAATGACAATTGCGCAAACGCCGCCAGCGCCGCCCGGCCCTCGGTAAAATCGAACACCGGCGTATAGGGCGGCTGCGCGATCGCGGTCTGCGACAGGCTGATCTTCAGCACGAAGCCGAACGGCACCAGGAAGAACAGCACCATCCAGAGATAGGGCGCGATCGCGGCAAGCCGCGCCGGCCGGGCGAAGATGCGGCGCGCGCTCATTGCTCCAGCACCAGGCAGTCGTCGGCGGTGAACCACGCCACCACGCGCTGGCCGGCAAGATAAGCGTCGACATCGAGCCGCGCGGTGTTGGCCATCGAGGCCCGCACCACTGCGCCCGTCTCCAGCTTCACCCGGTAGCTGGTGACGCCACCGAGATAGTTGACGTCGCTGACGACGCCTTCCAGCCGGTTGATCGCATGCGAACCGCCCTCATCCGAGGCCGGCGCGCGGCGCGACAGCTTCACCTTCTCGGGGCGGATCGCGACGCTGACGACCTCCTTGGTCACCGGCGGCCACAGCTCGCTGACCGAGAGCGTGCCCGCTTCCGCAGTCGAAACCGTCAGGCGGCCATTCTCGCGGGCGGCGACCTGGCCGTTGAACAGATTGATGTCGCCGACGAACTCGGCGATCCAGCGCGAGGCCGGCGCCTCGTAGAGATTGCGCGGAGTAGCGACCTGGACCAGCCGGCCGGCATCCATCACGCCGATCCGGCCGGCCATCGTCATCGCCTCCTCCTGATCGTGGGTGACGATGATGAAGGTGGTGCCGAGCCGACGTTGCAGCTCCATCAGCTCGCCTTGCGTGCTCTCGCGCAGCTTCTTGTCGAGCGCAGCCAGCGGCTCGTCGAGCAGCAGCACCTGCGGCCGGCGCGCCAGCGAGCGCGCCAGCGCCACGCGCTGCCGCTGGCCGCCGGAGAGCTGGTCGGGCTTGCGCTTCTCCAGCCCCTCGAGCTTGACCAGCGCCACCATCTCCGCCACGCGGGTCGCGATATCCTTGCGCGCCATGCCGGCGCGCCTCAAGCCGAACGCGATGTTGTCGCGCACCGACAGATGCGGGAACAGCGCGTAATTCTGGAACATCATGTTGACGGGCCGCTCGTGCGGCAGCACCTGGGCGATGTCGTTGCCGCCGAGCAGGATGCGGCCCTCGTCCGGCGTCTCGAAGCCCGCGAGCATGCGCAGCAGCGTCGTCTTGCCGCAGCCGCTCGGGCCGAGCAGCGCGAAGAACTCGCCGGCGCGGATATCGAGCGAGAGCTTGTCGACCGCACGGAAATTGCCGAACGACTTGGCGACGCCCTCGATCCGCAGCAGCGGCATGTCCGAGACGGCCGGTTCAGGCAACGGCTTTGCCGCCTCCGCACTCGCTTCGCCCGATGTCACGTCAAGAAGCCCCGATTCCCCACAAAGGTCCAATCCTGGCGGCAAGCTAGCGGCGGATCGCCACCGGCTCAACCGCCTCACGGACATCTCCCGCAATATTGTCGGCTTCCGCGCCTCAGCCAGGGTGTGTACTCATAAACGCGTTGCGTCGGCTTTGAGCTACAAACCGGAGGACACGTGCTCAATCTGAACCTTACCGCTCTTGACCCAAGGCGGATTGCTCCCCAACAATTCGACCTGCTTCTGCAATCGAAATAGGCGCTTTGACTCGGCTAGCGCGCCATCGATAAAATGTATTCTATGAATGAGAGCGAGCCGATTTTTGATTTCGATCCAGATTTTTGCCGCAAGATTGCCGGGTGGGGAGCAGTCATCTGCTTAGCGTGGTTGGGAATCGCTATTTGCATTCTCGCCCTCGTTCATCCTGGTAGCCAATGTCCGGCTTGGACCATTTTCGCCAAAAATGGTCAGGCTACATCGTTGTGGGTGATTGTGGGCCTCTTTACAGGCTTTCCTACGATCTGGATTTGCTTCATTGTTTTTCGATGGAAGGGCTTTACTCGAATGATCTACGATAGCGGCGCGGATAACTATAAGCGCTTTCTAGCGTCGAAGGGTTTGGATTACCAAAACCAGCCTGCCTCTTACATCTTTCCTTTGAACTCGGTGTTCGTGGTCGTCATCGGGCTGTTGTGCCTGTTTTGCTCAATGCCTCTCTGGGTGATGATCCTGCCTTGCTTTTAGGGACGGTGAGTGACCCGCAAGCCTGCCACCATATCTTCAAGCGGCCCAACTCGGACCTCCCGCGATGTTCGCTCTTGCGATGCTGTTGAGGGTTAAGCAGACGTGAGCCCGAAGGAGCTCGTTGCCTTTACGAGTGCATGCCCTAGCACTACTTTGGCAGATTGTCGATTTTGCTGTGCTTTATAGGATTCCCGAATCAATATTTCAATGATTCATGGGTGGTCGGCTCTTGGAGGGCTGACCATGGCGGGATGGGAAGACGAGCTCGAACGC
>NZ_VKHP01000413.1 GCF_010811875.1 Bradyrhizobium uaiense
ACCGCCTACAACATCGGCAGCAACACGGGCATCGAGATCGGCGAAGGCACGCGCGTGGATGCCGAGGTGCCGGTCTATCGCTTTACCCAGCGCAGCTATGCCGCGCCCAGCGGGAGCCTCGTCTCGGATGCTGCGGAACTTCGGACGCCACAGAGGTTCACGATCGATTCCTTCAAGCGCAGCACCACGCAGCGTGTCGGCGCCGATGTAACGTTCTGGAGCCTGCATGATTTCACGCTGGCCAAGGGCGCGTCCATCAACGTCGATCCGGGACGCTCAGTCTCGATCTTCGCCAATCGCCAGACCGTCATCGACGGCGCGATCACGGCGCCCGCCGGCAATATCCTGATCACGAGCCTCCAGGATGCGCCCGGCGACAGCCGGTATAATTCGGGTTACGGCGAGTTCGGCCTGACCCGCTCGTTCTGGATTGGCGACGACGCGGTGCTGGATGTCTCGGCGCGCAACGCGGTGGGACGTGATGTCCGCGGGGTTTCCTACACGGCAGTGCCGGATGGCGGCACGATCCGCATCGGCGGCACCGGCGCGTTGGATCCAAAATATCCCGTCGTCAGCGATGCCTTTGTGATCGTTCGCCCCGGCGCGGTGATCGACGCGTCAGGGTCGTCTGCGGTGGTCGACGTGCTCAGCGGCAACAACTATGTCCCGACACCTGCCGCGAGTGACGGCGGAACGATCTCGCTCTATTCCAGCTTCGGCATGGCCCTCGACGGCACCTTGCGGGCGGCGGCCGGCGGCAGCGGCGCGTCCGGCGGCGCGCTGAACCTGACCATGTCGTGGCGTGGCTACATCGTCGGGCAGCCGAACGCAAATGCGCCCTATGCGAGCGGCGACCTGCCTGAGGCGTTCCAGAGGTCGCGTGACATCACGCTCGTGCAAAATGCCGCGGGCAGCGGCCTTGCCGCCGGTCTGTCGCCGGGGCAGGCCGATCCGGCTCTGCAATTCGGGCGGGCGGTAATTGGCGTCAACCAGATCGAGAAGGGCGGCTTCGGCGCTCTCGCGCTCTATACGCGCGATCTTCTCGTCTTCGACGGCAATGTGGATCTCAGCCAGTCGCGCAGCCTTCGTCTGTCGAGCGGTGTCATCACATCGGCACCCAACACGCCGAACAGCACGATTCATTTGTCCGCGCCCTATGTCCGTCTCGATGGCGTCTACAACGCCGAGGACTCGCAAACGGCGGTGGGATATTCCCCCGGGATCAACAATGTCGGCGTCCGGAATCCGGCGGCTGGCGGAAGCTTCACAGTCGCAGGCGACCTGATCGATGTGTACGGGCCGGTCCAGTTCGGCGCCACCGGCCAACAGGGCAGCGGGGCCGTGGACATCGGACGTCCCGTCAGCCTTCCATTCGATGCCCGCGGCTTTCATCAGGTCGCGCTCCAGAGCAACGGCGATATCAGGTTCGGCACTGGCGGGCTCAATGTTGAAAATCTCGCACTGACCGCAGACCAGATCTATCCGCTGAGCGGCGCGTTGGCGCTGATCAAGGTTGGGCTTCGTCCGAACGGGGCAAGCGCCGCCTATGACCCCGACGCCCGTCTCGTCATCCGCCGCAATAACGACGAAACGCCGCCGGTCCCGGCTTCGGCCTTTGGTGATCTGGTCCTCATTGCCGCCGACATTGATCAGGGCGGCGTTGTTCGCGCACCGCTTGGTCGCATCTGGTTCAACAATTCACGACTCGACAAGGGTCCGTTCTTTCCCCCGGCACCTGACGCGCATATCACCTTCCGCAGCGGCAGCATCACCTCCGCAAGTGCGGCCGGATTGATCATGCCGTTTGGCGGCACCTCGGATGGCATCACCTATCAAGGCGCGGACGGCACGCTGCATAACCTGGCGAGCGCCTCCTACGATGATCATGTCAGCGGCCTCATGATTGCGAGCGGCATTTCGATCAACGCTGCCTCTGTTGTGGGCGAGCCAGGGTCCGTGCTCGATCTGTCCGGTGGTGGGACGCTCACAGGAGCAGGCTTCATCTCTGGTCGTGGCGGCTCGGTCGATGTGCTGAAGACGGCCCTCGTCAATGCCAACCCGGTCAACAGCTACAGCGCTCCCGGCAACAAGGTCTACGCCATCCTGCCCGGTTATGCGGCCGAATATGCGCCGGCGATCGCGACCCACGGCGCCGGAGACCCGGTGATCGGCCAGCAGATCACGCTTCCTTCAGGTGTGCCGGGACTGCCCGCAGGCACCTACACGCTGTTGCCGTCGAGCTATGCACTGCTGCCCGGTGGCTATCGCGTCGAGCTCGGCTCGACCGGAACAACAGTGATGCGCCCCGTCGCTGCGGGCAATGGCACCGTCGTCACGTCGGGCTATCTCGGCGTCGCCAACACCGCAATCCAAGACACGCTGCCGACGCGGATAATCCTCACCTCCGGCCAGGCCACGCGGCTCTATTCGCAATACAACGAGACCGGTTATGCCGATTTCGAACGCACGCAGGCTGCCGCATTCGGCGGGTTCCGGCCTCGTTTGCCGGAGGACGGCAAGGTTCTCGAAATCGGTCTCCTTCCTCAGCTGGATAATGCGAAAGCATTGACGTTTGCCGGTACAGCCCTGTTCAACGGCGCCAAGGGCGGCGTCGACGGCACGCTGGCGGTCAGGCCGTCGACTCTCGATTCGTCGATCGTCGCGCTCGACATCACGGCGCCAGGCGCAACGCCGATAGCCGGTCATACGTCGATCTCCAGCGACGACATCAATGCCTTTAGGGCATCTACACTCTTGCTGGGTGGCACCAGCGTGTATTCGGTGCTGAACAATCCTGGAGCGGGTGCCCAAATCTATTTCGACGGAAGCGTCACCGTGAATCTGCTCGATGGTGCCAGCATCCGGGCCGGGCAGGTGTTCCTGGTTGGCAGCACGGTCAATATGGCAGGCAGCGCAATCATCGATACGCGCGGGCTGAGCAGCAATACGATCGATTCCACGCTTGGCTACACGTATGGCAACGTAGACCCCACGTCGACCAGTTCGACGGCCGATCGGCCGGCAGTGCTCGCCGTCGCCAATGGCCGCTTCCAGTTCCTTGATGCTGTCGGATCCGGCAAGATCAATATCGCGAGCGGCGCGTCACTGCTGACCGATGGCAGCGTGGTGCTGGCCGCGCCGGGCGGCCTCTCCATGGGCGACGTCAATTTCGGTGCGCGTTACCTCAACGTCACGCAAGAGCAGGTCAATGTCGGCACCGAGACAACCCTGGCGGCAGCGCAGGCCGCGGGCCAGCTGCGGGCGGGATGGAATCTCACCCAAAGCGTGCTCGACAAGCTGCTGCGGCCGTCGACGACCGCCGGCAGCCCCGCGCTCGAACAGCTTATCATCACGGCAAGCGGCGCTTTCAACCTGATCGGAACGGTCGATCTCGACACCACGCGCCAGGGCAGCGCCTCCTCAGATTCCCTCAAATTCGTTCTCAACACGCCGGCCATTTACGGTCTCGGTGCCGCGGGCGATACCGCCGGCATCACCGCCGACACGCTGGTCTGGAATGGCATCCGTACGGGCAACGGCGGCACCATCCCTTACGGCAGCCAGGCACCTGGTGCTGTGCTGCCCGGAGGGCCCGGCACGGGATCGGGCCATCTCGCCATCACGGCCAACGAGATTCTGTTCGGTTACGATGCCTCGCTGAGCAGGCCGACCGACGGCGCAACGCTGGGCCGCCTTGCGCTCGGCTTCTCCGATGTGACGCTGACGGCCGCGAAAAGCATCACCTCGAATAGCAATGGCACGCTGAAGGTGGCGCTCAGCCAGGACGCTGGCGGCGCCCTGCAAGGCGGCGCGCTCACCATCGCAACCCCGCTGATCACGGCGAGCAGTGGGGCCAAGCTCGATGTCAGCGCGGGCGCTGCCTTGCGGCTGGTCACGCCGGCGGGGGGCGCCCCCGCCGGTAAGGGGGGCGTGACCGATCTCGGCGGGACGCACTCCTTCACCGGCGACAGGGGCCCTGTCGGCACCGCGCTCCCCATGCCGGCCGGCCAGCCGAACCTGGACGCAGCCCACGACGGTCTGCTCGGCGGCAAAGCAGCGGTACGTACGGTGGG
>NZ_VKHP01000414.1 GCF_010811875.1 Bradyrhizobium uaiense
CGGCGGTAATTGCGATCCGCGAGCCGACCGCGCTGTTCATCACCTGGGTCGTCCTCGAACTCGTCATCTGCCTCTCGCGACTGGCGGTGCTCGTGGTTGCGCATCGCGCGGCGCGCGAGCAGCGGCCGACCCCGACCGATCTGCACCTCGTGCTTGCGGTCGCCTGGAGCGCCAGCGTCGGCTTCGGCATCCTGATCAGCCTCGCCAGCGGCGACTGGGTGGTTGCGCTGCTGGCTTCGTTGTCGGCGGCCGCAATGGTCGGCGGCATCTGCTTCCGCAATTTCAGCGCGCCACGCCTCGCCGGAACCATGATCCTGCTCAGCCTCGGCCCGATCGTACCGGGAGCGGCCCTTGCCGGCGAACCGCTGCTCCTGATCGTCGTCATGCAGGTACCGCTGTATCTCACGGCGATGACGGTCGCGGCCTTCCGCCTCAACAAAATGCTGATTGCCACCATGCGCGCCGAACGCGAGAACGGCCATCTTGCCCATCACGACACCCTGACCGGCCTGCGCAATCGCGCCGGCTTCGTCGCCGCGCTGAACGCGAAGCTGGCGGCCTCTCGCGGAAATGGCGGTCCGTTTGCGCTGCTGTTCTTCGACCTCGACAATTTCAAGCCGGTCAACGACACCTACGGGCATGCGGCCGGCGATCAGGTGCTGATGCTGGCTGCCGAGCGGCTGCGGCGCGCTTTGCCGGAGACCGCCGTGATCGCGCGGCTCGGCGGCGATGAATTCGTGGTGCTGGCGAACGGCGTCACCGCCGAGCAGGCGCTCGCGGTCGGCCATCGCATCTTCCAGGCCGTCACGATGCCCTACCGGCTCGCCGACGGCATCTTCGCAAAGGTCGGCGTCAGCGTCGGTGTCGCGATGTCGCCCGAACACGGCACCGAGGCCGAGGAGCTGCTGGCGGTTGCCGATGCCGCGCTCTATGAAGCCAAGTCCGAAGGCAAGGCCCAGTGCCGCATGGCCTCCGTCGCCACCAATCTGGCGGCGCTGCGCCGGCTGACGAAGAAGGACCCGACGCCGGCGCTCGATCGCGGCGCCGCCTGAGACGTCCGGGAGAAACGCTCCCTACAGATCGAAATTCGTCGGCAGCATCACGACGTCGCGGATGGTCATGCCGCGCGGCCGGGTCAGCATGAAGATCACGACCTCGGCGACTTCACTCGCTTCCAGCAGGCTTCCTGCCGCCTTCGCCTCCGCAAGCTTCTCCGCCGGCCAATCCGCCAGCAGCGCGCTGATAACGGGCCCGGGCGAGACTGAACCGACGCGGATGCCGTGCTTGAAGACCTGGCGCCGCACCGTCTGCACGAAGCAGTTGATCGCCCATTTCGACGAGGCATAGACCGGCTCCCACGGCGTCGGAAAATGTGCGGCGAGCGAGCTGGTGACGATGATGTCGCCGGTCGCCCGCGCGGTCATGTGCGGCAGCACGTCGTGGACGTTCTTCATCACGACGTTGACGTTGAGGTTCAGCATCCGGTCGATCGCGCTTGTCTCGGCATCGACGAGGTCGCCGCCGACATAGATGCCGGCATTGGCGTGCAGGATATCGAGCTGGCCGGCCTTCTCGAGCACCTGCGGCAGCAGCGTCGCGCAGGCCTTCGGGTCGAGCAGGTCGAGCACCAGCGGGATCACCGCATTGCCGTGCTTGCCGGCGAGCGCCTCGAGCGCGGCCACATCGCGATCGACCATCACCACGCGCGCGCCTGCCGCGAGCATGGCCTCGCTGCTCGCAAGTCCGATGCCTGACGCCGCTCCGGTCACGGCCGCGACCTTGCCTTCCAATTGCTTCGCCATCGTTTCCACCCCGTCAGGTCACTGCGGCAGGCATGGCAACACATCGCGGCCGCGATGCCAGCTCACCATGCCATGAGCGACGCGCCTGTCCCGTCACATGCGAAGCATCGGCGGTCGCGTGGCGAAACGACGACGCAGCCACTTTGCCGCCGGTCCCACCGGCCGCTGCTTGTGCCAGACCACTTCGAGCGCGACGGGATGCGCGCCCTCGTCGAACTCCAGTTCGGGAATGGCCAGCTCCTCGGCGACCTGCGAACTCGCCATGATGTGGGCCGGGATCAGCGCCCAGCCGACGCCCTGCTTGAGGATTTGCAGGATCACCCAATGGCTCTCGACCCACCACACCTCGGCTGCGACCCGAAGCCTGTGCCGCTCGGTGCCTTCGTTGCGCACCGTGACCATGATCTGGCGATGCCGCTTCAACTCCTCCCAATCGACCCGCCCATGTGCCAGAGGGTGGTTCTTGCCGCAGACGAGTTGCAACGGCACCCAGCCGATGGTCTTGAAGCCGAGCTCGGGCGGCAGCTGCTCCTGCCGCCACATCACGCCGACATCGGCCTTGCCGTCGAGCACGAGGCGGCTGACGTCCTCCATGATCGGAAACAGCAGCTCCAGCTCGACATGCGGAAATCGCTCCGCGAATTCCGCAAACAACTCGCCCACGGCGCTCTCCGGATAGAGCTCGTCGATCGCCACCACCAGGCGCTTCTCGACATGCGCCTCGAAACTGCTGGCGACACCGATCAGGTGCTCGCGGCGATCGAGGATCAGTTTTGCTTCAGGCAACAGCCGCGCACCCGCTTCGGTCAGCACCGGGTTGCGACCGGCCCGGTCGAACAGCGCAACGCCGAGGTCGGTTTCCAGGTTGGCGACATGCGTGCTGACCGCGGACTGCGCCTTCTTCAGAAGCCGTGCCGCACCGGAAAACGAGCCCTGCTCGGCCGCCGCCACGAAGGATTCGAGCTGGTCCATGGAAACGGTCATCTATCTCTTTTTCAGATATTACGTAACTTTGTAATCCCACAATATCAGATAGAAATCCGGTCACAACGACAAGAAAGGGTTTCAAAATGTCTATGCGTTCCTTCTCGGACCGGGTCAGGCACGCAGTCCTGTTCGAACTGATCGGTATCGCCATCTTCACGCCGGCGGCCGCCTGGCTGTTCAATCAGCCGGTCGCCCATATGGGCGTCATCGGCGTCGTCTCTGCGACGGTGGCGACGATCTGGAACTTGCTGTTCAACCTCGGCTTCGACCATGCGCTGGTCCGCTTCACCGGCCGTGTCGCCAAGACCATGCCGATCCGCGTCGCACATGCGATGCTGTTCGAGGCCGGCCTGATCGTGCTGCTGATCCCGTTCGTCGCCTGGTATCTCGGCGTCCCGCTGTGGGCCGCGCTGATGATGGATATCTCCATCGTCGCGTTCTATCTGGTCTACGCGTTCGTGTTCAACATCGCCTATGACCGCGTTTTCCCGGTGCGCGAGCTCAGCGCGCACGGTCGCGCGGCGAGCCGGGCCCTGCCGGCCTGATCGGCCTCTGCATTCGGCGCGGTGGATCACTCGATCCGCCGCGCCGCTCCGCACCCTGACACCGCGCCAATATTCCTGAAGGTAGCGCCTGCACACAAGTTCCGCCGTGCCGCACTCTTAAACTGATTTGATCCGGATCAAGCATCATGGAATGCTTGACGCCGAGATGCCCGTCAGAGGCTGCCAAACGGCCAACAATGCCAAAACGGCCAACAAGAAGAAGCGGAGGATGCAATGACAAGCAACCGTTCACCCCGGCCAACCCGCCGTGATCTCATCAAGGGTACTGCTGCCACGTCAGCCACGCTGCTGCTCGGCAGGCCCGCGATCGCCAAAGGCAAGACCGAGATCGTCATCGGCAACATCGACGCCTATTCCGGACCGGCCGCGGTCTATTCGTCGATCGGCCGCACGCCCGGCGGCTATTTCAAGATGATCAACGAGCAAGGCGGCATCAACGGCCGCATGATCAAGTACATCACCTATGACGACGCCTACAGTCCGGCCAAGACCGTGGAGCAGGCGCGCAAGCTGGTCGAAGGCGACGAGATCGACGTCCTGTTCTCGCCGCTCGGTGCGCCCACCAATGCGGCGATCATGAAATACATGAACCAGAAGAAGGTCCCGCACCTCTTCATCGCTTCGGGTGCCACCAAGTTCGGCGACTACAAGAATTTCCCGTACACGATGGGCTTCATGC
>NZ_VKHP01000415.1 GCF_010811875.1 Bradyrhizobium uaiense
GCGGCCTCGTGTTCGTGGTTCCTGTCGCGCACCGGCCGCTATGAAGGCGCGCATGTGCTGTCGTCGCTGGCGCTTGCCGGTCTCGTGATGATGATCGCGGCGTCGACCGGCGGCATCGCGTCGTTCGCCGCGGTGTGGCTCGTCGTCATTCCGATCGAGGCGGCGTTATCGGCCTCGCGTCGCGTGGTGGCCTTTGCGTTTGCGCTGGCGATGATCTGCGCGGCGCTGCTCAGCGTGCTTGGCCATTATCACATATTGCCGGCGGTCGATCCCGCGGTTGCGTCGAACAGCACGCTGGTCGGTTTCGGCGTCGTGTCGGCGATCTTCTACGCGGCCGGGCTCGCCTTCGGTGCGGAGTCGCTGGCGCGCACCAGCGTGGCGCTGCTCTTCGTCGAGGAGGAGCGCTACCGCCTGCTCGCGCATAACATGAGCGACGTGCTGTCGCGGCACAGCCGCAACGGCGCGGTCCGCTTCATTTCGCCTGCGGTCGAGATCATGCTCGGCGTGCCGGCATCGCGGCTGCTGGCCCACGGCCTGTTCGACCGCGTTCATGTCGCCGATCGCCCGGCCTATCTCACCGCGCTGTCGGACGCGGCGCGCGGCGAGCCCCGCAGCGTCGAGTTCCGCGTGCGTCGCGACGCGGCGCGGGGCGAGACCGCCGAATTCATCTGGGTCGAGATGCGCTGCCGTCCGCTCGACCAGACCGCGGCCGATGCCGAGGTCGTCGCCGTGATCCGCGACGTGACCGATCGCAAGGTGCAGGAGCAGGCGCTCGAGCAGGCGCGCAACGCAGCCGAGCAGGCCGACGCGTCGAAGACGCGCTTCCTCGCCACCATGAGCCACGAACTGCGCACCCCGCTCAACGCCATCATCGGCTTCTCCGAGATGATCGCGCAGGAAGACGTGCTCGGGCTCGACGCGGCCCGCCGCAAGGAATACGCCCAACTCATCAACGACTCCGGCCAGCATCTGCTGTCTGTCGTCAACGGCATCCTCGACATGTCGAAGATGGAGTCCGGCAATTTCGAGATTTCGCCGGAGCCGTTTGCGCCGCGGCCGGCGCTGCTCAATTGCTGCAACCTGGTGGCGTTGAAGGCACGCGAGAGCGGCGTCGACCTCGTCACCCGCGTGCCCGACGATTTGCCGGTCGTGAACGGCGACCCGCGCGCGTTCAAGCAGATCGTCCTCAATCTCGTTTCCAACGCCATCAAGTTCACCGAGCGCGGCGGCAAGGTCACCGTGTCGGCCGGCGTCGAGGGATCGCGGCTGCTGCTGCGTGTCTCGGACACCGGCGTCGGCATCGCCGCCGACGATCTCAAGCGGATTGGCGATCCGTTCTTCCAGGCCGGCAAGACCTATCAGCGCCGCCACGAAGGCACGGGCCTCGGCCTTTCGATCGTGAAGGGGCTGGTTGGCCTGCACCATGGCGAAATGAACGTGGAGAGCAAGGTGGGCGAGGGCACCATTGTGTCGGTCGCGCTGCCGCTGGCGTTCACCCCGCCGGTCGCCGTCGAACCAACGAGCAATGTATCGACCCTGAAGCCCGCGCTGCGATCCGGACTACAAGAGCAAACCCATCAGGTGAAGAAGAGTGCCTAGACAGACTTTGGACGACGACGAAACGCCGCGCCGTCGCCGCGGCGCCAAGGCAGTGGCCATCGCGGCCGAGGAAGAGCGCGGCCTCGTGCTGCGTCTGCTGCTGCATAGTCCGAAGGATCTGGTCGCCGGCGTGCTGGCATTGTCTGCCATCGTTGCGATCCTGATCAATGCGCTGTTCCTGCAGGCCGGCCGTCACCCGTCGCCGATGTTCGGCGGTTCGGTGGTGACGCTGCCGCCGCCGCCTCCAGCTGTCGCGGCCGCCAGCCCGATGCCGCGCCCGCGTCCGGCCGAGGCCGCCGCGCGCTCGGCCGAGCCAGCCGCGATGGAGACGACCAAGACGGTCGATGTGAAGCCGGTTGAGACCAGGCCGGCCGAGACCCAGTCCGTCGAAGCCAAGCCGGAGCCGAAGCCGGTTGAAGCGAAGCCGGTCGATCCGATGGCCAACCTGGTGCTGAAGTCGACCGCCGCCCCGCCGGCCGCTGCCTCGTCCCCGGCCGCCGCGCCATCCAGTGTCATTCGTCCGCCGGCGCCGATCCCGACCGCGCATCTGAGCCCGGCAGGCAAGCGCATCGCCGCGGTTCAGCGGACGCTGACGGAGTATGGCTACGGCCAGCTCAAGCCGACTGGCACGATCGGCGCCGATACCCAGCACGCGATCGCGAAGTTCGAGCGCGCGCGCAAACTGCCGGTGACGGGGCAGATGTCTGATCGCCTGGTGCGCGTACTCGGCACGATGATCGGGCACTCGATCGAGTAGACCGCGAGCCCATAAATCTGCTGTTCGGAGGGCTTACCGGAGTCCGCTATGCGCGGGTGGGCAACCAAAGTTGCAGCGCAGCCAATGACGCGATGGGCCACTTCCGGACTCATGCGCTGTAGCAGATTGCGCCTCCTTCAAGCACCACATTGGCCTGTTTGGACCCGGTCGCATGGATCAGCTCTTGCACAACCCCTTCGGGGTCCACTCATGATGCGGTGTCGTCGGAGGCTTGTTCGCGTTGTGGAGAATGAGCACGATGGCTCGACGTACCTCCGTTCCCGTTGCCGTGAGGTGCATGGGCGGTCCACCAGGGACGATCACAGGCGGTCCGCCCGCTCGACCAATCTGTTTGCCGGACGGAGTTTCGAGGCACGTCTCGCCAGCGATCGTGTACCAAGCTTCGGGACCGGAATGCGTGTGCTCTGGAGCCGTCATACCGGGATTGAATATCGCCTCCATATATTGAGCCGCGAAAACGCCAGGGGTGATTGGCAGCGGTCCAATTGTTGTCACATGCTCTCCGCCAGAAGCACGCCATGACGCATCTTCGATAGTGAGCAGCCAAATTTTTCCAAGTGCCTCAAGAACGGTGCCTCGCTTGGTCTTGGACACTTCGGCCGCTTCGCGCGTCGGGAAGGTGTCAAGATGCCAAAATGCTTCGGTACCCGCCAACTCACCGATGGGATCATTTGCCAGTATCCAGCATCCTACCTCTTGCGTTCGCTCGCTCACTGGGCGGCATATTCCACCCGGAATTTGAGTTTCCGCTTCTGCGCATGAAAAAACGAAGAGCAGGTACAACGCGAAGCTCGTAATCTTACGCATAACCTCCTCCAAGATTGTGAGGCCCGACTTCTCCTCATTCCATCACTTCGTCGGCGCGGGGCGAGCAGCACTGGCTGCACCGACCGTGCGATTTCTTGCGAACTCGAGGTTGATCGTAATTTGATACCTTAGAGGAACCCTATCATCTAAGGCCGTGTCATACATCCAGCAAAAAATCGACAATCGAAGACCGCTTTGGGTCATTCGCGACCGGATCGACCCAGTAGCAAGTCTGGCCAAGTCCGCTATGCCGCCGAATGCGGAAGTAAATTCAGAGCATGGGTGGCACAGCCACGCACCCGTCGGCGCGTGACATCTGTGACGATTGGACGTGGCCGCGCCTCTGGCCTATAGGTCGGCGCATGCGATTGAAAACCAGCATATGGGTCGCCGCGTATCTGCGCCGCTGCCAGACCGAGGGCGTGTTCGGCGCAGTCCGCAAGAAGGGCGCCGAGGAAGCCGGCGCCGTGTTCGTCAAGGTGGCGCTGATGGACGGCAATGCGATGCTGTATGCGCCGGCGCCGCAGACGGTCTACGACGACAGCCGTCCGGTCGAGCGGCTGTTCGTGCTGACGGCACCGCAGCCGGTGTCCGAGCCGTCGGTCGAGGAGCGATTGACCAAGGAGCTCCGCTTCGATCCCGACGCATGGATCGTCGAGACCGAGGACCGCGCCGGGCGGCACTTCCTCGATCTGGCGAAGGGCTAGGTGGTGTGGACACTAGCGCATCCATAGAACAATGGCAGCGAGAGTGACGACGGCCCGGTAATTCCGGGCCGTTTTTTCGAAGCGGGTTGCGACACGTCGGAACTGCTTGAGCTTTGAGA
>NZ_VKHP01000416.1 GCF_010811875.1 Bradyrhizobium uaiense
CTTGGCGCGAACCCGGAATCCATTTATCCGCAGCGACGGCTACCGGAAGCGCCCCCGCAACCAATCATCTACGTCAAACGCGGATGAATGGATTCCGGGCTCGCGCTTCGCGCGCCCCGGAATGACGCGCTGATATAGGTCTGCGTGTCTGGCTACACCGACACCGCGTAGGTCTCGTACTCGCCGCGCACCTGCTCGATATGGGCGCGCATCGCGGCCGCGGCGCCGGTCTTGTCGCCACGCATGATGGCGACGACGACGCAGTCGTGCTCGGCGTGGGATTTTGCGAGACGCCCGAGGTTGCGGAACTGGGCGCGGCGGAACGGCTGCACGCGCACGCGCGTCGCCAGCGTGATCTCGGCGATATAGGCATTCTGCGAGCCGGCATAGATCGCGTTGTGAAAGCGCTCATTGACCTCGTGGAAGCGCTCGGGATTTCCGGTGTAGCTCAACACCCGCAGCTCCTCGTGGATCGCCTCCAACGCATGACGCTCCGCCGGCGTCATCCGCTCCGCGGCGAGGCCGGCGCACATCGCCTCCAGCTCGGCCATCGCCTCGAACATGCCGGTGAGCCGCTCCAGTGACGGCCGCGCCACCACCGCGCCGCGATGCGCGCGGGCATCGATCAGGCCGCTGGCGGCAAGCTGCCGCAGCGCTTCGCGTACCGGGGTGCGCGAGACGTTGAAGCGGCGCGCAAGGTCGGTCTCATCGAGCCCGGCGCCGGGCGGCAGGGTGCCGCGCACGATCTCGTCGGCGAGTTGCAGGCGCAGCTCTTCGGCGCGCGTGACCTTGTCGGCCAGCGACGACGGGCGATCGACGCGCGGCACCACCGGCTCGGGCTCGGTCGGCTGCGGCGCGCGGGTCGGAAGATCGTCCAGGCTCATGGTTCAAGCGCTCTTGTTCAAACGCCTTTGGGCTCGTCGATGACGCTGACATGGGCCGCGACGATTCTCCAGCCCTCGGGGAAGCGAATCCACGTCTGCATCTGCCGTCCCACTCTACCCGGTGCACTGTCCCGATAGAACAGCGTCGAGGCGATCGCGGTGTCGCGGCCATAGGTCGTGATCACGGTGCGCTCGATCTTGCGCATCAGGCCGACCGGCGAGCGCCCGGCGCGAAACGTCATGATTTCGGCATAGCCATAAAGGTTCTCGCCGATCCCGTAGCGCAGCGTGCGGCTGTCGTTGCGGAACAGCTCGTCGAGCACCTCGACATCGTTCGAGACCAGCGCCTTCTCATAGCGCTGGAACTGCGCGGTGACCTCGGCGAGCACGTCGGGAAGATCGATGTCCATTTTAGATCCCTCTCGGCGCCGGCGCGGCCGCGACGCCCATCTGTTCCAGAGCATAGGCGACCCGCAGCGCGATGTCCTCACGCCAGGGCGCGGCGATGATCTGCACGCCGATCGGCAACGGTTCAAGCGGCACCGGCACAGCCACAACAGGCAGGCCGATGAAGGAGATCGGCTGGGTGTGGATGCCGATGTTGGGCCGCACCGGGAGCTCGACCCCGTCGAGCGTGAAGCTGACCTGACCGAGCTTCGGCGCGGTGCACGGCGTTGCCGGCGCCAGGATCACGTCGACCGACTGGAACAGCTCCAGCACCTTGGCACGATACCAGCGGCGGAATTTCTGCGCCTTGTCGACATAGACCGCCGGCACCATCGCGCCCGCGATGAGGCGATCGCGCACCGCCGGATCGAAATCGTTGGGGCGCCTGCGCAGCCGATCGAGATGCAGCGCTGCACCCTCGGTCGTGGTGATGATGTAGGCGGCGGCGCGGGCCCGCGCGGCCTCCGGCAGTTCCACGGTCTGCGTGGCGCCGAGCGCCTTGGCGACGCGCGCGACCGCTTCGACAGCCTCCGGAAACAAATTCTGCTGGAAATAGCCGCCGGCAATCGCAACCCGCAGCCGACCGACGTCGTTGGCAAGCAACGGCACGGTCGGCTCGACCGACTGCACATTGCAGGCGGGATCGTCATCGTCCGGCCCCTGCATCGCATCATAAGCGAGCGCGAGATCCTTCACGCTGCGCGCCAGCGGACCGAGATGATCGAGGCTCGCGACGAACGGAAAAGATCGCGCGCGCGACAGCCTGCCATAGGTCGGCTTCAGCCCGAACGTGCCGCAGAACGACGACGGCACCCTGATCGAGCCGTTGGTATCGGAGCCGAGCGCGATCGGCACCAGCGCGCCGCCGACCGCGCTGCCGGAGCCGCCCGACGAGCCGCCGGCCATCCGCGTCGGATCATGCGGATTACGCGACGGACCGTCATGCACGTTCTCGCCGGTGAAGTCGTAGGCGTATTCGCCCATGTTGAGCGCGCCGACCAGCACCGCGCCGGCCGCTTCCATCCGCTCGATCAAGGCGGCATCGCGCGGCGACGGCGGCAGGTCGCGGTTGATCTTCGAGCCGGCACGGGTCAAGAGGCCCTGCACGTCGAACAGGTTCTTCACCGCAAACGGCACGCCGGCAAGCGGGCCGACGGATTTGCCGGCCGCAATCGCGGCATCGATCGCACGCGCCTTCGCGCGGGCGCGATCGGCGGTGACGTCGGTGAAGGCATTGAGGACCTTGTCATGCGCCGCGATGCGCGACAGCGCAGCCTCGGTCGCGGCAAGGGCAGTGAGCTTGCGGTGTGAGACGGCCTGCGCGATCTCGGCGGCCGACATGGACGCGGGAGTTTCGGACATCGCGATCTCAGGTCGAATAGACGGCAGCTGACGCGGCATCGTCGGGCAACGGGAAGTCGTCGACCAACCGCGCCAGCCGCAGCGAGACATCGAGATTCGCGCGCACCGCGGGACGCCAGGCGTCTTCCAGCGGCAACGCCATCGCGCGGGCAACGGCGTTCATGTAGTCGTCGAGATGATCGGTCATTTCGCTCCCAGTGAGTTTTTCAAGAGACCGGCAACGGCGGATGCGGGATCGCCGTCAGCAGTTCTTTTGTATAGGCATCCTGCGGATTGCCCAAGACGTGTTCGGACGTGCCCTGCTCCACGATGCGGCCGGCGCGCATCACGATGACGCGATCACACAGCAGGCGCACCACGTTGAGATCGTGCGAGACAAACAGATAGCTCATGCCCATCGACTGCTTGAGGTCCTGCAGCAGATTGAGCACCACCGCCTGCACCGACACGTCAAGCGCTGCGGTCGGCTCGTCGAGGATCACGAGCTTCGGGTGCAGCGCCATGGCACGCGCGATGCCGACCCGCGCCTTCTGGCCGCCCGATAGCTGGTGCGGAAAGCGGTCCAGGAGGTTGACCGGCAGGCCGACCAGCCGCGCCAGCTCCTCGCAGCGATCGCGCAGCGCATCCCGCCCTTTGATGTCGCCGAGCTGCATGATCGGGTCCGCAATCGCGCGCGCAGCGGTGAAACGCGGGTTGAGGCTGTCGGTCGGATCCTGGAACACCATCTGGATCTGGCTGCGCCGCGGCAGCCGCGCGAAGGATTGCGGTAGGATGCCGCCGATGTCCTCGCCGTCGAACACGATGCGGCCGGAGGTCTGGTCCAGCAGCCGCATCACCATCATCGACGTCGTCGACTTGCCGCAGCCGGATTCGCCGACCAGCCCGACACTCTCGCCATGGTCGATCGAGAAGCTGATGCCGTCGACGGCGCGGAAGATCTCCTCCTCGACCGGCGGCTTGCGGCCGAACAGTTTTGTGAGCACCGAGCCTGCGCCCTGGCGGGGGTATTCCTTGACGAGCTTTTCGACTGACAGGAGGGGTTGCGTCCGCCCCCTCTCTCCGCCTGCGCTGCTGTGCCCCCTCTCCCCGTTCTTTACGGGGAGAGGGTTGGGGTGAGGGGCACTCCCCACGAGCGCAACTCGCGGAGGGTTCCCCCCCCCCCCCACCCAGCCCCTGTTGGCCCCTCCCCCCGCCCGGGGGGAGGCCAGGGAGGCTTTCTCCGGCCACAGATCCAGCCCCGACCCCCCAAACCGCGGCCTCGCCCGCCGCCGCTTCCTGGCGTAGT
>NZ_VKHP01000417.1 GCF_010811875.1 Bradyrhizobium uaiense
GGAGACCTTGTCGATAGGCTTCGAAGGTTCTGTTTCTATTCCCTCCGCTATCCAAACTACGGGGCTCTGACTTCTACCCCGGCAGGTCTGTCTCCTGCTGAACACGCTAGCTTTACCTGGACACACAACCGTACGTGACGCTCTCACGTCATACGGCTCTCAACAAGTAACGAAGCAGAACTCAACATCGTCCAATGAGCGAACAGCTTCGGCCTACGGCAGCGGATCAGTCTGAGCCAGATGGAGGCTCTGACTTATCCATTCTTCAGCCTTTTGTATTTGCGTCGCGCCCAGCGGTTTAGAGATTCGTCGACGTATCGATACAGGTTGTGCATTTCTGACCTCCCATATCTGCCGTAGTACTGCATCCATCCACGAAGGACGGGGGGCAGTTCCAAGGCAATCGCGTCGACGCCGTCTGGGAACGATGCGCCGTAGCTGCTGCATCGTGATACGCATAGACTTCATTGCCAGCTCTGCTGGCCGCTGGCGAGAACGTACAGAAGTTCACTTTCTTCTGTTGGTTTCATGCCTCGCGCGGCGAAAGGTAAATCCCAGAAAGTCAAATGACTGACTGGCATGGTTACCCGGGCGATTGCTGTCCTTGCAGTAGATGATATTGGTCTTGTCGGGATGCATCTCCAGTTCGCGTTCCCCGAGCCTCACCTGCAGGGCAGCCACAATGGCTTCCGCTTCAGCCTTGGTTCGGTAATGTACGAGCCCGTAGTCTGCGTATCGACACCACGGTGGTCTGCGGAAAGTTCTGCGTCATCCATGTGTCGAATGCATAGTGCAGAAACAGATTGGCGAGGATGGGGGCTGATGACGCCGCCTTGGGGCGTTCCCCGTTCGCGAGCGATCTCCGTTCCATCTTCGCCTTGCATCGGCGCTTTTAGCCAGCGTTCAATGTAAAGCAGAGCCCATTCGTCTTGCACATGGCGCGTAAATTTTCTTTTGGCGCGCCACGCAATTCATTTACGAAGCGCAGCCCGTCTGTTTATACGCAGCCAACGGATCTCGCCTGCTTCATCGCGCAAGACGGTTCCGACCCGCTGCGCGCGCTCGCCCGGTGCGATGAGCATCGCGTCAGGACCAGCCGGCTGGACGTTGATACCGACCTGCGGTTGAGCGGGTGGATCCAGACCGTCTAACCACGGCTTCAGCGGCACCTGATCGAAGACGAGCCTCTCTCCCTCGCGGCGTAACACGCGGCGTTCCGAGCGGGTCTCATACGTGTGCAGCCAAGCGTTGACATCCGGGCGCGGCTGAGCTCGCGCTTCGGGTGCTGCGAGACTAAAATAGGTTTGGATCGCCCAATTCAAGAGTCGCTGCGCTGTGATCCACCCGTTGGCGCCGTTGGTCAGCACGGCGAGGGCGAAACGCAGCGAAGGGATCATCGCAATCAAACAGGGCTGACCGTTGGCGGCACCGGTGTGGCTGACGACCCGTTCTCCGGCACTGTCATCGAGCCACCAGCCCAACCCAATAGCCGGTGTGTCGTTTGATGGACCGGCGGGTTCGAAGGCCGCCAATCTTATGGTTTCGCCGAGTATCGGCCCGCCGTCCAATTGGAACTGCGTGTAGCGCATCATGTGCGCGGCGCTGGCGACCACGCCACCGGTCGGATTGGCACAGCGGGGCATCGCCCATGGCAGCGCGATAACCGTCTGACCGTCGCGCTCCGCGTGTCCGACCGCGAATTTGCGGTGGAGCAGGTCGCGGGCGAAGAAGCAGGCGCCGTCCATGCCGAGAGGTGTGAGCAGCGCCTCATCGAGCACGACTTCGTACGGGCGGCCGTGCACCACCTCCAGGATTCGGCCGAGGACGTAGAAGGCAGGGTTGTTGTATGACCACATTCGACCGAGCGGCGTGACCTGGACTAGCTTGTCCATCCGGGCGACCATAGCGGCCAGCGCGTCATCGCCCCAGCCGGTGTCCTCGAAGACGTCTCCCTGCCAGCCGCAGCTGTGGGTCAGACAATCGCCGATGGTGACAGAGGACGAGACGTCCGGGTCTGCGATTGCGAACTCCGGCAGGAGGGCGCGCACCGGGTCGTCTAGGTTGAGCCGCCCTTGCTCGACGAGTTGCAAGAGGGCGGTGCCGGTGAACGTCTTGGTGATTGATCCGATCCGGAACAAAGTGTCGCCATCGACCAACTGCGGATGCAGCACATTCGTTACGCCTAGGCCGGCGGTGGCGGCGGAGCCCTTATAGAAGACGCCAAGCGCGATTCCCGGAACTCCATCGCGCTGCATCTCGACACGTGCCTGGTCGAGCAGAGCCGGGTCGAGGCAATGGGACGGCAACACCGGGGCACTGAGACCTGTCATTCGATCACCGGTCGGCAGCATCGTTACATTCTCCCTTGATAATGGATATCCAGCGCGCAAGAACGCTCAAACAAGAACATGATTGTTCGAGCATTCGCCTGAAGAGCCTGCTAGACACAACTATCTCGATACTCATCTAGAGAAAGGTTTCGGCCATCCACGCTTGTGTACAGGAAAAAAATTGTGGTGGCAGCATTATCGTGGCCGCCAACAGGCCGGCTGGAGACATGAAGATAACTTGTGATTGCGATGATGGACGAGCTCGATCTTCAATGTATGGAAGAGGCTCTCCGGGACGTTGTCGAAGCAATCGGCCTTTGCGGCTCATCGATGCGGTGGAGGGCTGCGCGATAGTCGTGTGAAGCATATTGGACACCGCGCTCGGAATGATGGATTAGTCCTGCGTCGGGCGTTGTCGTTGGATCGCCATTGCCAAGGTGGTCGAGGCCAGTTCGGTCCGCAGATGATCGCCCATCGCCCAGCCGACGATTTTGCGACTGAAGAGGTCGATGATGGTGGCCTGGTACAGCCAGCCCTCTGCGGTCGGAATGTCGGTGATGTCGGCCAGCCAAATCCGGTTCGGTGCGGCGGTGGTGAAGTCGTGCGCGATCAGGTTCGGCGCGATCGGCAGATTGTGACGACTGTCAGTGGTGCGAACCCGACGCTGCGGCGCCATGATGGCGCGGATGCCGTGCCGACGCTTCAGCCGTTCGATCCGGCCGCGGCTAGCACCACGTGCCTGCGCCCGCAGAGCGGCATGGACCCGTAGACCGCCATAGCGCTGACCGCTGTCGTGATGGACCCGCCGGATCTCGGGCCAGGAGGTAAGCGCCGTTCAGGGGCCACCTACCGAGTGACGGGGTGATCTGCGAGGCTGCGGTTCGGTTTGGACCGCTAGGCTTAGAATGGACACAGTGCATACTGCTATCACGGAGCCGGTGCGGCGGCTCGAGGTCTTCACCGGAGCCGGCCGTCGGCGGAAGTGGAGCGACGAGGACAAGGCTCGGATTGTTGCGGAGATCGCTGCGAGTGGCGACTCGGTCTGCTCGGTAGCGCGACGGCATGGATTGTCGCCGCAGCAGTTGTTCGGCTGGCGCCGTCAGTTGCGAGAAGCAGCGGGCGGTCACTCCGAAGCAGAAGAAGTACAGTTTGTTCCGGCGGTGGTGGATGCCATAGTGCCGGCGCCAGCTCTTGGGCGTGAGCGCAAAGCGGTGCGCTGCAAGGCCAAGGCGGATACCGGGGTCATCGAGATCGAAGTTGACGGCATCACGATCCGGGCCGGCCGTGGTGCGGACCCGACGATGATTGCGTCGATCGTCCAGGCGCTGAAGGCGAGCCGGTGATCGGTCCGTCGGGTGCGGTCCGGGTGATGGTGGCGACCAAACCGGTGGACTTCCGCAAGGGAATGGAGGGGCTTGCTACCCTGGTCCGCGAGAGCATGGCGGCAGATCCGTTCTCGGGAGCTGTCTATGTGTTCCGGGCGAAGCGGGCCCAACACGCGACATTCTGCATACAGTCTTCGAAGCGCGACAATTGCATATCCGTGGCATCCGCTTTTTCGGCGGACGCTTCAGGTCGCACCTTTCCGACGCGGCAAGGATTTGAAGTGC
>NZ_VKHP01000418.1 GCF_010811875.1 Bradyrhizobium uaiense
CTAGGGTCGGGGCCAACGCGCGTGGGTGACCGGGGTGTGCTGTGGGCACCTTTAGATGTGTATAAGGGACTGGCCCTACTATGGTGGGTATCCCTACTACGGCGCCGGATATGGCTATGGCTATGGCTCCGGATACGGCGGCGACTATTGCGCGCCTGGCGGAGGCTACGGCTACTACGCCCGGCCGCGCTATTACGGGTGGTAGGCCGCACCTCATTGGGTGCCATGCCGGCCTTCGGTGATGTCACCGCAGACCGAGCAGAGAACGCCGATAGCCGCTCTCGCGCGCTTCATTCCTGCATACGAAGCTGCCATCGAAGCCCCTCGCATAGCGGCTCTGCCCTTTGCGATAGTAGCGTCCCCGGCGGAAATCGAGCCAGACCACGGTATCGCCGGGGCAATGCCGCTGAGCCTGAGCCTCATACCGGAAGGGCGTGAGCGGCAGCGCGACCGTCTGTTGCGCATGGCAAATCAGGAAGATCGTGGCCCAGGCCGCGACACCCAAACCTGCTACGGGACGGCCTCGACGTCCGATCGAATTTGCAGCTAATCTGAAGCGCATTCGTTGCCGCCGGGAGTGATCCGTACCGCAGGGCTCGTCGCCGACATCAGCTCGCTCAACGTCAGCTGAGAGGCGTGCTCAGGACGACAACAGTCCAAAGGCGATCGCGACGGTCGACAGCATCCCGCCTGTCACGACCAATACCTTGAAGGCCAGATCGCCATCGACCGCTTCGAGCCAATGATGCAGCCATTTGCGAGCGCCGGCCGGCAGGCCCGCACGACGCACTCGCCAAAATCTGTCGCTGCCGTGCCCCATGATCGTCAATGTAGATCACGGCGGAGCCCACAGACCAGTGCAGCTTGTGCCAAACAATCAGGTCATGTGCGGCACCTGGATAACCCAATTGGGCTATAAGAACCGGCATGGCCCCGCAGCCCGCTGAAGCAAAGGCTTTCCTCCAGCTTCCCTTCGAAGCGAGTTCCTGATTGTTTCAAACAAGAGATTTTCTTCGGTGGAGTCATCGACCATCTTGCCGATCGCCGACCGAGGAATACGGAGCTTGGCCGATAACCTCGAAGCCTTCTTGTCCACCTTGCCGACCGCGGTCAGCGGCAGGCTGTCGACGAACTCGACTTGCTTCGGCGCGTGCGTGCCGCCCTTCCGCGCCCATCCGCTTGATGATCGTCGTAAGGAGAGTCCCGCGATGGAGACCTTACGGATGACAAGCCCGACTCGTCTTCATGAGCAGTCGTTACTGCACCAGTTTCGCACCAGAAACGACCCAGCCGAACCGCAACGAACGCGATCCGATTCAAACAAAAACTAAGCAAAATCAACGAAGCCACTCGCTATCCCGCCGCTCATAACGGTCTGGTTGCAGGTTCGAGTCCTGCCGGGCCCACCAATGAATTCAGAGGGAGGCAGACTAAGCCCAAGCGCACCCAGAGCCGGTGCGGCCCTGAGTCCGCCAGCCGACTTTGCCAGCTATTACGGCTTTTGATGGGGCCATAGCTGTCGATAGTTCGATCAGGCCTCGCGAAGCTTTTGCTCATTCAAAGTTTACCCAATTTTGATTCTTTTGTTGACGACGATGGCCTGCGTGTACGGGCACAATTGGCGATGAAAACGAATTCATTGGAAGATACCGAAGAAGTTTGCCGGCCGACCAGGAAAGCGGCCCGCAGGGTTTTCGATCCTTGTCGAAGGATTCGCATCCGCGACGACCGTGGACCTTTGCTGAAGCGACGAACGCGGCAGGCTGCGCGAATGGGAGCGGTCGCGCTCTTCGTTGCCGTGGCATCCGGTTATCAAACGTCCGCCCAGGCCGGCACATCGACCGCAAATTTGACCGTTCAGATCACCATCACGGCGTCTTGCACAATCAACGCTGCGACGCTCAATTTCGGGAGCGTGGCAGGAACAACGCTCGCAACCACCTTGCAGTCTGGCAGCACAACCGTCTCGGTCACCTGCACCAATGGCAGCCCGTACTCCATCGCCATGGACAACGGAGCAAATGTGTCCGGCAGCCAGCGGCGGATGACGAATGCCGGGAATTTTATCAATTACGATCTCTATACTGATTCGGCCCATACCAACCCTTGGACCACGGCTACCAGCAGCACCACCTGCACGACCACGAACGGCTGCTTTCTCGGCACCGGTAACGGATCGGCACAGACGATCAACATTTACGGTACCGTTCCGGCAACCGGCACCGCACCGAACACCGGCACCTACACGGACACGGTGGTTATGACCATCACCTATTGAAAAAGGGCCGCGGCAGCGGCCCGCTGTTCCGTTGCATCTGCGTATCGACGAAATGCCTTCTTGGCGCACGATTTCGAAATCGACTGGGCATCGCGATGCATCATAGTTCGACTCTGCTGGCCGCATTTGCCACAAGCCTGGCCTGCATGGAGGTTGCCCATGCCACCGCGCTTCGCGTTGAACCCGTTCTCCTGGAGCTGAATGCGCCGGCGGCGGCGGCTTCCCTGACGCTGCGCAATGACGAAGATGCCCACGTCGAGGTCCAGACGCGCGTGCTTCGCTGGTCGCAGTCCGACGGCAAGGAGAGTCTTGAACCGACAACCGACGTGGTGGCATCACCTCCGGCCGTCAGGATGGCGCCTCATTCAGACTACGTCGTGCGAGTTGTACGAGTGTCGAAACAGCCGGTCAACGGCGAAGAGAGCTATCGTGTCATCGTCGACCAATTGCCGCGAGCAGGCGGCGGCCAAGGTCGCAGCGTCAATCTTTTGGTACGACAGTCGATCCCGGCGTTTTTTCGCGGCCGCGAGATCAGCCGGCCGCAGGTTTCCTGGGCGCTCCGTACCGAAGCCGGCCAACTGACCGTCGTGACAAGCAACGCCGGCGATGAACGGCTACGCATCGCAAACTTGCGGCTTAAGGATTCTTCGGGAGCTACCTTGTCCTTTGGCAACGGCCTCCTCGGCTATGTCCTCGGACATTCCTCCATGAGTTGGGCCACGCTGAAATATCCTCGCGGCTTTGGATCCGGCGGATCCATCTCTGTCACGGCGGACACCGACAAGGGCCAGACTCATGCGGTTATTGAGTCGCAGACTCGTCGGTAGAAGAGGCTCCACGCTTGTGTCCGTCTTAGCACTCCTTGGCATGGTCCTCTGTGCCGGGCGCTCGCGCGCGGGGGAGCACCAGACAAATCTGCAACTCGATGTCGTGATCAACTCCATGTCCGCCCGAACGATCGGATCATTCGTGCGGTTCGATGACGGTCGTATCGGCGGAACGGTGGAGGAACTGGAAAGCCTCGGCCTGCAACCGGGCTCGCCGCATCGACCGGGCGAGATCATCGCACTGGATGATATCCCGACCGTAAAGTATCGATATGAGGAGAGAACACAGCGGATATTCATTGCCGTCGACGAAGCCGGACGCAAGCCGCAGCTCTTTGACGCAGGCAGCTCCAGGGGGAACCTGCCAAAGGCGCGGGCCGATCCCGGCGCGGTGCTGAATTATGACCTGTTGAGTTCAACCAGCAACGCAGCTACCCCGAGATTGATCGGGCTCGGTAACACATCGCTTTTGCTCGATGCCCGGGCGTTTTCGCCTTACGGTACCGCCGAACAGTCGGCGATCGTCCGCACTGGTCCGCAGCAGCCTGCGCAGGCGACACGGCTGAATTCGTCTTTCCAGTATTCCGACCAAGACCGGATGATCGGCTACGTTGCTGGGGATACGATCAACGGCGGTCTGGCCTGGTCGCGGCCGATCAGGATCGGCGGCCTTCAGGCTCAACGCGATTTTGCCCTGCGGCCCGATCTCATTACCGCGCCGCTCGCGACCATTGGTGGTAGCGCGGCAGTGCCGTCAACCGTCGACGTCTATGTCAACAACATCAAGAC
>NZ_VKHP01000419.1 GCF_010811875.1 Bradyrhizobium uaiense
GATCCAGGCCGACAAGGACCAGCTCCGCGCCGAATTCGCCATGTCGGCCCGTCGGCTCGAGATGAGCGTCGACCAGCTCAAGAGCAAGACCACGAGCCAGCTTGCCGAGCTCGCTCTGCTTGTCGGTCAGCGCCTGCTCGGCGTTGCGCAACAGCTCGGCCTTGGCGCCGAACTCTTCCTCGGTGGCGCGAAGCTGCTCCTTCATCGCCTTCTCGCGCGCCTCCAGCGCGAAGATCGCGGCGTTCTTCTCGCCCAGCTCGATCTTCATGCGGTTGATCGCATCGGTCTTCTTGCCGAGCTCGGCAAGCTGGCTCGTGGTCTTGCTCTTGAGCTGGTCGACGCTCATCTCGAGCCGACGGGCCGACATGGCGAATTCGGCGCGGAGCTGGTCCTTGTCGGCCTGGATCTCGGCCATCGACAGCGGGGTGGCCGCCTCCATGCGACGCGTGGTCAGCCGCACCGCCCGGTTATGCACCAGCGGCATGATCATCAGTCCGCACACCATCGAGAGCAGGAAACCGACCGCCGCGTACATGATCATCTCGATCATGAAGGGTCACTCCAAGGAAAGAAGAAGCAAAGAAGGAATTTGTTAATCACAATGCCACGGCGGGCCAGCCAAAGGCCAGCCCGTTTGCCGCGTTAACCTGAATCGCTAACCGCGCCGGAGCGCCGGCGGCGTCACCCGATCAGGGCAGCGACCTAGAACGGGTTCCAGGTCGCGCGCGGGGTGAATTTGAGATAGCCGACGCTGGCGCCGAGCCGCAAGCCGATGCCCGAGCGAATCGGGACCAGCACGATGTTGTTGGCGGTCAGCGCCGTCATGCCGAAGCCGCCGACGATATAGGCAGAGCCGTCGATGCCGACGAAGCGCTGGTAGATCGCCTGGGTCGAGGGCAGGTTGTAGACCAGCGTCATGGTCCGGGCGCCGTCGCCGCCCCAGTCGAAGCCGACCGAGGGGCCTTGCCAATAGACCCTGAGGTCGCCGGCGTTCTTGGTGTAGAGCGTGCCTTCGCCATAGCGCAGCCCGGCCACGAACGCGCCGGAGCCTTCCTCACCGAGCACATAACCATTGGGCAGGCCCCATTGGCTGACGGCGCGCTCGATGACCGACGCGAGCCCGCGCGAGACATTGCCAAAGAACTTGTGTCCGGCGCCGACCAGTTCGTCTGGCCCGTAAGTATACGGGGTCGGCTCACGCTGTGGCGGTGGATATTGCGGCTGTGGGGGCTGCTGCGCGGACGCCCCTGCGCTCCAGCACATCAGCGCGGCGAACGCGACCGCGGCAAGGCGTGATGCGAAAGTCATAAAGAACCCCTGCTATCGAAATCTGGGCGTTGCCCTTTAACCTGATGCCAACAGGCACGGCTCTAGGTTGCGCCCAGTGTCCCCTCGACTCGGATGTTATCGGTATCAACTATGACGGCACAACGGCAGGAAAGATATGGATCGTGCCGCGGCATGGCCTTTTTCGGCCTGTTGGCGGGCATTTTGGCGGCTGTCTGGCCCTTCTTGCCTGTTCAGGCCACGACGACCGAGCGCGTGGTGACGAACCGCTACTCCGGATTGGCGATCGAGGGATTCGATCCCGTTGCTTATTTCACCGATGCCGCCGCCACCCAGGGGCGGCCGGAATACGAGGCCGCCGACAGCGGTGTGGTCTGGCGTTTCCGCAACGAGGGCAACCGTGCCTCGTTCGTGGCGCATCCCGAAATCTATGGTCCGCAGTTCGGTGGTTACGATCCGACCGATCTGGTGCGGGGCGTGACCTGCGCGGGCAATCCGCGATTCTGGGCCGTCGTCGGGAACAGGCTTTATCTGTTCAATCGTGAACACAGCCGCGATGCCTTCGCCGCCGATCCCGCGCGCTTCCTGAAGGAAGCCAAGGCGCGCTGGCCGGAGCTGGAAGAAAGTCTCGCGCAATAATCACGACGCCGCGGCCGGGTCGCCCCAGGCAATGAATTCCGGCACCAGAAAGTCTTCGCGGCCGAGCCCGAAATGCAGTTGGCTCCCTTTCGAATCGGTCACCTTGCCGCCGGCCGCAACGACGACGGCGTGACCGGCCGCCACATCCCATTCCGACGTCGGCGACAGACGTGGATAGATATCGACCTCGCCCTCCGCGACACGGCCGAATTTGACCGCCGATCCAAGCACGGCGCGGACCGCACCGCCGCGTTCGTCGATGAAGGCTTCGGTGCGCGCATCGCCATGTGAGCGGCTGACCGCAACCGTCCACGGCGCGCCGCGCGGCGGGCAGGGGCGGGTCTTGATCGGTACGGCCTGCGAAACCGCGTTGTCCTTTAGCGTCAGTCGCTCGGCGCCTTTGCCGACGATGCCGCGCCAGATCAGCCCCAGCGCCGGCGCACCGACGATGCCGAGCAGCGGCACGCCGTGCGTGACCAGCGCCACATTGACGGTGAATTCGTCGCGGCCGGCGACGAACTCCTTGGTGCCGTCGAGCGGATCGATCAGGAAGAAGCTGTCCTTGTAGGGCGGCGTTGCCAGATGAACGCGCTCCTCCGACAGCAGCGAGACATGCGGCGCGAGCCGGGTCAGTCCTTCGACGATGATGTGGTCGGCGGCGAGATCGGCCTCGGTGACCGGCGAGCCGTCACTCTTGCCGGTCACATTCATGGCGGAACGGTTGACCGCAAGTATCGCCTCGCCCGCCCGGATCACCAGTTCGGTCAGCGATTCGAGCAGCGTGGCGGCCTTATCGCAGTCGAGGGCGGCCGATTGTGCCTTATTCATGAGCGGGTCTCATATCCTGTTCGTCTTCCCCTGAGATCATGATGCCGGTCTCGCCGCAAGCTGGCAGCATCCGTCTGCCCGGTGTATCAAGCCGACAGGCATGCGTGATTCGCACCCCTGCGGCGGCGTGCGGCTTTCCAGGAAACAATTGATGTCTGGCACTTCGTCTCCCGGTCCCGCTCCCGACGCGCTCGAACTCGCGGCGCTGTTGTGCTCGCGGGTCTGTCACGATCTCATCAGTCCGGTCGGCGCGATCGTCAATGGGCTTGAGGTCCTTGACGACAATCCCAAGCCCGAAGACCGCGAGTTCGCGCTCGATCTGATCCGCAAGAGCGCCAAGACCGCTTCGGCGCGGCTGCAGTTCTGCCGGCTGGCGTTCGGCGCGGCCGGTTCCTCCGGCGCGCAGATCGACCTCGGCGATGCCCAGAACATGGCGAAGGGGCATATCGAGGACGGCAAGGTGACGCTGACCTGGAATTTGCCGCGGCTGCTGCTGCCCAAGAACCGGGTCAAGCTGCTGTTGAACATGCTGGTGATTGCACAGCAGACCATCCCGCGCGGCGGCACGCTGTTGATCGATCCGGTCGGCGAGGGCGAGGCGATGAGCTTCCGCATCACGGCCGCGGGCCTCAATGCGCGGGTGCCGCAGAACATCGTCGACCTGCTCAATGCAAGCTCCGCGAACACGGTCGATGCGCATGCGGTGCAGCCGCATTACACGCGCCTGCTGGCGGACGCTTCCGGGCTGAAGGTGACGCTCGCGCTCGACGGCGACAAGGTGATTATCGCGGCGTCCTGAACGCGGCCGCGGCGACATCATTAATCAAAGGTTACGACGGGCCGTGCGATTCGATCGCGCGGCCTTATCTCTTTGTTGATCCCGTTCTTTTCCATTTACTCAACCAAACTTAAACGCTTTGCGGAGAAGCTGACCAAAGTTCCCTCCGGCGCGTCGATGTCGCGCGCCGCAGCGTTTTCGGCGTTTTTCGAAGGTTGGTTTCATGGACGATCTGTTGCGCGAGTTCCTGACGGAGAGCAGCGAGAGCCTGGATACGGTCGACAACCAGCTGGTGCAGTTCGAGCAGGATCCGAACAACGCGAAGATCCTGGATAACATTTTCCGTCTT
>NZ_VKHP01000420.1 GCF_010811875.1 Bradyrhizobium uaiense
GATATTACCGACCTGCTGCCCATCAACTTCCACAAAGCCGCCACTGCCTGAACGGCCCGGTATCGCCCGATACTAGGGCAATCCATCAAAACCGCCGGCGTCAACGTGCGGGGAAAATCGCGCTTACGAAACACCTACGAGACAAGCCGGAGCGAAGGGCTACACACACTGGAGCTAGTGCTAGTCGCCTGCGTTACCTTGCACTGCACAGCCGCGCGGCTTTCCTTCGACCGAAAAGAAACGCGCGAAGGAGTTAGTATCGATTGCTTTAGGGTGACGGCCGCTGATTTTGGAGCGGCGCGTCCACTTCATTCGGCCGCGAATACGCCACCCCGATTACATTCTTGGAAATAATTAACTCGAGTGAAAACGTGCGATTTGCCTTGGACACGTGTCCTGATCGCGCAAACGTATCAATTTCCACGTCCTGGAACTCAAGAAACTGGCGATCCATCGGAAAACACGCCTTATACACCGCCTCTTTCAAAACGAAGAGATCGCGCCGCTTGAGCGTGTGTAGATCGTACATCCGTCGCTCGCTAGGAGTGGCAATCAATGCGATCAGGTTTTCCGGCAGAGGTTCATTCGGCTCAATGTCGATGCCGAGAGCTGCAATCTTTTTCGTTCCTGCAATAGCGGCGGCCGCGACCGTAACGTGGTGCGCCAAAGATCCGACCACTCCCGTCGGCCAGATCGGAACACCAGAGCGCGTCTTCGGAATCGCCATTGGTGGAAATCCCAATTGCCCAAGAAGTGTTCGGGCGGCTGCTCTTGCGGCACCGCTTTCGCGGCGGACTTTGGCAACGGCGCGTCCTATAGACATAACTTCGGAAGCGTACAGGGTGGATTCGTCGCAGGGTTCTATCGGACGGATACCGACCATGATGTTCCGTTGATCAATTGTGACAATCTCCATTATTTGGTTCAATCAGCTTTTCGAAGTGTCGACCAGAGCGACGCGCGGCGGCCCCTCCTATGGATCGCTTCTGACCAGCGCCTGAATTTGATCAGGGGGCAGTTAGATTCTCGGGAGCTATTGCAGCGAGACCGAAGTCTGGACCACCGAGCCGTTTGCCGGGGCTTGAGACTGACCTTCGAACCCCAGCTTTTGGAGAGGAAGTCCTTGTCTATTTAACAGTCCCGATTACCGCCCTTGAAATGGCCCGAGCCAGAACTTGCCGGTTTTCTGAATTGCTCACCATTGTCGTGTGGTTGCCCGGCATCCGGACCGCATGAATGGCCCCCGCATCCAAAATCAAGTCCCAACCCTTAGTTGGCGAGTTTGCCTTGTGATGCAGTTGTTCGTCAGGTGGTACCCCAGAGCTGATAAGAGGCTCACTGGCATAAAACTGATGTATCTCGATCGGGAGCGGCGGAACTCGGTACGATTGTAGCGCCCGGTGAAATACCGCGGCCCTTTGATACTTCGAAACATCGCCATGGAGATCGTGGTCTGGAGGTAACGCTCCCATTTGCTGCGCCTTTTCGAGCAACTCAGAAATCGAACAGTGTTCGGTGTATCCTTCGAAAACCTCGCCGTATGCATCGCGAGAGATACCACAACGCTCCAAAACAAATTCTCGAGCCAAATTGATATGTGATGCGTTTGAACAATCTGCAGGTGAACTAACGTCGATAAACGCCATGAATGATACGACTTCGTCGCTGCTCAGTAATTGCTCGGCAATTGCATAAGCCAGAATTGCACCGGATGAGTATCCAGCCAAGCGGTATGGGCCTCGTGGCTGTATCTCTTTAATCGCAAGGATCGCCTCGGCGGCCATTGCCTCAAGAGTGGGTGGACAAACGTCATTGAAGGGCGGCCAAGGCAGAGCGTAGACGGGGCAATCTACATCCATTTCCGCCACTAAACCAGGTACATAGGAACAGTCTCCAAAACCTGAGGGGACAAAGAAGAGCGGTGGCTGCGATCCGGTTGATCGAACGGAAATTACCCCCCGGCTACTGGGCTGTGGCTCCACATGAATCTTTGACGCAAATTCCTTCAGAACAGGGGTTTGGAAGAGGTCGGCAGCGCTAAAGCTCAGCCCAAGTTTTAATGCTCGACTGAGCATCTGCACGGCCAAGAGCGAGTGGCCGCCGAGTTCAAAGAAGTGGTCGTGGCGCCCGATGCGCTCGACACCGAGAAGCTCGGCCCAGATCCGCGCCAGCGCGGTCTCGACCGCGCCTTGCGGCGCCTCATAGGCCGCCAGCGCATAGGCCTCGTCGGCCGGCGCCGGCAGTGCCTTGCGGTCGAGCTTGCCGTTCGGCGTCAGCGGCAGCGCCGCGATCGGCACGAACGCAGCCGGCACCATGTAGTCCGGCAGCCGGCTACTCAAGTGCGCGCGCAAGGCGCCCGCAAGTCCGCCTGCATCACCCTCGTCCGTCCCGGTCTCGGGGGCGCCGGTCTCCGGCGCGCAGACCACATAGGCGATCAGATGCTTGTCGCCGGCGCGGCTCTGGCGCGCCACCACCACCGCCTCGCGCACAAAGGCGTGCTCGCACAGCTTTGCTACGATCTCGCCAGGCTCGATGCGGTAGCCGCGGATCTTCACCTGGTCGTCGTTGCGGCCCAGGAACTCAATATTGCCGTCCGGCAGATAACGCCCGAGGTCACCGGTCCGGTACAGCCGATCGCCCTCGACAAAGGGACTGGCGATGAACCGCTCGGCCGTCAGCTCAGGACGGTTCAAATACCCGCGCGCAACCCCTGCCCCGCCGATGTAAAGCTCCCCCACTGCGCCAAACGGCACGGGCGCGCCATGGCCATCCAGCAGGTAGACCCGCGTGTTGGCGATTGGACGCCCGATCGGGACCACTGACCCATCAAAATCAGCCGGGCAATTCCAGACCGTCGCGCAAACTGTTGTCTCGGTCGGGCCATACGCGTTGACAATTGATGCCGGGGCAAGACTTCGGATGAGTTCAGCCTTCGGCAGCTCGCCAGCAAGAATGAGAACTTGCGAAGCCAAACATCCCAAATTCTTGCTTGCCGGTAGCAACGCGGGGGGTAACGTCGCATGGGTGATAGCTTCGCTTCGGAGATAATCCGATAGCTTGTTACTCGCTTGACGGATCTCGTCCGCAGGCAAGTGCAATGCGGCTCCAGAGCCAAACGCCATAACAAGCTCCCAAGCGCTTGCATCAAAACCCATGGAGGCGAACTGCACGACTCGGCTCTTAGAAGAAGCGCGAAAAAGGCCGAGCTGAGTAAACAGTAGATTGACCAATCCCCGATGCTGGATCATGACCCCCTTTGGGGTCCCCGTGGAGCCTGAGGTGTAGATCACATAGGCAAGGTGACTGGATGTGAGGCCAAGCGCGCGCGGGTCGGGGTCCGAATCCGGCCGGTCGGCCCAGGCCGGCGTGGCCGTCGCCAGATCGACCACTGTCACAGCATCCAGCACCTCACGGCCGAGTGCTGCGCGGCCGGCGGCATCGCAAAGCAGCAGCCGCGGCGCGGCATCGTCGACAACCTGCCGCAGCCGTTCGCTGGGATAGGCCGGGTCCAGCGGCAGATAGGCACCGCCCGCCTTGAGGATCGCCAAAAGCCCGGCCACCATCGCCAGGCTGCGCTCCAGGCAGATCGCCACCGGCTGGTCCGGCTTGACCCCGAGGGCGATCAAATGATGCGCCAGCCGGTTGGCCCGTGCGTTGAGCTCACCATAGCTCAGCCGCTCATCTTCGCAGACCAGCGCCACCGCTTCCGGCGCTTTTTGCACCTGTGTCTCGAACAGCTCATGGATGCACCGTTCCGACGGATAAGCTGCCGCCGTCCGGTTCAAATCCT
>NZ_VKHP01000041.1 GCF_010811875.1 Bradyrhizobium uaiense
CCGGGCTTTTGGCTTATGCTCTGTGCGCCGTCGGGCCGGGTCGGGGGCGTGGGTTGTGTGTGGAGAGTGTTGCGCTGTCGTGTGTTCTCACTTGCATCGCGCCCGCGGTACCCCTCTCCCTCACCCTCCCCCGCAAGGGGGGAGGGAACCCGTCCGCTTGTGCGTCCCTCACCGACATCAGTTACCTCAACATCGTTGTGAGGTGACCGCGGTGGTTGAGCTCCCTCCCCCCTTGCGGGGGAGGGTGAGGGAGAGGGGTACCGCGGGCGCGATGCAAGTGATGACCCACGCATGCGCAACACTCTCCACAACAACCCGCCTCCCCCGACCCTGACCGACGTCGTCACCACGCTGCGCACGCTCGGCAAGGCCGAGCTGCCGGCACAGCTGGCGCGCTGGCTGGACGAGCTCGACGAGACCGGACGCTGGGCGTTGCTGAAGCTCGTCACCGGCGCGATGCGGATCGGGATCTCGGCGCGGCTGGCGAAGACCGCAGCGGCCGCACTCGGCGACAAGGACCCGCACGAGATCGAGCTGATGTGGCCGGGGCTGTCGCCGCCCTATCTCGACCTGTTCGCCTGGCTCGAAGGCCGCGGCGACAAGCCTGTCAACAGCGACCCGACCCCATTCCGCCCGGTGATGCTGGCGCATGCGATCGAGGATGCGGACTTTGCCAATCTCGACGCCGCCGATTTCAGCGCGGAATGGAAATGGGACGGCATCCGCGTGCAGGCAGTCGCCGGTCGTGATGCGCGCGGCCACCTCCAGGCGCGGCTCTATTCGCGCACCGGCGAGGACATCACCGGCAGCTTCCCCGACCTGGTGCCGTCGCTGCATCTGCCCGGCGCGATCGACGGCGAATTGCTGGTGCTGCGCGACGGCCGCGTGCAGACCTTCAACGTCTTGCAGCAACGGCTGAACCGCAAAGTCGTCTCGCCGAAGCTGATCAAGGAATTCCCAATTCATCTGCGCGCCTACGACCTGCTCGGCGACGACGCGAACGATCTGCGCGAGCTGCCGTTCACCGAACGGCGTGCGCAGCTCGAAGCCTTCGTCGCCAGGCTGAACGATCCGCGCATCGACCTGTCGCCGACCGTGCCGTTCGCAAGCTGGGAAGAACTCGCCGCCGCGCGCGCCGATCCGAAGAGCGCAGGCGCCGGCGACGATGCGGACGCGGTCGAAGGCGTGATGCTGAAGCGGCGCGACGCACCCTATCTGCCTGGGAGGCCCAAAGGCCCGTGGTGGAAATGGAAGCGCGATCCGCAAATCATCGACGCGGTGCTCATGTATGCGCAGCGCGGCCACGGCAAGCGCTCGTCCTACTACTCCGACTATACGTTCGGGGTCTGGACCCGTGGCGAGGCCGGCGACGAGCTGGTGCCGGTCGGCAAGGCCTATTTCGGCTTCACCGACGAGGAGCTGCTGCAGATCGACCGCTTCGTCCGCCGCAACACCACCGAGAAGTTCGGGCCGGTGCGGCACGTCGTACATGAGCCGGATCAGGGGCTGGTGCTGGAAGTCGCCTTCGAGGGCCTGCAGCGCTCGCCGCGTCACAAATCCGGCGTCGCGATGCGCTTTCCCCGCATCAGCCGCCTGCGCTGGGACAAGCCTCCGCGCGAAGCCGACCGGCTGGAGACACTTGAACGGATGTTAATCTCCATGACAGGAAGTTAAACCCGCAAGCCGCATGGCAGCCATTGATCGCGCCCCGCGGGTTTCCCATGTGCACCGCCGTGACCTATAATGCGCGGGCGATTCCGCCAGGAGACAACGATGCCCAACGACGTCAGGGACTTGCCGGCCGGCGGCCAGAGCGACGGCCTGTACCGCTTTCTCGGCGGCTCGCCGCTCTCGGTGGCGTTCCGGTTGATCCTGCTCTCGATCCTGGTCGGCGTCGTGCTCGCCGCGATCGGCCTCGACCCGTGGAACATTCTCCATAGCATCCGCAGGCTGTTCCAGAGCCTTTGGGATTTCGGCTTCGACGCGATCAACTGGGCCTGGCGCTACTTCCTGCTCGGCGCCGTGATCGTGATCCCGATCTGGTTCCTGTCACGGCTGTTCGGCGCGCCACGCGGCCGCTGATCCCAGGGAAAGCTCGCAGCAGATGCAATTGCGATTTGTCGGCTGCGGCGATGCATTCGGCTCCGGCGGCCGCTTCAACACCTGCTTTCACGTCAGCGGCGCGCCGGCCAATTTCCTGATCGACTGCGGCGCTTCATCGCTTCCCGCGATGAAGCGGCTCGAGATCGACCGCGACGCCATCGACCTGATCCTGATCACGCATTTCCACGGCGACCATTTTGCCGGCCTGCCGTTCTTCCTGCTCGACGCGCAATTCTCGCGCCGCACCCGGCCGCTGGTGATCGCAGGTCCCGAAGGCATCGAGACGAAACTGCCCGAAGTGATGGAGGTGATGTTCGAGCACTCCTCCAAAACCAGACAGCGCTTCGATCTGTCCGTTGTCACGCTCACGCAGCGAGAGCGGCGCACCTTCGGCGAGGTGACCGTGACGCCCTACCCGGTGGTGCATGGCGAATCCGGCGGGCCGCACCTCGCCTATCGCGTCGAGGCGGAAGGCCGAATCGTCAGCTACAGCGCCGACACCGAGTGGACCGACGCGCTGATCCCGGCGGCGCGGGACGCCGATCTGTTCATCGCCGAAGCCTATACCTACGACAAGATGGTCAAGAACCATCTCAGCCTGAAAACACTGGAAGCGCATTTACCAGCGATCAACGCCAAACGCGTGGTGCTGACCCACATGAGCGACGACATGCTCGGCCGCGTCGACGAGCTGCCTTACACGGCAGCAAGCGACGGCATGGTCGTGGTGTTCTGACGATGCAATTGCTTCGCGGGCTGCCCAGCCCCCTCGCCACCGCATTGCTCTGAGAACAATTCGAGCATGGCCGCGCGGCGGACAAGGCGATAAAATTGGACGTTCCTCACAATTGTAGCCATGCACGCCCCCGTTCACCAGAAGATCACGAGCCGCCAGGTTTTCGCCATCGCCGGCCCCGCGATGGTCGCCAATTTGACCACGCCGCTGATCGGCATCGTCTCGACCACCGCGATCGGCCGGCTCGACGATGCCGCGCTGCTAGGCGGCGTGGCGATGGCCTCGGTGATCTTCGATTGCCTGTTCTGGCTGTTCGCCTTCCTGCGCATGAGCACGCTGGCCTTCACCGCGCAGGCGCAGGGTGCGGGCGAGCCACAGGAATATGCCGCGATCCTGGTGCGCGGCTTCATCGTCGCCGGCTTGATCGGCGCGGCGTTGATCGCGCTGCAGGTGCCGCTCGCCGCAGTCACATTCCAGCTGATGGGCGGCAGCGAGGGCGTCACGCGCGCGGCCAAGAGCTATTTCATGATCCGGATCTGGTCGGCGCCGCTGGCGCTCGCCAACTACGTCATCCTGGGCTGGCTGGTCGGCCAGGCGCGCGCCAATCTGGCGCTGGCGCTGCAGATCGTGATCAACATCATCAACATGATCGCAACCGTGCTGCTGGTGCAGGCCTATGGCGCCGGCATTGCCGGCGCCGCAATCGCCGCCGTGCTCGCCGAGACCACCGGTTTCGTTGCCGGCATCGTCGTGGCGTGGCGGATCTCGCAAGGCGGCTTTGCGGTTCCCGCGGCCACGCTGTTCGATCGCGCCAAGCTGACGCGCATGCTGGCGGTCAACCGCGACATCATGGTCCGCACCGCGGCGCTGATCGTCGTGTTCCTGTTCTTCACCGCAAAGGGCGCGCGCGAAGGCGACGTGACCCTGGCGGCGAATTCGGTGCTGAACAATTTCCTGCTGGTGAGTGCCTTCTTCCTCGACGGCCTCGCCAACGCCGCGCAGCAGCTGTGCGGCCGCGCTTTCGGCGCGCGCGACGGACGCGGCTTCGCCGATTCGACCCGGCTGGTACTGCTGTGGGGCACAGGCTTCGCGCTGGTGGTCTCGGTGCTGTTCGCGCTGTTCGGACCGGCGCTGATCAATTTGATGACGACCAGCGAGGACGTGCGCCGCTATGCGCGCGAGTTCCTGGTGTTCGTGATCCTGGCCCCTCTGCCCGGCGTGTTCGCGTTCGGCTTCGACGGCATCTATGTCGGCGCGACCTGGGCGCGCGAGATGCGCAATCTGATGCTGGCCTCGCTCGCGATCTTCCTCGCCGCCTGGTGGGTGCTGAGCGGATACGGCAACACCGGCCTGTGGATCGCGCTGCTCGGCTTCTACGTCGCGCGCGGCGGCTTGCAGGGCCTGCGCTATCCGGCGCTGCTGAAGAAGTCATTCAAATCGTAGATTCGTAGCCCGGATGGAGCGAAGCGAAATCCGGGGTCTCCGCCCTCGGCAAGACCTGGATTGCGCTGCGCTCCATCCGGGCTACGAAGTTCTCTTCCCCTTCCCCCTGAAAGGGGGAAGGTCGGGATGGGGGTCAGGCCACAGGCGACGCAGCTCATGGAGAGAGCTGATCCCCACCCGCTTTGCTCTGGCGAGCAAAGCGACCTCCCCTTTTCAAGGGGAGGTTAGGGCGCAGCCGGATTGCGCTCCATCCGGGCTACGGACACCTACCTCGCCGGCCAATCCTCGGCGGTGATGGTCGCAGCATCCGCGCCGACGATCTCCGACAGCGAGTCGCGCCCCGTCCGCAGCAAGGTCGAGGACAGATCGCGCTTGATGTCGTCGACCAGGCCGATGCCCTTGTAGACCAGCGAGGAATACAGCTGGATCAGGCTGGCCCCGGCGCGGATCTTGGTCAGCGCCGCACCGCCGGAATCGATACCACCGACGCCGATCAGCGGAAACGCGCCTTCGACGCGGACATAGGTCTCGGCCACCATCCGCGTCGACAGACGGTACAGCGGACGGCCCGACAGACCGCCCTGCTCCTTGGCGCGGTTGTCTTCGCGCAAGGTCGAGGGACGTGCCAGCGTGGTGTTGGCGACGATCATGCCGTCGACGCGCCGCGAGCGCGCGATGTGCACGACGTCGTCGAGCTCGGCGAGGCTCAGGTCCGGCGCGATCTTCAGCAGCACCGGGGAATCGCCGGCGTTCTTGCGCACGCGCTCGCGGGTATCGATCACCCGCGCCAGCAGATCGTCGAGCGCCGCCGATTGCTGCAGATTGCGCAGGCCCGGCGTATTCGGCGAGGAGACGTTGACGGTGAAATAGCTCGCGACCGGCGCGAACGTCTCGATCAGCTTCACATAGTCGGCGACGCGGTCGGCCGAATCCTTATTGGCCCCGACATTGACCCCGACGATGCCGGCGGCGCCGGCGCGCGCGGCAAGCCGGCGCAGCACGGCTTCCGCACCGTCATTGTTGAAGCCCATACGGTTGATGACGGCTTCGTCGCGCTCCAGGCGAAACAGCCGCGGCCGCGGATTGCCGGCCTGCGGCTTCGGCGTCACCGACCCGATCTCGACAAAGCCGAAGCCGAGCCGCAGCAGCGCGTCGGGCACCTCGGCGCTCTTGTCGAAACCCGCCGCCATGCCGATCGGGTTCGGGAAGTTCAGTCCGAAGGCGCGCACCGCGAGCTTGGGATCATCCACCCGTTGCCGGATCGGCGGCAACAGCTTGAGGCCCTGGATCGCCATGCGATGGGCATCTTCCGGATCGAACCAGCGCAGCAGCGGCAACGAGAAGGCGTCGAAGGCACGGATCACGGCTTGAGCTCCGGAACGTCGTGGCCACCGTCGGAGCGCGCGCGCAGGCTGAGGATTTCGGTGACCGCACCGAGGTCGAGTTCGCCATAGAGATGCGGGAACAGCTCGTCATTGCGCGACCGCTCCCAGCGCAGGGCGTCGCCCAGCGCATCGGCATCGACCGCGACCAGGAACAGGCCGGTTTGCCCGTGGTAGTGCTTGCGCGCGGTCTCGGCCACCTGGGCGGCGGTGGAAAAATGGATGAAGCCGTCGCGATTGTCGTCCGCACTGCCCCGGTACACGCCCTGCCGCTCGGCCTCGCGCCAGGCCGAAGCGGGGGTGATTTTGTAGATCATAGGCACGGCCCGGCCTTCCCTTTTGTCCTTGAGTCTCTTGGGGTTTTATCCGGATTTGAGGGGAAATGCCCCAGACGCCATGTGGCGAGCGAGGGACCGTATCGGCGGCAGCGGCGCAACTCAAGCCGTGCCGGGACAGATCCGGCGGCAGATTTGCGAAAATCCCAAGTTTCAGGCAATAATTCCTAGGATACCACCCGGGGGATGTCCTCGATGGCCAAGCAACCCAAAGCCGCCCGACCGCTGACCCACGCGCAGGTCTGGGCCGCACTCGATCGGCTCGCCGAACGCGCCGGCCTGTCACCGTCCGGTCTCGCCAAGCAGTCCGGTCTCGATCCCACCACCTTCAACAAGTCCAAGCGCGTGACCGGCGACGGCCGCGAGCGCTGGCCTTCGACCGAATCGCTCTCCAAGGCGCTGGCCGCGAGCAATGCCAGCATGGAGACGTTCGTGCAGCTGCTCGGCGACGGCCCGCGCGCCGGCCAATCAGTGCCGTTGCTCGGCTTCGCCCAAGCCGGCGCCGGCGGCTATTTCGACGACTCCGGCTTTCCCGCCGGCAAGGGCTGGGATGAAGTGGCGCTGCCGGCGACAACAGACGAGCACGCCTATGCGCTGGAGATCGAGGGCGACTCGATGAAGCCGGCCTATCGCGAAGGTGACATCATCGTGGTGTCACCGGCGACCGCGATCCGCCGCGGCGACCGCGTCGTGGTGCGCACCACCGGCGGCGAGGTGATGGTGAAGGAACTGAAGCGCCGCACCGGCAAGGTGCTGGAACTCGCCTCGCTCAATCCGGAGCATCCCGACCGCATGCTCGATGCCGAAGAGGTCACGTGGATCGCGCGCGTGGTGTGGGCGAGCCAGTAGCGATCATCGCAAGCCGCCACACCAACGGTGTCGTCCCGGCGAAGGCCGGGACCCATAACCACCACTCATTGCGCTTACGCACGCCGGGGCCGCGGCCTGTTCTAACAACCCAACCCTGTGGCAATAGGTCCCGGCCTTCGCCGGGACGACGATGAATTTGCCGCACTGGCTGCGCTTACGTCGCGTAGTCCGGCTCCTTGCGGTCCAGCATCCGCTTCAGCGCATCGAAATGCCGCTGCGCCGGGGACGGGCCGTTGTAGAGATGGTCGTCGCGGAAATCGCGCTTGGTCTTCTCCACCACATGCTGCGGCAATTGCTTCAGCGGCTGCCGGGTCCACATCGCATAGATCTGCACCTGCGCGGCGCGCTCGATGTAATAGAGCCGGTCATAGGCATCGGCGACGGTTTCGCCGACGGTCGAGATGCCGTGGTTGGCCATGAACAGGATGGTCTTGTTGCCGATCACCTTGGCGAGCCGTGCGCCTTCCTCGGGATCGAGCGCAGGGCCGGTGTAGAGATCGTCATAGGCGATCGCCTCCGACAGCCCGACCTCGGTCTGGCCGATCTCCTTGATGCGCGGATCCTCGAGCCGCGTCAGCGCGCTCGCATACGGCATGTGGGTGTGGAACACCGCCTTGGCCTGCGGCAACGCCTTGTGGATCGGCGCATGGATGCAGAAGCAGGAGCGCTCGACCTCACCCTCGCCGCGCTTCACCTCGGCATCGTCGATGCCGACCTCCATGAAGGACGACGCGGTTACTTCCGACCAGTGCATGCCGAACGGGATCTGGTAATAGCGATCGGTGCGGCCGGGCACCACGAAGGTGAGATGGTTGAAGATGCCTTCCGAAAAGCCGTGGATGTAGGCGAGCCGATGCGCCGCCGCGAGATCGACCCGCGCCTGCCATTCCTCGGCGCTCGAACTGTCCCGCAGCGATGTCGGCGAAACTCTGAACTGCATGCGCATGCTCCCATCTGTGCCGGCCTCTCTGCGGAGGCCGTGCTGATTTTATGGGAGCGAGTTTAGCGCAATCCCGCTCGAACCCTCGCTGAAATTGGGGCAGGACTGCCATCCGCTTTTGCGGCTCTTTGTCCCTCCCCTTGGGAGAGATCGAAGCCTACGACGAACGCGCCAGCGCGCCGTCGATCATGTTGACCGCATTCTGCACGCCGTAGACTGCGACGAAGGAGCCGAAGCGCGGGCCCTTCTCCTGACCGAGCAGCACCTGGTAGAGCATGTTGAACCAGTCGAGCGAGACACCGGGACGACCGTCCTTGCCCTTCTTGACCATGTCGAGGAACGGCTCGCGGCGGCCGATCTCGTAGACCACGTTCTGGATGTCTTCCGCGGTCGCACTTGCAGGCATGTTGGCGAGCGCATCGCGCAGATCCTGCAGCGCGGCACGCTCACCTTCGGTCGGCTCGCGGAACTGCTTGGTCGGCGCCACGAAGTCGCGATAGTAGTTGATGGCGTAGCCGACCATCGCGTCGAGCTTCGGATGGGTCTGTGGCGTCACGCCGGGCCGATAGCGGCCGATGAAGCCCCACAGCGTCTCGGCGTTCTCCGCGTTCGACGACGATACCAGCGTCAGCAAGAGCTGGAAGGTGACGGGCATGTCGGCCTGCGGCGGCTTGCCGGAATGGATGTGCCAGACCGGATTCTGCAGCTGCTGCCGCGCCTCCTGCCGCGTGAAGCCGTCGAGGAACTGCTGGTAGTCGTCGACATTGCGCGGGATGACGTCGAAATAGAGTCGCTTCGCCGCCTTCGGCTCGCGGTACATGAACAGCGACAGCGATTCCGGTGACGCGTAGCGCAGCCATTCATCGATGGTGAGCCCGTTGCCCTTCGACTTCGAAATCTTCTGGCCCTTCTCGTCGAGGAACAGCTCGTAGTTGAAGCCTTCGGGCGGCGTGCCGCCGAGCGCCGAGCAGATCTTGGCGGACAGCTTCACCGAGTCGATCAGGTCCTTGCCGGCCATTTCGTAGTCGACGCCGAGCGCGTACCAGCGCATCGCCCAATCCGGCTTCCATTGCAGCTTGCAGCGGCCGCCGGTGACGGGAACGGTGACGCTCTCCTTGGTGTCGGGATCCTCGTAAGAAATCGTACCGGCCTTGGCGTCGTGCGCCGTCACCGGCACGTAGAGCACGAGGCCGGTGCGCGGACAGATCGGCAGGAACGGCGAGTAGCTCGCCGCCCGCTCCTCGCGCAGCGACGGCAGCATGATCGCCATCACCTTCTCGATCCGCTCCAGCATGCGCAGCAGCGCGGCATCGAACCGGCCGGAGGTGTAATACTCGGTCGAGCTCGCGAATTCGTAGTCGAAGCCGAACTGATCGAGGAAGGCGCGCAGCCGCGCATTGTTGTGCTGGCCGAAGCTCGGATGGGTGCCGAACGGATCGGGCACCTTGGTCAGCGGCTTGCCGAGATGCTGCGCGAGCATCTCCTTGTTCGGCACGTTGTCCGGCACCTTGCGCAGACCGTCCATGTCGTCGGAGAAGGCGAGCAGGCGGGTCTTGATCTTGTCCTCGGTCAGCACGCGGAAGGCATGGCGCACCATCGTGGTGCGCGCGACCTCGCCGAACGTGCCGATATGCGGCAGGCCCGAGGGGCCGTAGCCGGTCTCGAACAGCACCTCGTCCTTCGGATTTTTCTTCAGCCGCGCCACAATCGCTTTCGCCTGCTCGAACGGCCAGGCGTTGGATTGTTCGGCGAGCGCCCGCAGGTCGCTCGGGCTGGCAGCAAGATCAATCACGGACATTCTTCAGGCTTTCTCCAAAAAGGCCGCGAAAACTAACGCTTTCGCGGCAAAATGCAAAACGACGGCAGCGGTGCCTGCTCCCTCGCCCCGCCCTTGCGGGGAGAGGGTTGGGGTGAGGGGCTCGATCCGCATCAACGGCAAGAGCCGGAATCGCGGTGAATCCCCCTCACCCGGAATTCAAGCTGCGCTTGAATTCCGACCTCTCCCCGCAGGCGGGGCGAGGTGAAGACACTCGTTCCTCAGAACGGGCTGATCGAGAAATAACGCAGCCACAGATCGGTGAAGCGGCCTTTTTCCCAGATCCGGAACAGCGCCCAGTTCAGCGACTGCCGAAGCAGGTCGTTGCCCTTGCGCACCGCGATGCCGACGCCCTCGCCGAAAAAGCGGCTCTCGACGAAGGGGCCGCCGGAAAACGCGCAGCATTCGGCGGAATCGGTGCCGTTGATCCAGAACGCGAGCGAGATCGCATCGCCGAAGATGAAGTCGACCTCGCCGCGGCGCAGTGCCGCGCGCAGCGCGTCGTTATCCGGATAGGAATGGATCTCGGCGTCGGTGAACATCGCCTTGAGGTAGGCCTCGTGCGAGGTGCCGGCGATGACACCGACCTTCTTGCCCTCGAGATACTCGGGACGGATTTCCGGCATCACGTTGTCGCGGCGCGACGCGAAGCGCGCCGGCGCACGGTAATAGGGATCGGTGAAATCGACCTTGGCGCGCAGCTGCGGCGTCACCGCCATCGAGGCGATGATGGCATCACCGCGGTTGGTGGCGAGCGCATCGATCAGGGTCTCGAAGCGCCGCATCTGGATGGTGCAGGTGACCTTGATCTCGTCGCAGAGCGCCCGCGCCAGGTCGACGTTGAAGCCGGCCGGATTGCCGTCCGGACCGGTGAAGTTGAAGGGCGGATAATCGGTCTCGGTCAGGAAGCGAATCACGGTAAGGCGCGACAGGTCGGGCCGGTCCGGTCGGCGCCGCGGGTCCCAGAAGCCGGGCACCGCCTGCGGCGCTGCTTCGGCAGCGGCCTTGGGCGGCAGGGTCGTGGCCGGCGGAGCGGCCGCCGCCGGGGGCGATGCGGGCACCGCCTGTGCAGGGGCCGCCTTGGTGGAGGGGGCCGGAGCCGGAGCGTTCTTTGCAGCCGGGGCCTGTGCCGGCGGCGTCTGCGCGACCGCAGGCCCCGCCATGACAAACACGACGGCCGCCATCATTCCCGCGGCCAGGCGAGACTGGCGCGAGCGGACGGCAAAGGGCTGGGCAGACAAATTTGGCATAACCGGCAATTTCAGGAAATTGAACGGCTTATAGACCATCCGGCGCCTGATGCGAGCGCCGATTGGGCTGTTTCTCAACCGGAAATAGCGATCAGAGATACCGTTTGAGATCGGTGGCCGCCTCTTCCGGCGTCCGTTTCAGATTGAACGGCGCGACGAAATGGCCGTCACGGTCCATCAAATAGATCAGCGCGGTGTGATCCATCGTGTAGTCGCCATCCTTCAGCGGCACTTTCTTGGCGTAGACGCGATAGCTCGACAGCACCTTGGCGATCGCGGCGGGATCGCCGGTCAGGCCCTTGAGGTGCGGATCGAAGCTCGAAAGGTAGTCCTTCATCGCCGTAGCGGTGTCGCGTTCCGGATCGACCGAGACGAAATAGGCATTCACGCGGTCGGCATCCTTACCCATCGCCTTCAGGACCTCGGAAATCTCGAACAGCGAGGTCGGGCAGATGTCCGGGCAATGGGTAAAGCCGAAGAAGATCAGCGTCGGCTTGCCCTGAAGGTTCTTGTCGGTGACGGTCTGGCCGACCTGGTCGGTCAGCTGGAACGGCCCGCCGATCGCGGCCGGCGCAGCGACGGTGCGCAAGCCGCCGACCGCCCACAGCATGAGGAACAGGCCGACCGCCAGACTGCCCGCGAAGGCAGCGAAGATCACCAATGGGCGCGTGGTCCGGGGCATGATGCGAGGGCGTCCTTGTCAGAAGCAGGCGGAGATGCCGGCCGTGATCATTTCGAAAAACACCGCGGTCCCGTAGTGGAACCAGAGCGCGGCAGCGGCAAGCAGGGCCAATCCGCCGATGCCGGCGGCGCCCCACAGGATCGCAGACGCCACCCGGCCCTGCGGAGCCGTCATGAGCTCGGATCGGGTGGAGATCGGCTGAACCATGGGGTTGAGATAGGCCGGGTTCCGGCAGGCAGCAAGCGCAATGGCGGTGGCAGACCGTCAAATGATAGCGAGGCGGTTTCCGGTGCTCGCCCCGCGATGCCGGGGTTGCCGGCCATGACGCGCGAGGACGCCAAACCGCGACCGGCAGATCAATGCACGGGCTTCGCCGAGGCCTGGGCGTTGAGATAACACGGCTTGTACAGCGCCTGCAGTTGTTTGCCCTGCAGGAAGATCATGCGCCGGGTCAGGCCACCGCGATTCGTGATCCATTTGCGTACCGCCGGCGGGTACATCAGGTACAGCATATGGGTGGCTTCGGGATTGGGGACCGGGCGGCCGTTGTCGCCGTAGTCCCAGGCCGCATGGAAGCCGAGACTGGCGTGTGAGGTCACACAGATCCGGTCGTGAGGAACCTTGCCGAGCACGATGGTGCAGGCCGAGGCGCACAGCCCGTCGATGATCACGGTCTCGCCCGACGTGCGCAGATCTTGATACCTGTCGACATAGACGCCGATCTTGCCGCCACGATCATCGGCGATCCTGACCACTGCTTGAGACGCCCCCATTCCCGCCAGCAGGAGAACCGCAGCGAGCAACCCCGTCATCAACTTCATTTTGGCCAGCCCCAGTCGAAACCGAATCTGTTTGGTCTGTGATGCAAGACAATCGTGAGCGTGTTGCGGCCGCGGAATTTTGTCCAGACGAGCGAAGCCGGTCAAAACAAATTCAAATTGGGTGTTGCGCCCACGCTGCAGTGGAGCGTGGAAAAGGTCCCAAACTGGAACAACTTGCCGCAACAACTTGGTGCCTCGCCGCCACAGGCAAGGTCCATTTGGCGTTGACCGCGCGCAACGACGCGGTCTTGAATTCCGGCGGACGGGGGAAATCAGAATGGCTGACGACGCAGATGTGATCGTGATTGGCGCCGGGCTTGCCGGTCTGGTCGCCGCAACCGAGATCGCCGACGCGGGCAAGCGCGTCATCGTGCTCGACCAGGAAGGGGAGCAGAGCATCGGCGGCCAGGCCTTCTGGTCGTTCGGCGGATTGTTCCTGGTCGATTCGCCGGAACAGCGCCGGCTCGGCATCAAGGATTCCGCCGAGCTCGCGCTGCAGGACTGGATGGGCACCGCGGGTTTCGATCGCGAAGAGGATCACTGGCCGCGCAAATGGGCCGAAGCCTATGTCGCCTTCGCCACCGGCGAGAAACGCGACTGGCTGCGCGCGATGGGCCATCGCATCTTCCCGGTGGTCGGCTGGGCCGAACGCGGCGGCTACGACGCCATGGGTCACGGCAATTCGGTGCCGCGCTTCCACGTCACCTGGGGTACCGGCCCCGGCATCGTCGAGCCGTTCGAACGGCGCGCGCGCGAGGCCGCGAAGAACGGACATCTGCTGTTCAAGTTCCGCCATCGCGTCGATGCGCTCAGCGTCACCAACGGTGCGGTCGACGGCGTGAGCGGCGCGATCCTCGAACCATCAGCCGTGGAGCGCGGCAAGAGCTCCTCGCGCACCGTCGTCGGCGATTTTTCGCTGCGTGCGCCGGCGGTGATCGTCGCCTCCGGCGGCATCGGCGGCAATCACGATCTGGTGCGGCAAAACTGGCCGCAGCGGCTCGGCGCACCGCCGAAGTTCATGATCTCCGGCGTGCCCGAACACGTCGACGGCCGCATGATCGGGATCACCGAGCACGCGGGCGGGAGGCTGATCAACCGCGATCGCATGTGGCACTACGTGGAGGGCATCCAGAACTGGAACCCGATCTGGCCGCGCCACGGTATCCGTATTCTTCCGGGACCATCGTCGATGTGGTTCGATGCGTCAGGCAAGCGGCTGCCGGCGCCGCTGTTCCCGGGCTCCGACACGCTCGGGCAGCTGCATTACATCATGGGCACGGGCTACGATTATTCGTGGTTCATCCTGACCCAGAGCATCATCAAGAAGGAATTCGCGCTGTCGGGCTCGGAGCAGAACCCGGACCTGACGGCAAAAAGCTGGCGCATGACGATCAAGCGCGCCACCAACAAGGGCGCGCCGGCGCCGGTGGAAGCGTTCAAGCAGCACGGCGCCGACTTCATCGTGCGCGACAATCTCGCCGACCTCGTCAGTGCCATGAACAAGCTCGTCGGCAATGACCTGTTGCAGCTCGACGCCATCAGGACGCAGATCGAGGCACGCGACCGCGAGATCACCAACCCCTATGTCAAGGACGCGCAGGTGATGAACCTGCACAATGCGCGGCGCTACATCGGCGACAGGCTGATCCGGACCGCGAAGCCGCATCGGATTCTCGATCCCGAGCACGGCCCGCTGATCGCGGTGAAGCTCAACATCCTGACCCGCAAGACGCTCGGCGGCTTCGAGACCGATCTCGATTCGCGCGTGTTCGGCAGGGATCACCAGATCATTCGCGGGCTCTACGCGGCCGGCGAGGCCGCGGGCTTCGGCGGCGGCGGCGTGCACGGCTATCGCTCGCTGGAGGGAACATTCCTCGGCGGCTGCCTGTTCTCGGGCCGCAACGCGGGGCGCGCGGCGGCGAAGGCGGTGAATTAGAAGCCCGCCGGGTTGAACCGGCGGGCTCTTATCATTGGGTCCGAATTTCCTCAGCTATCTTGGAGCGACCTTGGCGCTCACGCGAGCTTGGTGAAGAGCGTGAGGATGCCGTTGCTGAGATTGACAGCGACAACCTGTGCCGAGCTCAGTCCCTTCGCCTTGAGCGCGGATGTCGCTTCCGTGGAGGCGTCGATGGAACCCCGCAGGCTCTTCAGGTCTTCTTCGCTTGCCTTTGCGATGACAGCCTCGACCCTTGACCGGACTTCGGGCTTCAGCTCCTTCACGTCCACGACCTGTATGGTCTTGATCGTGGCGGGTTGGTCGGACTCGGCCTGCGACGGCGTGTTCGGTTGCGTTCCCGGCGCTTGCGCCCAGGCAGGTGTTCCAAGCGAGAGCGCCGCAACGATGATGGACGCCGTAGAGATGCGGATGCGCATGAGCATTCCTTGTGTTGATTGCCCCCAACACATCCCGCGACAACGAGCTTTCCTCGCTGATGGTTCCGGCCGAAATCCGCTCTCCAGACTAGTTCCGCAGGAAAGTCATGGAACCGTCGCAGGGGGCGCTGCCAAAATATCGAAAACAACCCCATGCAAAGTAGCCGGCGGTGGCCGCGTTCGACCAAGCGACGGGCAACTCAGGGACACACTTCCAATATTCCGAAATTGCGCAAGTATCCCTCGCCTCCAAGCATCGCTCGTCCGAAGGCTGTCGCATAAGCCGTTGCGGACTTCTACAACCGACGCTTTCCAGGTCGAAAAGCGTCGGTGCGCCCAGAACCTTACCGCTTTTGATCCGGAGCGGATGTGCCGCCGCTGGAGGTCTATCGGGAACGTGCAGGGAAGATTTTGGATGTGGAGGACACCCCTCGAGGTGTTTGGCATTACAACCTTCATGGCGATCAAGGACGCAAGCGCATTTCCATGACCCTGACGGAAAGAACATCGATGTAGTAGCGCTCAGCAGACTCGATGTACTGATCTGCAAAATTGGCGCCGTCGGTCTGTGTGACCGCCTTCAGAGCTTCCTTTTTTCATCATTACATGCGAGCGCTGCTAAGCGCGCCACTACCGGAGCGCTTTCCGAGCTCTTTGAATATCGCTCCGCCGCGGCGTCGGCACAGGCTCGCCATTTTTCCACGGTCGGCTTCCAATCTTGTGCGGACGCTAGAGTGGGGAGAATGCACCCGATGGCAACTAGCAACAGCTTGCGCATCTCGTTACTCCCAAGTGATCAGGACTTGCCGATTGTCTTTAGATCGCTTGTGAAAAAATGGATGACTAGTGGCTGGGTTGTATTGACGTAGATCAAGTGACCCGTTGCGATTGGCTCTCCTTCGAACGGAGAGCGCCTGTTAAACGCTGTCACCGCACTGTACGCGCCCGCCTTCGATCTTGCGTACCATGAACATCATGAGCATGCCGCCACTGATGCTCGTGATTCGAGCATAATGAAACCACCAAGAGGCACCCCGCGCCGCCTCCCCAAAGGGCGTTTTGACCGGCCAAGCCTCACTTGGGACATCGCCGGGCGAACACACTGAACCGCGGCCCGCGGCCCCTGCGCTTGTGATACCGGTTTCCCCTTTGCGGGGATGGCAGCGCCTGACGTGACGCTCGACCGAGCAAATAGCAATGAATGTCGGAAGCTGAGCGCGGATATCAAGCACACCTTGATCCAAATCAAGTGGCTAAAAAAAAGAGGGGCCACGTTAACAAGGGGTTGCTCGACATGTAACGCCCGGAGCTGGACCATGTATCCCTTCGCGTTTGCAGTTGCGCGGTACCTTTCAATCCTAGTCGTGTTTAGTTTCGTTGGGACGTGCGCCCTTGCACAGCAGGCCCCGCCTGCGGCGGTCGCCGTCGGCACGGTCGCAGCCGAGCGCAAGCCCATCGAGCGAAGCGGAACGCTTGTCGGGAGAATCGAGGCGGTTCAGCGCGTGGAGGTCCGGGCACGCGTGACCGGATATCTCGAAGAGGTTCTGTTCAAGGAAGGCGACCTGGTCAAGGAGGGAGCGCCCCTCTACCGCATCGAAAGGGGACTTTTCGAGGCCGCCGTAACGGCTGCCCAAGCCGCGCTTGATCGGAGCAAGGCCGCAAAGGTGCTGACAGAGATTCAGTTCAAGAGAGCTCAGGAATTGCTCGACAAGGCTACCGGAACCGCTGTCGCGCGAGATCAGGCGCTTGCTGCGGATCAACAGGCCGATGCGCAGATCCTGAGCGACCAGGCGAACCTTGAAACCGCAAAGATCAACCTCGGCTATACCGAAATAAATTCGCCTATCGCGGGAAAGATCGACAAGACCAACATCACTAAGGGCAACGTTGTCGGGCCCAACAGTGGCGTCCTGACGACCATTGTCAGCCAGGATCCGATGTATGTGAGTTTCCCCGTCAGTCAGCGGGATTATCTCGAGGCCCGCGAGCGAAGCGCCAAGTTCGGAAAGGTCAAGGTGAAGATCCGCTTCTCGGACGGAAAGACCTATGGACAGATTGGTGAAATCAACTTCGTGAGCGTCTCGGTCAGCCGGTCGACCGACACGATCCTTGCCCGCGCCACCATTCCGAATCCGGATGGGGTGCTGATCGATGGTCAGCTCGTGCAGGTGATCCTCGAAAGCGGTGAGCCCGAAGAGAAAGTCCTGGTCCCACAAGCCGCGCTGATCGCCGATCAGGCGGGCACTTACGTCTTCGTGGTCGAGGACGGCAAGGCTGTCGTGAAGCGTATCAAGATTGGAGCCGAGATCGGTGCGGATGTCGTCGTCGATCAGGGGCTGAAAGGTGGCGAGCAAGTCATTGTGCAAGGCATTCAGGCTGTTCGGGCTGGCGCGCCTGTGCAGGCTGCACCGTTGCCGAAGACAATCGACCGGAGCTGATCATGCTGTCCTCCGTTTTCGTCGATCGTCCGCGTCTGGCAATAGTGATCGCCGTCGTGACAACGATCGCGGGAATTTTGGCCCTCTTTACCATCCCCATCGCGCAATATCCGGATATCGTTCCTCCGCAGGTTTCCGTCACGACGTTCTATCCCGGCGCCAATTCCGCAGTTGTCGACGCGACGATCGCCCAGCCGATCGAGGCTCAGGTCGTGGGCGTCGACAAGATGATCTATATGAAGAGTGTCAGTGGCGACGACGGCAGCTATTCGCTGGTCGTGTCGTTCGAACTCGGAACTGATCCCGACATCAACACGGTGAACGTCAACAACCGCGTCCAGGTCGCTCTTTCGAGCCTCCCGCCCGAAGCGCAACGCCAGGGCATCGTCGTTAAGAAAAAATCTTCGGCCTTGCTTGGCGTCGTAGCCGTGTCCTCCCCGAAGCTCACGCATGATGCGCTCTATCTCTCGAACTACGTCACCATCAATCTTCTCGATCAGATCAAGAGCACGCCCGGTGTTGGTGACGCCTCGCTGTGGGGTCCACAGGACTACGCCATGCGCGCCTGGGTGGACACCGATCGTTTGACCGGGCTGAACCTGACGACGGGCGATATCATCAACGCGATCCAGCAACAGAACATTCAGGCGGCCGTGGGGCGGATCGGTGCGCGACCGATCTCAAATGATCAGCGGCTTCAGCTCAATATCCAGACCAAAGGTCGGCTCACGACACCTGATGAATTCGAGAAGATCGTGATTCGCACCAACGACGATGGCTCGATCCTGAGACTAGGAGATGTCGCAAGGATAGAGCTTGGCGCTGCAAATATGGATCGTGAGACACGCTTCAACGGAGTGCCGGCTGCAGCCATCGCGATCTACCAGTCTCCAGGGGCGAATGCAATCAAGACGCTCGATGCCGTGAAGGCGCAGCTTACAGAGCTTCAAAAAGACTTTCCGGAAGATCTGACATGGACCGTCACTTACGATCCGACGACTTTCGTCAAGGATACGATCCATGAGGTAGTAAAGACGCTCATCGAAGCCTTCGTTCTCGTCGTGATCGTCGTTTACCTTTTTCTTGGCAGCTTTCGCGCTACTCTCATTCCGACCTTGGCCGTTCCGGTCAGCTTGATCGGAACCTTCATCGTGATGCTTGCGGTCGGCTATTCCGCCAATACCGTGTCCCTGCTCGCAATTGTGCTCTCGATCGGCATCGTCGTCGATGATGCTATCGTCGTGGTCGAAAATGTCGAGCGGGTGATGGAAGAGCATCCGGAGCTTTCGCCCGCGGACGCGACCAAGCAGGCGATGAGCGAAATAACGGCTCCAATTATCGCGATCACGCTGGTGCTGCTGTCGGTTTTCGTTCCAGTCGCATTCATTCCCGGAATCTCCGGTGAGCTGTTCCGGCAATTTGCCGTCGCCGTTGCCGTCTCGATGTTCTTGTCGGCGATCAACGCGCTCACGCTCTCTCCGGCGCTATGCGGGGTGCTGCTGCGTCCACACCACGGTCCACGCCGCGGCCCCATTGGATACGTTATGCGGTCCATCGACTACGTGCGCGACGCCTATGGTGCGGCGGTCGCGCGCCTGGTGCGCATATCCGTGATCGGGATTGTGATGGTCGCGATTTCCGGCGCAGGTATACTTGCGCTGGAAAGGATCACGCCAACGGGCTTCTTGCCGGAAGACGATCAGGGCGGTCTGTTCGTGGTCGTTCAATTGCCGGGTGGGGCTTCGGTCGCAAGGACGGCGGAAATCGTCCACGGCGCAGAGGCAATTCTACGCGAGGACCCGGCGGTCGAAGACATCACATCCGTAATCGGCCTGAACTTTATCGATAGCTATTCGCAGCCGAACTCGGCATTCATCGTCGTTACCCTCAAGCCGTTCGAGCAACGCAAGGATAAGTCGCTTGGCGTACGCCAAATGATCGCGCGTCTGGTCCCGAAGTTCCGAAGCGTGCAAGGCGGTTCGATCGTGCCCATCCTGCCCCCGCCGATTCTTGGTCTCGGTAGCGGCGGCGGCTTCACCTATGTGCTGCGGGATCTCCGAGGTGGTGATCCAAAGGATATGGCACAGGTCGTGCGCGGCCTTACGGTCGCTGCGAACCAGGATACGAAGCTCAACAACGTGTTCACAACCTTTTCCGCCACGAATCCATCCGTCTATCTCGATATAGACCGGGACAAGGTCCAGATCCTCGGCCTCAAGCTGAGCGATGTATTCCAGGCACTGCAGGCTTCGTTGGGCGGTTACTTCGTCAACAACATGAACCTGTTCGGCCGAACATGGCAGGTGCAGGTCCAGGCCGACGCATCGGACCGAGCCAGGGTGGAGGATATTTTCCGGATCAATGTGAGGGACAAGGACGGCAACATGATCCCGCTGCGCAGCCTGGCGGAGGTCAAGGTCGTTGTCGGGCCGCCGGCGTTGATCCGCTACAACAACCGCAGGGCGGTCACGGTACAGGGCAGCCCGGCTGCGGGTGTTTCTTCGGGACAAGCGCTGAACGCGATGCAGGAAGTCGCTGCAAAGACATTGCCTGCGGGTTATGCGGGAGAATGGACTGACACCGCCTTCCAGGAGAAACGCGCCGAAGGCAAGACGGGCATCATTCTCGGCTTCGCACTTCTGTTCGCTTATCTCTTCCTAGTGGCGCTTTATGAAAGCTGGACCATTCCGGTGCCCGTCCTGCTCTCGGTCGCGGTCGGAATTCTCGGATCATTCGGCGCCATCGTACTGACGGGGCTGACGCTTGATCTGTACGGCCAGATCGGCACGGTCGTGCTCATCGGGCTTGCGGCAAAGAACGGCATCTTGATCGTGGAATTTGCCAAGGAGAAGCGGGAACAGGGAGTGCCCCTGCTCGAAGCCGCAGCCGAAGGTGCACGCCTGCGCTTCCGCCCGGTGATGATGACGTCATTCGCTTTCATCCTCGGGCTTCTACCGCTAGTCATAGCGTCGGGTGCCTCGGAACTAGCCCGGCGCGGCGTCGGAACGCCGGTGTTCGGCGGCATGATCCTGGCCTCGTTCATCGGCATCTTCGCGATCCCGCCACTTTACGTGATGTTCCAGGCCATTCGCGAGCGGCTGCGGCCTGGGGCCCGCCCGGCGAAAGAGCAGGTGATAAGCTCCAAGCCTTAATCCGCCTCCGCGCTGAGAAAGCGGACACCGAACGTATCGGCATTGGCCTCGCCCCAATCGTAGAGCGCCTGCAGCATCGGCTTCAGCATCTCGCCGCGCTTCGTCAGGCAGTAGCGCGAGGAGCCGCCGCCGCGTTCCTGCTTGACGAAACCCGAATTGCAGAGATCGCGCAGGCGCTCGGTCAACACCTTGTCGCTGAGCTGCGGAATGTCGTGACGCAATTCGCCGTAGCGCATCGGCCGCACCTTCAGCCGGCTCAGGATCACGGTCTTCCATTTGCCGCTGAGCTGATCGATCGAGAACTCGACCGGGCAACCATATTTGCGCTTGGTCTTGCGGATCATCGCAACTCTCCCGCGGCACTTTCCATCTGGTTCGTTGAGCGCCGCCGTCGATCCATCTAAGCACGCTTCGCACGGGTTGGGCGAGTTCAGGGATCACTGCACGGCATGACAGACGACAATTCCGTCCGAGGTGCGAGCGACAAGCAACATCAGCGCAAGCGCATTGTCGTCAGACGCAATGGGCCTTACGAACCCGAGCCCGGCATTGCGATCGTCGATCATCTGGGCGTACCGATCGCGGCCGAGGCGCCGGTGCGGCTGTGCCGCTGCGGACAATCGCAGACAAAGCCGTTCTGCGACGACAGCCATGTTGCGCGCGGCTTTGCCGACGGCAAGGATTCGCGGCGCGTGCCGGACAAGCTGGACGTCTATGCAGGGCAACAGGCCTATGTGTTCGACAATCGCGGCACCTGCGCACATTCCGGCTTCTGCACCGATCGGCTCAACTCCGTGTTCCATCTCGGCGAGGAGCCGTTCGTCGCGCCGAGCGGCGCACGTCTCGACGACCTCGTCAACGCGGTGCGCAGATGTCCATCCGGCGCGCTCGGCATCGGCATTGGCCCCGAGCGCAATACCGACTTGTCCGACGTCAGCCGGCCGCCGCAGATCGAAGTGTCGAAGGACGGGCCCTATCGCGTCACCGGCGATGTGGTGCTGGTCGACGAGGATGGCGCGCCGATCGCACAGAACGCCGGCGCGTCGCAGGAGCACGTCAGCCTGTGCCGCTGCGGCTCGTCGCTGAACAAGCCGTTCTGCAGCGGCATGCACTGCAACGTCGGCTTTCGCGACCCGGTCACCGATCCCTTGCGCGAGCCGACGCTGTTCGAATGGGCCGGCGGTTATCCGGCGCTGCTCGACATGACGCGCATCTTCTACAGCCGCTACGTGCCGGAAGATCCGCTGCTCGGCCCGCTGTTCGCCGAGATGTCGCCGGACCATCCGGAACGGGTGGCGGCCTGGCTCAGCGAAGTGTTCGGCGGCCCGAGATTCTACACCGAACGCTATGGCGGCTATCGGCGGATGGTGTCGCAGCATATCGGCAAGGAGATCCGGCCGGGGCAACGCGCGCTGTGGGCCACCTATATGGTGCAGAGCACCGACGATGCCGGGCTGCCATCCGATCCGGAATTCCGCGCCGCCTTCGTCGCCTATATCGAATGGGGCTCGCGGATCGCGGTGGAGAATTCCGGCCCTGACGCGAAGCCGCCGCCGAACATGCCGGTGCCGCGCTGGTGGTGGGTCTGCAACGCGACGCCGGCTGCGCGGCCGTCCGCCGGCGCAGGCAATGCGCAAGCCGCGAACGAGGTCAGCGTGGCGCTGCCCAGCCCTGACGAGGCCGTGCAGTTCGAACGGCACATTCGACCGCTGTTCCGGCCGATGGACCGCAACTCGATGCTGTTCGCCTTCGACCTCTGGAAGGAGGAGGATGTTGCCAGGCATGGCCGGCAGATTCTGGCGCGGCTCGAGGCCGGCACCATGCCGTGTGACGGCGCCTGGCCGACTGAGCGGATCGCGCTGTTCGCGCGCTGGGCGAATGCCGGATCGAATTCCTGAAAATTGTGATTGCGTCGAGGCAATCTCCGCTGTCGTCCCTGCGAAAGCAGGGACCCATAACCACCGCTCCAAATCGTTGAGTGCGCTGGGGCCACAATGTGCTTCACGGCTGATTTCCGTGGTTATGGGTCCCGGATCGCGCTTCGCTTGTCCGGGACGACACTGTGTTCGTGGTCGCCGCGATTTCGGTGCAACTTAAGCGATTTCCTTCAGCCGCGTTGCAAAATGCGCAGTGGCGCGGACCGGTCTGGCACGCTAGACAGTGCCCGCCATTCAAGTGGAGACCCAAATGAGCATTCAGCGTTTCGAAACCGGCCCGCGCATGAGCCAGGCCGTCGTGCACGGCAACACCGTCTATCTCGCCGGCGTCGTCGCCGGCAAGGCCGCGGGCGGCAGCGTCACCGACCAGACCAAGGACATCCTGTCGATCATCGACGGCCACCTCGCCAAGGCCGGCACCGACAAGTCGAAGCTGCTCAGCGCGACCATCTACATCACCGATATGAAGACGTTCCCCGAAATGAACGCGGCGTGGGACGCCTGGGTCTCGGAGGGTAACACCCCGGCCCGCGCCACCGTCGAGGCCAAGCTCGCGGCGCCGCAGTACAATGTCGAGATCATGGTCGTCGCGGCGAAGTAAGCACGACGCAGGTCATCGCAAGGATATCGGATGCCCCGGATTGCAAAATTGCAATTCGGGGCATTTTCATTTTTCACTCACGCGCTGATCCGCGATCGCTCGCTCGCGGTCTCACCGAGATCGGACTGCAGCCAGCGGGCAATCCGGCGCCACGGACCGGCCAGAGCCCTGCAGCCCATGAACAGGCCGAGATGACTACACGGCTCGGTGTCGCATTGCAGCCACGCGGGCCGCGTGCCCAACAGCCGCAACGTCGCAAATGCCTGATCGGCCGGAACGACGATGTCGTTCTCCGCCGCGAGCAGGAAGACGGGCAGCTTCACCGCAGCAAGATCAACCTTGCTGCCAAGCGCGACAAAGTCTCCAGCCGCAATCCGGTTCTGGCGAAAGATCCAGTCGGTCACTTCGAGATAGTAGGTGCCCGGCAAATCAAGCGTCTCGCTGTTCCAGCACGTGAAGCGGTCGAGCAGGACCCGCGCATCCTCCGACTTGCCGTCGAGGGGCCCCTGCAGCGCCGCCTCCACGTCAAGCAGGCTGAACGGAATGCTCCAGAGCTGCAGCATGTGCTTGCCGCTGACTATCCCTTCTCCCTGCCGCACCATTGCCTCGAAGCCTTGCTGCGGGAGCGAGGCGACCATCCTGGAAAGCTCCGACGGCACCGACACGTCGACCGGACTGCCCGCAAGCACCAGCCGCCGCACCTTGTCGGGAAAGCGCGCCGCATAGAGCAACGACAGCCAGCCGCCCTGACAGAGACCGGCAAGGTCGACCGGCGGCCCGATCGTGTCGACGGCCACGTTGAGATCGGACAGAAAGGTGTCGATCGAGAAATATCGCATCTCGGGTGCCGCCGAGCGCCAATCCGTGAGATAGAGACGCGCAACGCCGGCCTTCTGCAACGCCTCCATCAGGCTGTGGCCGGGGGCGATATCCGCAATCTGCGCGCGATGCAGCGCATAGGGCGCGCAGACCAGCAGCGGAGGGCCTTCGGGAGCTCTTGAGAAATCCAGCAGGCACATCGACGGCAGTTGAAGCGCGACCGAATGACCCGTCGTCCAGGGCAGCGCCGCCACTTCGCCCGACGAATCTGTCGGCTCGGGCGCACGATTGGGGTACCACTGCGAGTAGATGTCCAGCGCCAATCGCGCGGCTTCAAACGGCCATAACCAGGCGTCCTGCGCCCAGGTGCTCGCACTTCGATCCGATGGATCCGTCTTGTCGGGCAAGCTCGTACACCGATTGATCGCTAGCGGGATAGTTTGGCCAACGCGGGTCAAAACCTTGACCCTGATCAAGAACCGACAAATTCAGCCTGGATCAGTTTACGCCAAACCCGCTTGGACGGCAGCCACGCCGGGACGTCACGATCTCGCGATCCCGGCGCGGCTTGCTGTCAAGCAGCCACAGCCGTCGTTTGAGCGGACTAGGCGGCGCGTGCCGTGCCCTTCTCCGCCTCGAGCCGGCGCGCGAACAGCCAGCGGAAATAGGTCAGCGGCGCATCGGCGCCGATCGCAAGCAGCTGATAATCCGGATCGGCATCGAGCACCTTCTGCTGCGCCTCGATGAAGTCCTTGTCCTCGTTGAAGGCTTCCTCGAGGGAATGCCGCAGCGACAGCGAAATGTTCGGATTGCCGGTGTCGAAATCGTGCAAATAGTTCCAGAAGAAGTGCGTCGACGAGCGCGTCTCCGGCGTCATGAACTGCGCATTGCGGTATTGCCGGGTGCCCGGAACCTGAACGCCCTTCTCCGCGCCCTGCCCGGCCGGCGCAAACATCGTATCGAGCGTGAAGATGCCCGGCACGATCATGCGGCCGACATTGCGGCGATCGACCATATCGGCTTTGTTCGGGATCACCTTCTTGTGGTAGGGCGGCGCATCGGCGCCCATGTGCCAGCGCTCGACGCGGAAACCGTCGTCCAGCTTCTCGATCGCGACCGGCTTGGTCTTGTAGGCGTATTCCTCGGAACCGCCGAGCGTGTTGGTGTGCACGAAGGCGAGATGCGCGAAGTCGCTGAGGTTGTCGACGATCAGGAGCCAGTTGGCCTTGTAGTGCATGTAGCCCGGCAGGCCCCGCCATTTGGGATCTTCGAGCGGCGGATAGTCGAGGATCAGCTTCGGGTCGGCCTTTTCGGGATCGCCGGTCCAGATGAAGATCATGTTGTAGCGTTCGACCACGGGATAGCTGCGCACGCCGAGCTTGGCGGGGATCGCGTCCTGACCGGGAATCTGGATGCACTTGCCGTCGGCCGCGAACTTCATGCCGTGATACATGCAGCGGATGTCGTCGCCCTCGACGCGCCCCATCGAGAGCGGTGCGGCGCGATGGCAGCAGCGATCGTCGAGCGCGACCACCTTTCCGCTGGCGCCGCGATAGATCACGATCGGCCGCTCCAGAATGGTGCGCGCCAGCTTCTTGCCGTCGATCAGCTCGTGGTTCAGCGCCGCCACATACCAGGCGTTGCGCAGGAAAATTCCGTCGTCGTCAGCCAAGTGAACTGCCATGTCACCCTCCCGATGCAATGTTGCTTGCAATCAGGTTAGGTGATCCCGGCCATCGGGATAATCCGATTTGGCTGGACACACTGTACCGGTGGATGGACAATCGGCCATGGAGTGGCGCGACTGGGAGCTGTTTTGCGAGGTTGTCGAGCATGGCGGCTTCACTGCGGCCGCGCGCGTGCTCGGACATCCCAAATCGAGCCTCAGTGCTGCGGTGCAACGCCTCGAGGCCAATCTCGGGCTGCGGCTGATCGAACGGACCACGCGGCACCTTCGGCTGACCGATTCCGGCGAGACCATCTACCGCAAGGTGCGCCCGCTGTTCGCGGCACTGCACGACACCCATAGCGAGGCGCTGGCGATGTCGAGCGCGGTCGCGGGCACCCTGCGCATCAAGGCGCCGTACGAATTCGGCGCGCATCACGCGGGGCCGGTCGCCTGCGCGGTGATGGGCCGCTATCCGGAGCTCGCGATCCGGATCGATGTCGAGCACGACATCGTCAACCCGATCGCCGAGAACTACGACATCGTATTCGCGATGCTGGAGGCGCCGCTGCCGTCGGCCGGCATCGTGATCCGCCGCGTCTTCACCCTCGAGCGCGGCCTGTTCGCGGCACCGGCGCTGCTGGAGAAATTCGGCGAGCCGCGCACGCTGGACGAGTTGAGACAGCTGCCGCTGCTGACCGGCCCCAGCGATCCGCCATGGGCGATCACCGCGCCCGGCGGCGCGGTCGAGCACCTTGCGGTGGATCGCGCCCGCCTCACCAGCTCGAATGCCCATGTCCGTTTGCAGGCGGCGCTCGCCGGCCACGGCGTGCTGCGGGTCACCGCGAGCTACACCCGCGCCGCGGTCGCGGCCGGCGAGTTGCGGCGGCTGTTGCCGGACCATGCCTGCGAGCCGCTCAACGTGCACGCGCTGCTGCCCGCGCGTCAATTCGTCCCGGCCAAGGTGCGCTGCTTCCTCGACGCGATGGAGGCGCACGCGCGCGGCGACCCGGAGGCCTATATCAGGCCGTAGCCGGCGGCACCGTTCCGCACACGATGACGTCAGAGGTAATCGATCGGCGCAAGCAAACCTTCGATAGTCCGGACAGCCGCACAGTCCGGCAGATCAGAAGGAGAGCACCATGACCGATCACGCCACCATCGCCCGCCGTTATATCGAGCTCTGGAACGAGCGGACGCCGAGCCGGCGCCGCGAGATGCTGAGCGAGAACTGGACTGCCGACGCACGCTATATCGATCCGATGATGAGCGGCGACGGCCACGAGGGGGTCGACGCGCTGATCGCGGGCGTGCAGCAGAAGTTTCCGGACTTCTCGTTCAAGCTGATCGGCGAGCCGAACGGCTTCGGCGACCATGTCCGCTTCTCCTGGGGCCTCGGGCCCGACGGCGTCGACAGCCCGATCAAGGGCACCGACTTCGCCATGCTGAAGGACGGCCGGATCAGGAGCATCACCGGCTTCCTCGACCAAGTGCCGGGCGCTTAACCAGTTCCGTCATTCCGGGGCAGCCCGAAGGGCTGAGCCCGGAATCCATTCAACCGCGGCGCTTGCGGTCCGATGGATTCCGGGCTCTCGCTTCGCGAGCCCCGGAATGACGAGGGGATAGAGCCGCTCCCACCTCAATGGCCGCGGACGTCGCCGCTTCCACGCCCGCCACGTCGCTGATAGTCTTCCCGAAACACAGGGAGGACGCCATGAAGGCAGATTTCGCCTTCAAAAGCTCTGTTATCAGCGACATCACGCCGGCGCTGCTGGCGATCGGCCGCGACGGCTTTCCGCAGGCGCTGATCGGCACGCTGCGCCGCGTCGCCGGTGTCGGGCACTGCATGGTGTTCTCGTTCACGGGCCCGCGATCCGCCGCGTGCCTGCTCGACGTCGGCAACATTCCGACCGGGCGCGATCTCGGCATCGCCTATTCCGAACATTTCCATCAGGCCGACCCGAACCGCGATGCGGTGTTCGAAGGGCAGGCGCAGGCCGTGCCGATCGTGCTGCCGACCTTTGCCCGCCGCATGTACAGCGACGGCTACCGTAAGATCTTCTTCGACGATTCCGACATCGTCGACAAATTCGCCTCCGCGATCTGGACCGGCGACACCTGCTTCTACGTCAATTTCTACCAGATCACCGAGCAGGGCCGCTTCAGCCGCGAGCAGATCGCGCGGCTCGCCGCGGTCGCGCCGGCGTTGACGGCGGCCGTGGCGCGGCACTTCCGGCACGATACGGCTGCGGACGTTGACCCGATCGAACGGCTGAAGACCCTGTTTGCGACCACTGAGCCGCTGGCAAGACTGACCGGGCGCGAGCAGGAAGTCTGCCTGCGCATCCTCTCGGGCCTCAGCTCGGAAGCGATCGCGGCCGATCTCGGCATCGGGCTGCATTCCGCCCTCACCTATCGCAAGCGGGCCTATGACAAGCTCGGCATCTCCTCGCAGAACGAGCTGTTCGCGATCGCGCTGCGGCTGATGGCGTCGGGACGCCGGCTGAATTGAGGGTGCCTTGAGCGGTGGGCCTCTCTGTCCCAAACGATAGGGACAGACCGGCGACACCTGGGCGCCTATGCTTGGTCCGAAACCCGAGGCCACCCCGAGATCGCGCCGTGAGCACCGCACCCCATTTCGACATCGACGTCCCTGCCTTCTGGCAGGACCCCTATCCGACGCTCGCACGCATGCGCAAGGAGGCGCCGATCGCCTTCGTGCCGCAGCTGGGCAGCACGCTGCTGTGCAACCGCGACGATATCTTCGTCTCCGAAAAGCAGATCGACGTGTTCTCATCGCACCAGCCCGAAGGGCTGATGAACAAATTGATGGGCCACAACATGATGCGCAAGGACGGCGATGCGCACATGAACGAGCGCAAGGCGATCTTCCCGGCGATCTCGCCGAAGACCGTCAGATCGCACTGGACCGCGCAATTCGCCGGACACGCAACCCGCATCCTCGACGAGTTGAAGCCGGATGGGGTGGTCGATTTCGTGCAGGCCTTCGCGCTGCCGTTCTCGGCCGAATGCCTGAAATCGATCACCGGCCTCACCAACATGCGCTTCCAGGACATGAACGCCTGGTCCCAGGGCATGATCGACGGCATCGCCAACTACGTCGGCGATCCCGCGATCGAGGCGCGCTGCCATGCCGCAACCTCGGGCATCGACGCTGCGATCGACGACATGGTGCCCAGGCTGCGCAAGACGCCCGACCTCAGCCTGCTCGGCGTGCTGCTGCAAACCGACATGCCGATGGAGAGCGTGCGCGCCAACATCAAGCTTGCGATCTCGGGTGGCCAGAACGAGCCGCGCGACGCGATCGCCGGCACGGTATGGGCGCTCTTGACCCATCCCGACCAGCTCGCGCTGGCGACCGGCGGCACGGTCCCATGGTTGCAGGTGTTCGAGGAATATGCGCGCTGGATCTCGCCGATCGGGATGTCGCCGCGGCGGATCGCAAAGCCGTGGACGATCCGGGACATCGCGTTCGAACCCAATGAACGCGTGTTCCTGATGTTCGGCTCGGCGAACCGCGACGAGAAGCATTTCAGCGAGCCCGACAGGTTCGACGTCCGCCGCGACGCCAGCAAGAGCATCGCGTTCGGCGCCGGTCCGCATTTCTGCGCCGGCGCCTGGGCCTCACGCGCCATGGTCGCCGACGTCGCACTGCCCGCGATCTTCAACCGGCTGACGAATCTGCGCCTGATCGAGGGCCAGCCGGCCCGGGTCGGCGGCTGGGCGTTCCGCGGCCTGCTGGACTTGCCGGTGACGTGGGACCGCTAGGCAAGCGCCGCCGAGTCCTGGAAAGCGCAGGGTCCGGCTCGCGCCGGATCTGTGCAAGCACAGCAATACAGACACATCGAAACATGAATTCCGGCGGGTTCCACCGCCGGTGCGGGCGCGGCCGCGATCGGCAAATCCGCGTCCTGCCGCGCTGCGTCACCGTGCCGCCGCAACCGGTCGGACGGCTGTTATCACACTGTCATGAATCCATTTCAATCCGCCGTTATTGATGAAACTGCAGTCAGTTGAGCGGTCATAAGGGATTTCAGATGAACCCGAATACCAATGGTAGCAGCCACGATACCGCCTTCCACCATGACGCCCCCGAACAGGATTCCGAGGAAGGCGGCGGCATCAACAAGACGGTTGCGGTTGTCGCGGTGGTGGCTGTGGGCGCTGCCGTGTTCGAAGCTGCCCTGCTGCCGGGACTTGCACTCGGCGTTGCCGCAGTCGCGGCGCCGAAATATCTGCCGAAGCTGGCCGGTGCGCTCAACCCGCTCTTCAAATCCACGGTTCGCGGCACCTACAAGTTTGCGCAGAAGTCGCGCGAGATGTTTGCCGAAGCGCATGAGCAGGTGAACGACATCGTCGCGGAAGTGAAGGCCGAAGGCCAGGCGCGGGAAAAGGCGGCGGCGACAGAGGGCCGGACCCACTCCGCGGCCTGAGCTGGGCGTCAAACGCTCAGGATACGAGGCGACGACACGTGCCGGCGACCGTCCGTGCGATGGTGAGACCGGCGCTGCAGGCAATCGTGTTTGACGACGGCATCATGCACGTCCCGCGCCGGCGTTCGAATGCTGTTAGAGGACTACGATGACCAAGATGAAGCTGCAGATTGCGCATCAGGTTCCGGGCCGGATTCGCATGAAGGTGCCGTCGGCCAAGGAAAACCCCGAGCTTCTCGAACAGATCAAGCAGACCTTCAGCGTCATTCCCGGCATCGAGCAGGTCATCGTCAACCCGGCGACGGGGAGCATCGTGCTGCACTACGACACCGACCGGCACAACGAATTTCACGGCCGGCTGGAGCATCACACCGGCGGCCACTTCAAGCCACCGGCCAATGAAATTGACGCGCTGGCGACCAAGATCGGGCAGGAAGCCGAGTACCTCGCCGAGCATTCGCATACGGCCAGGGTCGTCGTCGACTTCTTCAAGGACTTCGACAACGGGATCAAGGTCGCCACCGGAAACGTGGTCGATCTGAAGATCCTGCTCGCCGCGGGCATTGCCGGCTTCACCATCTTCGAGGTCGGCGCCAATGCGGCGACGCCGGTTTGGGTCACGCTGGCGATCTTTGCACTCAACCACATGATTCAGGCCAACATGCGCGACGCGGAAGACGCGGAGCCGGAAGGCGCGAAGGCCTGACCCGCCGGGGGCGAGAGTGCAAATTCATGGACTTCCGCTTCTGCCACTCCATGCCAGGGCGCATTCGTCTCAGCATTCCCGCGCTCGGGCAAAATCACAAGCTCGGTGAGAGCTGCCTCCGGTGGCTGAGGGCGCAGGACGGCATCAGGACCGCGCGGATCAATTACGACTGCGCGAGCCTCGTGCTGGAATACGATCCGGCCCACGAGCAACGGCTGCTCATGCTGCTCAACAGCTTCAAGTGCATGAGCCTGGCCGACCTCAAGGCGCTCTGCGCAAGCGCCGTGCAGGATGCGGGTCCGCCACGCGCCAGCGTACCTGAGGTCTCCAGGCGCTCGCCTTTGGCGCTGCCGACGCTGTCGCTGTTCATGGCGTTCAGCGCCAATCCGGTGATCGCGGCGATCAACATGCCGCTGATGCTCTGGAACGCGATCCCGATCGCCAAGCGCGCTTGGAAGGTCTGGGCGAACGAGAGCCGGCTGAACATCGATGTGCTCGATACGCTCGCGATCAGCGCGTCGGTGGTCCAGGGTAACCCGCTGGCCGGCTGCATCGTCACCTGGCTGATCAAGCTCGGCGACTGGATCCGCGACCTGACCGCCGCGGGCTCGCGGCGGGCGATCAACGAGCTGCTCGAATTCCAGTCGAAGACGGCCTGGCTGCTGCGCGACGGCGAGGTGGTGTCGATCCCCGCAGCCGAACTGCAGAACGGCGACATCGTCGTGGTGTATCCCGGCGAGATGATCCCGGTCGACGGCGAGATCATCGACGGCTCCGCCACCATCGACCAGAAGACCATCACGGGCGAAGGCCTGCCGGTGCATCGCGGCAAGGGCGAAGCCGCCTTTGCTGCCACCGTGATCCGCGAAGGCCAGATCACGCTGCGTGCGCTGCGCGTCGGGACCGCGACCACCGCGGGCCAGATCGTGCGGCTGATCGAATCCGCGCCGATCGGCGACACCCGCATGCAGAACCATGCCGAACGCTTCGCCGATCGGCTGGTGACGCCGACGCTGGCGCTTGCCACCGGCACCGCGATGGTTTCGGGCGACTTCAACCGCTTCCTGTCGCTCGTCATCGTCGACTACGGCACCGGCATCCGGGTCGCGGCGCCAACCTCGGTGTTGTCCTCGATGACCCTGGCCGCCCGCACCGGCATGATCATCAAGAGCGGCGGCCACATGGAGAAGCTCGCCGGGATCGACACCATGGTGTTCGACAAGACCGGCACCCTCACCCACGGCACGCCAGCCGTCATCGACGTGATCTCCTATCAGAGGCAAATCACGCCGAACCATCTGCTCGGGCTCGCCGCAGCCGCCGAGACCAAGCTGCAACATCCGGTCGCCGAAGCGTTGCGCACGCGGGCCCGGCAGCTCGCGGTGAACATTCCGCCGTGCAACGAGACCACCTACCGCCTCGGCCTCGGTGTCGAGGGCCAGGTCAACGGCTACTACGTCCATGTCGGCAACCAGCGCTTCATGCGCCAGAGCGAGATCGCGGTCGACGCCTCGGTGCTCGATCGCGCGGCACTCGACGAGCGCGGCTATTCGAGCCTCTATATCGCGGTGGACGGCAAGCTCCCGGGCCTCGTGCCCTATTCAGACGAGATTCGCGAGGAGAGCCGTTCGGTGATCCAGCGGCTGCATGCGCTGGGCGTCAAGAACAGCATCATGCTGACCGGCGACAACGCAGTCGTGGCGCGCGCCGTCTGCGAGAATCTGGGGTTGACCGAGCACTTCGCCGACATGCTGCCGGCCGACAAGGCCGGTGTCATCCAGGAGCTGCAGCGCCAGGGGCGCAGGGTCGCGATGGTCGGCGACGGCATCAACGATTCCCCGGCGCTCAGCTTCGCCGATGTCGGCATCGCCATGAAGCATGGCGCCGAGGTCACCCACGAATCCGCCGACGTCATCCTGATGGAGGATTCGCTCTGGAAGCTCGTCAAGGCGGTCGAGATCTCGCAAGGCGCCGTCAGCCTGATCAAGCAGAACTATGCCATCGTCGCCGCGCTCAACACGCTGGCGCTCGGCCTCGCTTTGCCCGGCGGCCTGATCACGCCCGAGGTCACAGCGCTGATTAGCAACGGCTCGGCGATCCTGGCGAGCTTCAACGGCATACGGCCAATTCTTAGGTATCAATGAGCCAGGATGTCACCCAGCTCGTTGTTCTCCCTCCCGGCGATCACGCCGCGCTACAAGCCGCAGTCAAGACGCTGGAGGGCTCCAACCTCGCGGCAAGGATCGCCGACTATGCGGGCATCCCCGTCAATCGCGTCCTCAATCTCTTGCCGAAGGCCGCCAACCGCCAGCTCAGCGGGCTGGTGCGCACGGCAGTGATGAAGGGACTGGAAGTTGCCGTCGACACGCTCGACGAGAAGCCGCCCCCCACACCCGCGATCACCTTTTCGTCGTTTCTCGCCGGCGTAACCGGAGGCGTCAGCGGCCTGTTCGGCTTCGGTGCGCTGGCGGTCGAACTTCCCCTGACGACGACATTGATGCTGCGCGCGATTGCCGAAATCGCAAGGCACCAGGGTGAAGATCTCTCCAGGATCGAGGCAAGGCTCGCCTGTCTCGAAGTGTTCGCCTATGGCACCAAGCGGACGGACGACAGCATCGACGTCGGCTATTACGCCGCCCGCGCCCTGATCAGCAAATACACCAGCGACGCCGCCGCCTATATCCTGGAGCGCGGCGCGGTCGATGCCTCCGCCCCCGTGATCTCCAACCTGGTCAGCGAAATCGTCTCCCGGTTCGGGCTGGTGGTCTCGGACAAGGCCGCGGCCGGCGCGGTCCCGATCATCGGCGCGGCGTTCGGCGCGACCGTCAACGTCATCTTCATGGACCATTTCCAGAAGATCGCGAAGGGACACTTCACCGTGCGCCGGCTGGAGCGGGTCCATGGCAGCGCCGGTGTTCGGCAACATTATGCGGCGATCGCGGCCGGGCTCGCGCCGCGGCGCGGCGTCGCGACGGCATGAGGCTTTTAGCAGCAATTGGACATCGGCGCCGTGCTTCCGCCTGAGGACACCAGGCTGCGCGACCTCCGTCGCATGCGGGCGCTGGCCACAGCGCTGCTCGTGCTCATGCTGCTGGTTTTTCTCGCGACCTCGATGGCCCAGCCGCACTGGCCGTGGCTGGCCTATCCGCGCGCCTTCGCCGAGGCCGGCATGATCGGCGCCTGCGCCGACTGGTTCGCCGTCGTCGCGCTGTTCCGACATCCGCTCGGCATCCCGATTCCGCACACTGCGATCGTGCCGCAGAGCAAGCAGCGCATCGCGGACGCGCTGGGCCGCTTCATCGCCAACAACTTCCTGTCGCCCCGCGTGGTCGGCGATCGCATCCGCGACGTCGACATCGCCGGCTGGGCGGCGCAATGGATCGAGCGGCCGTCGCACGCCCGCAGCGCGGCACAGCGCACGGTCTCGGCGGTCCATCAGGCGCTGCAGGCCACGCCGAGCGCCGACCTCAACGCCTTCCTGACCTGCCGGACACGGCAAGGGATCGCTGCCGTTCCCGCAGCGCCGCTGGCGTCGCGCGTGCTGGCGCTGTTGTGGGCGCATGGTGACGCACAGGCGCTCGTCGAGCGCCTGATCGCATCCGGGAGCATAGCGCTTGCCAACAACAAGGAAACCATCCGCAAGAAGGTCTCGCAGCGTTCCTACCGCTTCGTGCCGAAATGGGTCGATGGCATCGTCGCCGACCGCGTCATCTCGGGCATCAGCCAGACCCTCGACGAGATGCGCGAGCCGAACCATCCCTGGCGGGTCGAACTCAAGGCCGAGATCGAGCGCCTGATCGATCGGCTCGCCACCGATCCCGAATACCTCGCCAAAGGCGAGCAGCTGAAGCAGAACATGCTGGGTAATCCCGCGGTAATCCGGCAGATCGACGCGATGTGGCAAGCCATCGAAACGCGGCTGAACTCCGCGGCGACCACGGCCGCAATCGCGGACACGATCGAAACCGGCCTGATCTCGGTCGCCGCGCGGGTCCGTGACGATGCCGACATGCGCGACCGCATCAACCGCTGGCTTCGCGTTGCGGCACTGCGCGCCGTCGCATCGCGGCGACAGGAGATCGCGGCCTTCATCCGCAAGGTGGTCGAGAACTGGGACACCGAAACGCTGATCATGCGGATCGAACTGCAGGTCGGACGCGACCTGCAGTTCATCCGGATCAACGGAACCGTCGTCGGAGGGCTCGTCGGCCTCGTGATCTTCTCCGCCTCGCGCTGGCTCTAAAGCGGGATAACGTTTCTGCGAATCGTCATCCCGCTTTAGCTCTTTGATTTGAGCATGATCTTATCGGAAAACCGCTGCACACTTTTCCGGATCATGCTGTAACGCGTTCGCCCTGAATCAGGGAAAGCGAATCCGCAGCAGTGGCAACTGCTGGAGCTTGTCGAGCAGGCGCACGATCTGGCCTGCCGCCATGCCGAGGCAGGCGAGGATGAAGTGGCGGCGGGTCAAGCCGCGCTCGCGGTCCACGAATTGCTGGCGCTGAAGACGCGGTTCGGGAGGAGCTTGCGTACGCAGGGCAGGAAGCGTCGTCATCTGCATCAGCCGATCGGAATGCGGATTTCCGGCGCCGCGGTCATCTGCTCGATCGTGGTGTCGAACGACAGGCAATCCGGATTCTCGCCCGGCGTCCGGCGCAGGGTCTCGGCCAATTGCTCCTGCTCCAGCAGGAACGAGCGGCCGTCGCGCAGGCGGGCGTAGGCGGCCCACGGCACGAATTTGGTGAACGGAAACCGGAAGCCCTCGCGCGGCGACACGTCGATGTTCAGGCCGGAGACGAACAGGACATTCTTGGTCGCTCCCGATACCGGTCGGGAACGGTAGATGCCGTTGTTGACGGTTATGTGAATGCGGCAGCCGGGTGGAGAGCTCAGCGTCCCCAGCGCAGCACCACCGGATCGAGCGTGCGCGCGATCTCGATCAGGCCTGCGCGCGTCGCCGGATGCAGCGGCTGCAACGGGTGGCGCACTGCGTCCGACTTGATGACGCCGCCCTCGCGCATCAGCACCTTGCAGGCGCTGAGCCCGCATTGCCGGTTCTCGTAATTGATCAGCGGCAGCCAGCGCGCATAGGCCTGCACGGCCTCGTCGCGGCGGCCGGCGAGGAACGGATCCATGATCTGGCGAATGCCGTCGGGATAGCCGCCGCCGGTCATCGCCCCGGTGGCGCCGGCATCGAGATCGGCCATCAGCGTGATCGCCTCCTCGCCGTCCCACGGCCCCTCGATCACGCTGCCGCCCTTCTCGATCAGGCCGCGCAGCTTGTTGGCGGCCATCGGCACCTCGATCTTGAAATACCTGACATTGGCAAGCTCCTTCGCCATCCGCGCCAGGAAATCGACCGACAGCGGCGTGCCGGCGACCGGCGCGTCCTGGATCATGATCGGGATACGAATCGCGTCGGAGACCACGCGATAGAACTCATAGATCGCCGGCTCGCCGACGCGGAAGGTCGCACCGTGATAGGGCGGCATGATCATCACCATCGCGGCGCCGGCCGCCTCCGCCTCGCGGCTGCGCGCGGCACACACCGCCGAGGAGAAATGCGTCGTGGTGACGATCACGGGGATGCGGCCCGCGACGTGCTCGAGCACGGCATGCATCACACTTTCGCGCTCGGCATCGGCCAGCACGAACTGCTCGGAGAAATTGGCGAGGGTGCAGATGCCTTGCGAGCCGGCATCGATCATGAAATCGACGCAGCGCCGCTGCCCATCGAGGTCGAGATTGCCGCTGGCATCGAAGATGGTCGGTGCGACCGGGAAGACGCCGCGATAGGGACGCTTTGCGATTGTTGCCATATGACGACCTCCCAGGTTTCTTGTCAGCTGTTCTCGTTAAACGCTGCGGAACGGCAGCGGCGGGCCTTCGAGCTTGCGCAGGCCCGGCTCGCGCCGCTCCAGCCACCAGCCATACTGCTTCGGCCAGGACGCGAACACTTCGCCGCTTCCGCCGCCAAGCGCAAGCTCGGCATGCAGCGGCCAGTTCGGATCGAACAACGCCTCGCGGCCGATCGCGACCAGGTCGGCCTGGCCGTTGGCCAGAACATCCTCCGCCTGCTGCGGATGCAGGATCAGGCCGACCGCGATGGTGGCGACCTCGGCGGCACGGCGGATTTCATCCGCATAACGCACCTGGAAGCTGTAGCCGCGGGGGATCCGCGCCGCGGTCGCCGAGCCGAGCAGGCCGCCCGACGAGCAATCGATCAGATCGGCTCCCCGCGCCTTGGCTGCCCTGGCAAACGCGATCTGGTCCTCGAGCGTCAGGCCGCCGTCGACACCATCGACCGACGAGATCCGCACCGACAGCGGCCGCTCGGCGGGCCAGGCGGCGCGCACGGTCTCGATGATCTCGAGCGGATAGCGCATCCGCCCGGCGCGATCGCCGCCATAGGCGTCGTTGCGCCGGTTCGACAATGGCGAGAGGAATTCGTGCAGCAGATAGCCATGCGCGCAGTGCACCTCGACGAACTCGAAGCCGGCCTCCACCGCGCGCAGCGTGGCGCGCCGCCATTGCTCGCGCAACGCTGCGAGCTCATCGACCTCGAGCGCGTGCGGCATCAGCCAGCCTTCCTCCATCGGGATCGCGCTCGGCGCCACCGTCCGCCACGGCAGATCGCCGCGGGCGTGGTCGGCCTCGTCGAGTGCGGCATTGCCGTACCAGGGTCGCTGCATGCTGGCCTTGCGGCCGGCATGCGCGAGCTGGATCGCGGGCACGGCTCCGTTGTCCTTCAGGAAGGCGGCGATACGCTCGAGCGGCGCGATCTGCTCGTCGTTCCAGATGCCGACATCGCCATGGGTGATGCGGCCCTCGGCGGCAACCGCCGCGGCCTCGACCATCACGAGCCCGGCGCCGCCCTGGGCAAATTTGCCGAGATGAACAAGGTGCCAATCATTGGCGAGGCCGTCTGTCGCCGAATACTGGCACATCGGTGAAATCAGGATGCGGTTTCGGGAGGTCACGCCGCGAAGCGTGATCGGCTGAAACAGAAGCGGCTGCGACATCGGGACCTGCGGGAGCGTGTTGGCTGGAGAAATCGTGGCGGAAAGCTAGGCGGCGCGCCGGGGGATCGCAAGTCACACCGCGACGCAGGCGGCAAGACCTGCGCGCATGCGGCACGCACGCAGTGGCGCGATCGGCGAAACCCGCAACATTTGCTGCAGAAAATCACCGCGGCTGGTAAACACTTTCCGCCACCGTGGGGTCGAGCCACGGTTCGCAATTCGCACTGGACATGCCTACATAGCCGTCATGAAGAAAATCGGATTCCTCTCGTTCGGGCACTGGACGCCCTCGCCGCAATCCCAGGCCCGCTCGGCCGCAGATGTGCTCCTGCAATCGATCGACCTCGCGGTCGCCGCCGAAGAGCTGGGCGCGGATGGCGCGTATTTTCGCGTCCATCATTTCGCACGCCAGCTCGCCTCGCCCTTCCCGCTGCTGGCGGCGGTCGGCGCCAAGACCAGCCGGATCGAGATCGGCACCGCCGTGATCGATATGCGCTACGAAAATCCGATGTACATGATCGAGGACGCCGGCGCCGCCGACCTGATCGCGAGGGGGCGCCTGCAACTCGGCATCAGCCGTGGCTCGCCCGAGCAGGTGATCGATGGCTGGCGCTATTTCGGCTATCAGCCCGGCGAAGGCGAGACCGACGCCGACATGGGCCGCCGTCATGCCGAGATCTTCCTCGATATGCTGCGCGGACAAGGTTTTGCGCAGCCGAATCCGCGGCCGATGTTTCCCAATCCGCCCGGGCTGCTGCGGCTCGAGCCGCTCTCGGAAGGTCTGCGCGAACGAATCTGGTGGGGCGCCGGCTCCAACGCCACCGCGGTCTGGGCGGCGAAGCTCGGGATGAACCTGCAAAGCTCGACGCTGAAGAGCGACGAGACCGGCGAAGCCTTCCATGTCCAGCAGGCCGCGCAGATCCGCGCCTACCGTGCTGCCTGGAAGGAAGCGGGTCACACCCGCGAGCCGCGGGTCTCGGTGAGCCGCAGCATCTTCGCACTGGTCGACGATCGCGATCGCGCCTATTTCGGCAACGGGCAGGAGGAGGACCAGATCGGCTTCATCGACGAGCGAACGCGCGCGATCTTCGGCCGCGGCTACGCCGCCGACCCGGAGAAGCTGATCGAGCAGCTGAAAACGGACGAGGCGATCGCGGAGGCCGACACCCTGCTCCTGACCGTCCCCAATCAGCTCGGCGTCGCCTACAACGCGCATGTGATCGAGAGCATTTTGACACACGTCGCACCCGCCATGGGATGGCGGTGAGTTGCGCGGTCAGCACCCGCGGCGGCCGTCTTTCCAGGGGGTGGTTGAAAGCGGACGACCAGCCGCGGGCTTGAACCGACCGTTCTCTACCGGAGGCTGGCCGGTTCTACAGGGCCAATGCCGGAACCCGCGAGATCGTTCCGGCGGAACTCCGTTCTCAAACGCGGAGAACTACGGAAACATAACTGCGCGTTGTGAGAAGAACAGGTTGAGTACAGTTCGTTAGGCGCGCACGTTGCGTGAACAGATCGCCGTAATATCCCGGACCAATCGCGGGAAGCCGGTCCGACGATGTGCCCGAGTCAGGAATCCTGATCGCGATCACGGCGAGCGAGATCGTCGCGGAGGCGATCGACGCGCTCATCGAGCCGCCGGTTCAGTTCCTCATCCTCTTGCGAATTGCTGCCGCGACGGGCGCGTATGACAAATACGCATCCGACCAGAACGATCGCAAGGAGTGCGAAGTACCACCATTCCATGCATTGATCTCAACTGGGCGCTCGCGATCGCGAGCGCAAAAGTTATCGTTCAAGCCTGTAACGGCGCGCCGACCTTGGCGCGTAGTAGGGGTTGACCAGACAGGTCGCCGGCAGCCCGTTAGCGCCGGCCCGGCACGCATCCAGAGACGTGAAGACGCAGTCCATCCGCTCGCCGATCAACGCACCGTAAACGTGCATGCAGACCGGGTAGCGCGGATCGTAGGTCTGTGCAGATGCCGGCCTTGTCATCCAAAGCACGCTCAGCGCAAGCAACAGCGCTCCCAGCAACTTCACGTCAGGTCTCCTGCGATTGCCCGTAAAATACTGCGCCCAGAGACTGGAGCGGGCGAAGGGAATCGAACCCTCGTATGCAGCTTGGGAAGCTGCCGTTCTACCATTGAACTACGCCCGCGATCTCAATTGCTTGAGGTCGACCCGCTCGGATACGACCTGCCGGACCATAGCCCGGGCGGAGGCAGAGGATCAAGCGTACATTCCAGCGGATCGCCTTGCTATCGCCGCTAGTGGCCCATTCTCACGAGCGCGTCATTGATGACGAAGGGTGCAGCGGCAGACGCGTCGCAACTACCGCTACGCGCGTAGATGCAGGCATCGGCGATGCCGACATGGGCGCAGCTCTGCCGTGAAAAGTCCGCCGGCAAGTCACCCGCCGCCTCGGGCCGCGCAAGGATGCGGTTGAAGGCCGGCTTGGTCGCCTGCAACAGCGGCGGCAGGATGAGCTCGGCGAGCGGATCGGCCGGCGCAAGCACATAGAGCGGCACCGGGCCGACCAATCGTTCCCGCCCCGGCAACAGCTGGAAACGAACGTTGTAGAGCGCAAGGCCGCACATCTGCGGATCGCTGCGCAATTTGGCGGCGAGCTCCGCCGCGCCGACGCCGCGCGCCCAATAGTCGCGCATCTCCTCGCTGGCGCCGGCGAGCGCCACCGAGAGCAGCGCCCAGCCGCCCAGGACGACCGGCAACGCCCCGCGGCGCCATTTGTCGTTGGTGCGCAGCGATTGCACCCAATCCGCCGACCCCAGCGCCGCGACGATGATGAACAGCGCCACCGACAGGAAGACGAAGCGGTCTTCCTTGTGCGCGATCAGGCTGTGGAAGACGAGGTTGGCGAGCGCTGTCGCCAGCAGCAGCGGTGCGTGCCGCCAGCCGCGCCAGATCGCCGCGAGCGGCAGCACGATCGCAGCCGACCATACGATCAGGAAATTGATGAGATACGCCGCAGGCGGGGTCACGCCGAATCCGGTGGCGCGATCATGCACAAGGTTTTCCTTGATATTCGCGATCAACCAGGCGAACGGCACCGCACCGTGGGCAAGATCGATTGCGGCGGCGAGCAACAGCGCAACGAGCCCGCCGGCGACCAGCGGAATCAGGTTTCGCCAACGCGTCCAGCAGGCGCCGACGGCAAGCACGGCGATCGCGGGCGCATGTTGAAAACGGCAGACAAAGGCGAACGCAAGCAAGGCACCGCCGATTGCAAGGCGCCGCTGCGACGGATGATCGGTGACCAACAACGCCGCCGGCACGATCAGCGCTGTCGCCAACGGCTCGCCCAGCGTGTGCGGCGCGAACATGATCAATTCGAACCAGACCGCAGCGGCGAAGCCTGCGACGACGGCATGGGTTCGCGAGACCCGCGCGCCGAAGAACCAGGCGCTGACGACGATCGATAGCGACGCACACGCGGCGACCAGACGCGGCACCAGAAAGGCACCAGCACCATGAGGCGCAATCGCATCACCAAGGGCGACCGGCCCGGTCAGCAATGTCGGCAGGAACCAGCCGCGAATGCCGTCGCGCCATTCCCACGTCAGGATGCCGTCATGGCCAAGCATCCGCCACGCCGGCTCGAGATACTGAAAGATCTCGTCGGGATACATCACGTTGGGCCAGGCCGCGGCCGCAACGCGTATGACCAGCGCCAATAACAGCACCGCAACGAGCGGGTGAACACGCCCGCTCGCGCGCCCGACCATTCCCGCGCTGCCGGGCGCTGGCTCGACGCTCGTGCCCGTCATCGTTCCGCCGATCGTCTTTTGGAGCAGCATGCTGGCGTCCAGATAGCGGGCAAAGCCTTTAAGATGCGTGACTGGAGGATGCGTGACTGGACGTCGGCGGGGTCACACAGGCCGGCCGCAACATGCTTAACTAAACGTCAAGATTCCAGATGCGCTGGACCGCGGCGCTGTTATGATCGCGCGTGGGGGTTGGTGGCGTCATGGCGGTGCGTGGGTACACCATTTTCGACACGGCAATCGGCCGATGCGGCATCGCATGGGGCGAAGGTGGCGTCGCCGGTGTCCAGCTTCCCGAGCTCCGCGAAATCGAAACCCGCAAGCGGCTATTCCAGCTCTACCCCGATGCCCGCGAGATGCGGCCTCCCGAGGAGGTCGATGTCGCGATCGAGGGCATCGCGGCCACCTTGCGCGGCGGCAATGGCGATCTCGGCGGCGTTGCGCTCGACATGAGCGGCGTCTCCGCCTTCGACCAGCGCGTCTATCAGACTGTCCGCGCCATTCCCCGCGGCGAGACCCGGACCTATGACGAGGTCGCGAGCGCCCTGCGCGCGTCCCGCGCGGTCTATTCGGTGGCGCAGGCGCTCGGCCGCAACCCCTTCATGATCATCGTGCCCTGCCACCGTGTGCTCGAGGCCGGCCACTATGCCGACCGGATCTCGCCGAACGGCGGCAGCGTCTCCAAGCGGCGGCTACTCTCGATCGAAGGCGCCCAGCCGACCACCAGCAAGACCCTGTTTGACGTGCTGCTGCCCGTTGCGCGGCCCCGCCCGCAAGCCTAGATCACAGGGCATGACCCACACCACGCTGTTGCAGCGCGATCGCATCACGGTGAACGAATTTCGCTGCACGGCAGAGCCCGGCGACAAGCCGTTCGCCGAGCAATTCGCCTGCCATTCCGTGTCCTATGTGCGCAGCGGCAGCTTCGGCTGCCATTGCCGCGGCCGCTTCCACGAGCTGGTGGCAGGCTCGATCCTGGTCGGCCATCCCGGCGACGAATACACCTGCACGCACGACCATGTGGTCGGCGACGAATGCCTGTCGTTCTTCCTGGAGCCGGAGCTGGTCGAGACGATCGGCGACCATGCGGCGGTCTGGCAGGTCGGCTCGGTGCCGCCGCTGCCCGAATTAATGGTGATCGGAGAGCTCGCCCAAACGGCGGCAGGTGGCAACAGCGATGTCGGGCTCGACGAGGTCGGTCACCTCCTCGCCAGCCGCCTTGTCGCACTGGTGTCCGACCGCAAGGCAAGGCCCCTCACCGCGAGCCTGCGCGATCGCCGCCGGGCCGTCGAGGCCGCGTTGTGGATCGACGGCAATTCGCATCATCAGATCGATCTCGACGATGCCGCCGAGCAGGTGGGCTTAAGCACATTCCATTTCCTGCGGCTGTTCTCCGCGGTGCTCGGCGTCACTCCGCATCAATATCTCGTGCGCTCGCGGCTGCGCCATGCGGCGCGGCGGCTGGTCGACGACGACAGCCCGATCACCGACATCGCCTATGACGTCGGCTTCGGCGATCTCTCCAATTTCGTGCGCAGCTTCCACCGCGCCGCCGGTGCCTCGCCGCTGAAATTCCGCCAGGCCTCGCGCGGCGACCGCAAGATTCTCCAAGAACGTCTTGCGCTGCAATAGCTAGGGTTCGTCCGGTCCGCGCGTCGATCGACGCGCCCAACGACTGGAGATCCCATCATGTACGACCACATCGGATTGCGCGTTAGCGACCTCGACGCCAGCGTGCGCTTCTACACTGCGGTGCTGGCGCCGCTCGGCTTCGTGCTCTGCTCGCGTGACGACAGCGGCGCGGGTTTCGGCCCAAAGGGCGAGCCCGCGCTCTGGCTGCATCTGCACAAGGGCAAGAGCCAAGGCGGCGCGCATATCGCGTTCCGCGCACCGAGCCACGACGCCATCAAGACTTTCCATACCGAGGGCCTCAAGACCGGCGGCAAGGACAACGGCGCGGCGGGCCATCGCAAGGATTACAGCCCGACCTACTACGCGGCGTTCCTGCTCGACCCCGACGGCAACAATGTCGAGGCGGTGAGCACCTAGCACCCCACAAACTCCGCCGTCATTGCGAGCGGAGCGAAGCAATCCATAGCGCCGCATGCGAGGAAGCATGGATTGCTTCCGCCTTCGCCAAGGCTTCGGCGGACAAGTCGTCGCTTCGCTCCTCGCAATGACAGATTCACCATTTATCGAAGGACCCAACTCCATGGCTTCCATCCACAAGGACATCCCGATCGACGCGCCGGCCGACCAGGTCTGGGACGCACTGCGCGATTTCGGCGCGCTGCATACCCGGCTGGTGCCGGGCTTCGTCACCGACACGCAGCTCGACGGCGACGTCCGCACCGTCACTTTCAGCAACGGCTCCGTGGCGCGCGAAACGCTGGTCGATTGCGACGACAAGCGGCGACGGCTGGTCTACGCGATCACCAGCGAGCGGCTGAAGCAGCATTCCGCCTCGGTGCAGGTGTTCGCCGAGGGCGAAACACGCTGTCGGGTGGTGTGGATCGCCGACGTGCTGCCGCACGAGATCGCGCCCTACATGGACGCGCAGATGGACCTCGGCGCGGCCGCGATGCAGGCCGCGCAGGCCCGGTCGGCCAGGGGAGAGGACGCGGCGTAAGCTGTTGGGTTGCACGACCGGCCACGCAATCAGACCGTGCCCGTCACCCTGAGGAGGCCGCGAAGCGGCCGTCTCGAAGGGCGACAGCCCGGCTGCTTCCAGGAGCGAGCGCCGAAGCAGCGGGGCCGTCGATCCTTCGAGACGCCGCTTCGCGGCTCCTCAGGATGACGGATCTAATAGGCTCACGACAGCGCCGGCTGCACTTCTGCGACCGGTGCTGACTTGCCCCAGCGCGTCAGGATCACGCTGAGGCAGGACAGCACGCCGAGCACACCCATCGAGGCGGCGGCGAGTGTGAAGAAGTTTTGCGCACTCGCCTCATGCGTCGAGAGCCACCAGCCGCCGGTGCCGATGAAGATCAGCCGCGCGGTCTGCGCCAGCACCGGACCCAGCACCTTCGCCGCGCCCTGCGAGGAGAAATACATCGACATCGCAAGGCCGATGAAAGCGTACATCGGCGCAGCAGTCGACAGGTACTGATGGCTGGTCGCCCGCACATGCGGATCGCTGGTGAACAGATTGACCCAGAGGTCGGGGAACACGGCGATGAAGCTGCCGACGATGCCGACCGAAAGGAACGACAGCGTACCCGCAGTCCAGGCGATGCGCCGGGCACGCGCGACGCGGTCGGCGCCGACCGCCATGCCGATCATCGGCACCGAGGCGATGCCGACCGCGAACGCGACCGAGGTCAGCATGAATTCGAGCCGCGCGCCGATGCCGTAGCCCGCGAGCACCGCGGTGCCGAACTGCGCCAGCATGTGGGTGAAGATCGAGATCGTCAAAACCGATTGCAGCGGCGAGAAGCAGGAGACCGCGCCGACCCTGAGGATGTCGATGAACATCGCCCATTGCACGCGCAGCCCCTTCAACTTCGGCTTCACGCGGGCGCGGCCCGAGAACAGATACCAGCCCATCACGCTGATGCTGATCGAATAGGCGATCAGCGAACCCGCGGCGACGCCGCGCATGCCGAACTGCGGCACCGGCCCGAGACCGAGCCCGAGCGTGCCGCCGAGAATGATCTGGCACACCGCCGAGGACAGGATCATGGTCGACGGCAGCTTCATGTTGCCGGTGCCGCGTAGGATGCCGGCCATCGTGTTCATCAGCCACGGCAGGATCGCCCCGCCGAAGAAGATCTGCGAATAGGCGATCGCCTGTGCCAGCACGTTGCCGCGGCCGCCGAGCAATTCGAGCAGGCGCGGACCGAAGATCAGCATGCCGAACATGAACGTCAAACCGAAGGTCAGGCCGATCATCAGCGCATGCATGGCGAGCGTCGAGGCACGCTCGATCTCGCCGGCACCGAGCGCACGCGCGATCGCGGATGCGACGCCGCCGCCCATCGCGCCGCCCGACATCGTCATGGTCAGGATCACGCAAGGAAACAGCAGCGCCATCGCCGCGAGCGACTCGACGCCGAGCCGGCCGATATAGGACGTCTCCGCGATCACCACGCAGGTGCCGGCGGACAGCGCGATCACGTTCGGCCACGCCAGCCACAACAGCGTGCGCAGGATCGGCCCGTCGAGCAGCGCGTTGCGCGCCGGTCTGGTGACCGGCGGCGGCAGCGGCCGCTCTTGTTCGTCGACAGGTATTTCGGCGAGGCCGAGGTCGGACATTTCTACTCCCACGCGCGCAGTCTGGGAGCCGCGCCATGGTGTTTCCCTACCATGGCAGCGGCGAAATCCACGTGCGCGGGACGCAAGGGGGGCCTGCGCGATTGCAGGTGAACCCAGATGAACCTCTGATCTAGCCGACCGACCAGACGAACGGCGCGCCGGCGCTGCTATTCGGCTTCAGATACACCGGAATGTGCCGTCCGCAGCCGGCCGCCAGCCCTTCAAGCAGACCTGTCAGCACGCTGGCGCAGGCCGGATGATAATCGGCGACATCGGCCATCAGCTTCCAGCCCTGCTGGCGGATTTCGAACTGGCCCTCGGATTCGCTGATCTCGGCGACGTCGTCCTGTGACTCGAACAGAGTGCGCAGGAATGCGGCAAATTCCGTGGCGCGGCCACGGCTGCCGCCGAGCGACTGCGCGACCTCGTCGAAATACTGCATGCCAATCAGCTTGCCGGTGAGATGCAGCAGATAGCTCGCATCCTCGGGCCCGAACACCTGCACGATGACGGGCGCGGCCGTCTTCACATATTCCATCGCGTAGTTGCGATAGGCCTTCTCCAGCCGCGGCTTCGGCCAGCTGTCGACCGGCAACGCCGGCGCGGTCTTCGAATCGAACAGCGGCGCCTCGAGATGGCGCGCGAACACAAGGCGCTGGTCGAGCTCGAGCGGATGATCGTATTGGTAGTAATAGCCCTCGAGCCCGTCCTGGCCGTCGACGCTCTGCTTGGTGCAGACGAAGCCGAGCCTGAGATCGCCGAGGGCTGCGCCATTGTTGGCGTGCCAGCCGCGCAGCATCGCGCGCGAGACCTCGCCGGGCACCCCGCAGATCGCCGTGCCCTTCCAGATCC
>NZ_VKHP01000421.1 GCF_010811875.1 Bradyrhizobium uaiense
CCTCTTCCTCTTCTAACCCCATCAGGTGGCGGCCTTGCGTCGACCCCGTACAGAAGCGAGACCCCGGCGAGTGGACAACGCAAAAAGGGATTGACTGATCGAGGCCCGTTACAGAAGCGAAGCGTAATCCACCGGCTTGTCACGCGAAAGCGACCGTCATTCCGGGGCAATTCGAACCCCAATTTCGCAATTGCGAACGCTGCAATCTCGAGATTATGGCCCGAGATTCCGGGTTCACGCGCGGTGCGCGTGCCGGGAATGACGGAGGAGGTCTCAGCTTGTGATCTGCGCCCGATTTCACCGGGCTCACCGGGGGCAGCCGCTACAAATTCGCCAACCCGCATTCGACGGCGAGACGGACCAGCTGGGCGTCGGTCCGCATGCCGGTCTTGGCCTTGATCAGGTAGTGATAGTTCTGCACGGTCTTGGTGCTGAGGTTGAGGTTGGCGGCGATCTGCTCCTTGGTGCTCCCGGCGGCGAATTGCCTGAGGATCTCGATCTCGCGCTCGCCGAGCTGGTCGAGCGCCGATCTGGTCGGCACCAGGCTCTCCAGCGCGAGCACCCGCGCGACGTCGTCGCTCATCGCGTGCTCGCCGCGCGCCACCGAGCGGATCGCCGCGATCAGCTCGGCCGGCTCGCTGCCCTTGGTGACGAAGCCAGAGGCGCCGGCGCCGAATGCCGCCTTCACCTGGGCCGCCTCGCTGTGCATGCTGAAGACGAGGATGCGGGCATCGGCGTCGCGCGCGCGGATGTTGCGGATTGCCTCCAGTCCGCTGGCACCCGGCATCGAGATGTCCATCACCACCACGTCGGGCGCGTGCGACTTGAATGCGCGGTAGGCGTTGGCGGCGTTGTCGGCCTCGGCGACGACGCGAAAATCGTCTTGATGCTCGAGCACGCGCCGATAGCCCTGGCGGACGACGGGATGATCGTCCACCAGCAGGATCGAGATGCCTCTGGTCGTCACGGTTGCCATCTTCGCGGTCGTCATCTCAGGCGGCGAGCGGGATCGTGGCAGCGACGCGCTCGCTGACGCCGGTGAGGCCGAAGCCCGCCGACTGTGCCACCTTGGCCGCATCGCCGCCGCCGTCGTCCTCGACACGCACCAGCAATGCGTTCTCGGATCCGGTCCGCCGCTCGATCCGTAGCACGATCTCGCGCGCTGCGCTGTGGCGCAGCGCATTGGTCAGGCATTCCCGCGCCACGCGATAGGCGGTGGCTGCGACCGTGCCGCTGATGTCGGCGAGGTCGCCCTGCAAGTCGAGCTGGATCATCGGCTGCGCCGTGCGGGATCGCCAGCTGTCGACGAGATCGACCAGGCTTGCCTCCAGCCCGAGCTCCTCGCATTTCCAGGCCACGACCGGCGAGCCGGTGCAGGCCAATGTGAAGGTGCAGAAGCTCAATCCGACGGCGCAGGTGATCTTCGACGACAAGCTGACCGTCGATCACACCGGCGACGAGAAGACCGCGGTGCGGTTTCGTCTCGATGCCGAGGGCAAGGTGATCAACGTCGACCGGCGGCCGAAATCGTTGCTCGAGACGTTCCGTAGCAGCTGGCGCAACGGCGCCGACCTTGATCCGAACACCGGCGTGCCGAAATCCGGCGTGAGGGTGCTCCGCCGTGAATAGCTTGCAATCAGTGATCCTCACCATTGCGGTCGCCTACGCGGTGATCGCTGCGCTGCTGCTGATCGTGCTGGTCTATGCGCGGCTGCATTGGTCGCTGAAGGCTGTCGTCATCGTCGTGACCAGCGCGTTCTACTTCGTCAGCTTCGGCGGCATGCGCGGCCTGCTCGGGTGGGCGTCCGCGGAAAAATTGCCGGCCAACTTCAAGCTGCTGTCGACGCGGATCGTGGAGCCCCATTCACTGGAGGGTGACCCGGGCTCGATCTATCTCTGGGTCGAGGAGCTCGACGAGGACAACCGGCCGAGCGCCGTCCCGCGCGCCTTCCGGATTCCCTACAGCGACGCACTGGCCGAGCAGACCCACACCGCCGACAACGAGATCAAGGCCGGGCATCCGCAAGGCGGGCGGGCGGCGGATTTCGGCGGCGGCGACGGGACCCTCATGGACTTCGTCAGGGAGTACGTCACGCCGAAGACGATCATGGAGACCACCGGCGGCGATTCCACCACGGGGACGTTCGTGGCACCGCCGGCGAGCGCGCAAGGATCGGTGTTCACGCCGCTGCCACCGCCGCGGATGCCGCCCAAGGACGAGCAGCAATAGGCGGACGCGCACCGACAGGCCGATGGCACAAAAATAGGGATCGCCAATAATCAGTCAGAGGCGTGGACAGTAGTCATCCGGAATTCCTCAACCCCCTGAACGGTGTATCTTGGGGATAACCGGGGCTAGATTTTATCCCGAAGCCATTTTCCCGGCAAAGGGGCCGCTGCGTGAAGCGGCCCCTTTCGATTCCGGGCGCCACGTATGTGAAGTCGAGGGCGGTGAGGCGGGCCTCAGAGCACCGTCAGGAAGGCGATCGCGAGGACCATCAGCCAGCCGACGATGACCAGTGACACCACCGCGCCCGCGGTGATCTTGGCAATCTCCTTGAAGGTCATCGGCCGGTCCATGCGAGCGTCTCCCGGGTAGCCCCAGGGCAAAGACATAGGACGGCCCTACGAGATCGCCCGACCGCTCACGGAACGTTGTAGCGTCCACCAGCCGGCTCCCAGAGGCCCGGTGGGCCGGCCGGACCGCATAGCTGTCATCTCGCAAAGTTTGTCTGACAGATATTGAAATCTGTCAGCGGGATGGTGTATATACACACCATGCTCAAGGGAGGAGGGCGCCCAGCGACTGTTCCGGCGTTTTGGCCGGGACAACCGGACTTCAATTTGATTACCTCGAAGGACTACCTCCATGACGATAGAAATCTTTCAATTGACCGCCCAGATTCAACAGTGGCTCAACCTTCGCGTCGCCCGTCACTTGGCTGCCCAGGCCGCCAAGTTCACCCGCGGGCAGGACAGCGATAACCAGACGGTAAACGCATGAACGAGGCGGTGGTTTTGACACCCGAGCGGATCCTCGAGGCAACTGAGGATGTCTTGAGACGCTACGGGTTGACCAAGGCCACCGTTGTCGACGTGGCCCGTGCGCTGGATGTCAGCCACGGCAGCGTCTACCGTCACTTCCCCAGCAAGGCTTCGCTGCGTGACGCAGTGGCAAAACGCTGGCTGGACCGCGCCAACGAGCCGCTGTGCAAGCTTGCGGCCGGCTCGGGCCCCGCGCCGGAGCGGCTGGAGAAATGGCTGCGCACCGCCTTCAACATCAAGCAGAAGAAGGTCTGCGACGATCCGGAGATGTTCGCGACCTACCTCGCGCTGGCGCAAGGCGCGCGCGAGGTGGTGGAAGCCTACAAGGACAAGCAGGTCGATCTGATAGCGAAGATCCTGTCCGACGGCGTCGCGCAGGGCGAATTCGAGATCGATGACGTCAAGACGACGGCACGTGCCGTGTTCGATGCGACCGTCCGCTACCATCACCCGGCGCATGCCGAGGAATGGGCCAAGCCCGAATGCCCGTCCCGGATCGACGCCCTGATCGCCCTGCTGCTGCGGGGCGTGCGGGTGTGCAAGCAGTAGCTCGGCGCTCGCGCTCTCTCGCAACGGAGCAAGCGGCACCCCTCTCCCTAACCTCGAGAGCGAGCTTCGCTCGCCTCGGACCCCCGCAAGGGGGGGAGGGAACCCATCCGCTGGTGCTTCCCTTACATCCTCACGCTCTCACGTTTTGAATCCGCCATGTTCT
>NZ_VKHP01000422.1 GCF_010811875.1 Bradyrhizobium uaiense
ACCACCAGATTGGTGTTCGGCTTCTGGTTCTCGTCCTGGAACGGATAGCTGCCGATGATGGTGTCGGGATTGGCATCGGCGATCGCCCTTAACGGGCCGCCGATATCGCCTTCCCGCGCATCGGCGCCATGCCGCAATTGGTGGTCGCGATGATGTTGCCCTTCGGCACGTGCTTCGCCACCGCCTCGATCACCTTGACGACATCTTCCGGGGTCTCGATTTCGTCGCTGGCGACGTCGATCACGCCGGCCTGCACGATCTTGCCGGGCAGTGCGGCGAGCAGCTCGATCGGCACCTTCGAGTTGCGGCATTCGATCGCAACCTGCTGGATCGTGCTCTTGTCGATCACCGGGAAGGTCTCTTCATACTGCCGCCACTCGCCGCCGAGCGTCTGCTTCCAGTCGGTGTTGGCCTTGATGCCGTAGCCGTAGCAGATGTGCACGGCAGTAGCGCAGGAGAGGCCTTCGGCGGCGCGCTCCAGCGCCTTGATGCCCCAGTCGCGGACCTCGTCCATGTAGACGTTGAACGCAGGCTCGTCGAACTGGATCATGTCGACGCCGTCGGCCTGCAACGCCCTGGCTTCCTGGTTCAACAGCTCCGCGAAAGCGAACGCCATCTTCACGCGGTCGCCGTAATATTTGTCGGCGATGGTGTCGATGATCGTCATCGGGCCGGGCAGGGTGAACTTCAGCCTGTTCCTGGTGTGGGCGCGCGCCGCGCGCGCTTCGCCTTCATGGACGCGGCCCTTGAGCTGCAACGGCGCGACCACCTGCGGCACCATCGCTTTGTAGCGGTCCTTGCGGATGCCCATCTCGACCTTGTGGGCGAAATCGATGCCCTCGATCCGCTCCAGAAAACCGTGCACGAAGTGCTGACGCGCCTGCTCGCCCTCGGTGACGATGTCGACGCCGGCATCCTCCTGCAGCTTGACCGCAAGCACAGTGGCGTCGCGCTTGGCGCGGGCAAGCTCGGCGCCTTCCGATTTCCAGGGTGCCCACAGCATATTCGGTTCGGCGAGCCATTCCGGCTTCGGCAGCGAGCCTGCGATCGTGGTTGGAAACAGCATGGGTGCCTCCCGATGGGTTCTGATTGAGCGCCTGTGTGCCATGTCCTAGAGTGGAGGTACAGAACAACAGAAGTCTATGTGATGGGGAAGTGGACGCCGATGATCGACCTGCACTACGCGCCGACGCCGAACGGCTGGAAGATCTCGATCATGCTGGAGGAACTGGGGCTGCCCTATCAGGTGATCCCGGTGAACATCCGCGCCGGCGAGCAGTTTCGGCCTGAATTCCTGGCGATCAGCCCGAACAACCGCATTCCCGCGATCGTCGACCATCAGCCTTCCGACGGCGGCGGACCGTTCTCGGTGTTCGAGACCGGCGCGATCCTGATGTATCTCGCCGACAAGGCCGGCCGCTTCCTGTCCAGCGAGTTGCGTGCGCGATCGAACGTCATCCAATGGGTGATGTGGCAGATGAGCGGGCTCGGGCCGATGCTCGGCCAGCACGGCCATTTCGCGCTCTATGCCGCCGAGAAGATTCCCTACGCGATCGAGCGCTACCGCGACGAGACGGCGCGGCTCTACGGCGTGCTCGACCGCCAGCTCGGCAAGACCGGCGCCTATATCGCCGGCGACGATTATTCGATCGCCGACATCGCCTGCTTCCCCTGGACCATGACCCACAAGGCGCAGGGCTTCACCCTCGACGACTACCCGCATATCAAGCGCTGGTACGCGACCGTGCGCGCCCGCCCGCAGGTGCAGGCGGGGCTTGCGATCGGAAAATTCGTCAAGGAGCCGTTCGACGAGGAATCACGCAAGAACATGTTCGGGCAGCGTGCGAAGGAGCTGGTCGAGAAGAAATGATGTCCGTTATTCCGCGGCGCGACACAGTCGCGATGGCTGCACCTTGCGGCGCATCTGGGAATGACGAGAATGAATAAAGGAAAAGACAAAGGGAAACGCCATGATCGAATTCTTCTTCGACTGTTCCAGCCCGTGGACTTACCTCGCCTGGCACAACATCCAGCCGATCGCGAAGGAGTTCGATGCTGATATCACCTGGCGGCCGATCCTGGTCGGCGGCATCTTCAACACCGTCAATCCGTCGGTCTACGCGCAGCGCGAGACGCCGGTGCCGTTGAAGGCGCGCTACATGAAGAAGGATCTCGCCGACTGGGCGCGCTCGGCCGGCCTTGCGATCAAGATGCCGCCGACGGTGTTTCCGGTGAACAGCGTCAAGGCGATGCGTGGCTGCATCCTTCTGGGCGACGAGAAGATGGTGCCGTTCGCGCGCGCGGTGTTCGAGGCTTATTGGGGTGACGACAAGGATATCTCGCAGGATGCGGTGCTGACCGAGATCTGCACCAAGCTCGGGATCGATCCGGCGCAGTTCTTGGCCGGTATCGGCGACCAGGCGATCAAGGACCAGCTCAAGGCCAACACCGAAGAAGTGATGGCGCGCGGCGGCTTCGGCTCTCCCACGATCTATCTCGACAAGACCGACATGTATTTCGGCAATGACCGCCTGCCGCTGATCCGCGAGGCGCTGGCACGTCTCAAGGCGCGAGCCGCCTGATGCCGAAAGCCGTCGTTTGCCGCGAGCTCGGCCCGCCCGAGCGCCTTCAGCTCGAGAATTTTGCTTCGGTGCCGCTGCAGCCGGGGCAGGTGCGCGTCGCGATCCGTGCCGCCGGGATCAATTTCCCCGACATCCTGATGGCTGCTGGCGAGTACCAGCTCAAGCCGCCGCTGCCGTTCACGCCGGGCTCGGAAGCCGCCGGCGATGTCGTCGAGCTTAATGATGCTGCCGGTGTCGCGGTCGGCGACAAGGTCATCGTCAAGATGCGCTTCGGCGCCTATTGCGATGAGACGGTCGCCGTGCCGTCGCAGCTCGTGCCGGTGCCGTCGACTTTCGACTATGCCGAAGGCGCGACTTTCCTTGCCGCGCACGGCACGGCGTATCACGCGCTGATCGATCGCGGGCAGATCAAGCCGGGCGAGGTGCTGCTGGTGCATGGCGCCGGCGGCGGCGTCGGGCTTGCCGCGGTCGAGATCGGCAAGCTGCTCGGCGCCACCGTGATCGCGGCGGCCTCATCCGAGGAGAAGCTTGCGATTGCCAAACAGCGTGGCGCGGATCATCTCGTGCTCTATGCGCGCGAGCCGTTCCGTGACGCCGTCAAGCGCCTCACCGACGGACGCGGCGCCGACGTCGTGTTCGATCCCGTCGGCGGCGAGGTGTTCGAGAACTCGATGCGCTGCATCAACTGGGGTGCGCGGATTCTCGTCGTCGGCTTCACCGGCGGCATCGGTCTCGCCCGCACCAATCTCTTGATGATCAAGGGCGCGAGCGTGCTCGGCGTTCGCGCCGGCGAGGCGGTGCGCAAGGACCCCGCGCTCGGCGAGGTCAGGATCAGGGCGCTGAGCGAATGGGCCGAGGCGGGCCGGGTGCGGCCGAATATCTCGCACCGGCTGCCGCTGGAGGACTACGCGAAAGCGATGCGGCTCTTGATCGAACGCAAGGCCATCGGCCGTGTGGCGTTGATGATGCGATAGAGGTGCGTAGGGCGGGTTAGCCGTAAGGCGTAACCCGCCGCGTCTGCCGAGAAGCGGTGGATTACGCTTCGCTTCTGTAACGGGCCTCGATCAGTCAATCCCTTTTTGCGTTGTCCACTCGCCGGGGTCTCGCTTCTGTACGGGGTCGACGCAAGGCCGCCACCTGATGGGGTTAGAAGAG
>NZ_VKHP01000423.1 GCF_010811875.1 Bradyrhizobium uaiense
TACGCGACTTCACCCCTCCTTGTTCGCGCGCATCGCGCTCTCGAACCTGTCGCCGAACTCGGAGAGCTCGTCGGCGCCGAGATCGCTGACCGCCCAGTAGTTCAGGCCGCGGTCGCTCCAGCGGCGGATGTTGAAGCCCTGCAAGGTCGAGGTCTGCGCCGCCTTCCGTTCAGTGCTCGCGGTCTGCGCCACGAACAGATTGATCACGTGCTGACGCCGCTTGTAGACCACGGCGCCGATCTCGCGGGCGTTGACGTAGTCGAGCCGGCCGCCGATCAGGGTAAAGCCCTGCGCGGTGAGGTCGATCACCGGCGGCGAGACGTCGAGCTTGCCGTTGAACCACGGCTTCACGGTGTGCTGATCGGTCGAGACCACGTCGATCAGGTGGCCGGCCTGCAGCGAGCGCAGATGCGCCGACACCACCTCGTTCTCGATGCGCTGCTCGTCATCGTTGCGCAGCACGATCGCGATCAGCCCCGTCGCGGCTATCGCCGATACCGCCGAGCCCATCGCAAAGCCGCGCAGCACCGAGCGCCGGGTTGGTGCAGCTTGGGGCTGCGGCAGCGCCTTCTCGATCTTGCGGCGCAGCTCGAGCGGCGCCTTGTAGCGCACGTCGCTCTCGGCGATCGCCTGGCGGATCTCCTGATACTCCTTCATGAGAGCGGCACAATGCGCGCACCCCTCGACATGGGCTTCCACTTCGCGCGCATGGCCGGCATCGAGTTCGCCGTCGATCAGCGCGTGGATCAGCACTTCGGCTTCCTCGCAGGTCATTTCACTTGCTCCTGTTCCGCAAGCCAGGCTGATCGCAGCATGGCGCGGGCGCGCGCGAGACGCGACATCACGGTGCCGACCGGCACGGCTGCGACATCGGCGATCTCGCGGTATGATAGATTCTGGATTTCCCTGAGCACGAAGGTCTCGCGGAACGGCTCGGCCAGCGCCGCGACCAGCTTGCGCACGGTGTCGCCGTCGAAACGGCGCAGCAGCTGCTTTTCCGGGGTCTCCGGGGCTTCATTCCACAGCGGGGTCTGCTCGCCGCCCTCGGGCAGCTCCTCGACCGCGGTGGGAGCGGTCTTGCGCCGTGCGTATTCGGCGCGGCAGACATTGCGCAGGATCGCGAACAGCCAGGGCTTCATCGCGGGTCCGCGGTAGCTGTCGAAGTGCTTGTAGGCGCGCAGATAGCATTCCTGCACCGCATCCTCGGCGTCGGCGGCATCGCGCAGCAGATAGCGCGCCAGGGTGTAGGCGTCGTCAAGGTAGGGCAGCGCGGCGTCGCGGAAGCGTCGCGCCTTCTCGGGATCGTCTTGCGACGCGTTGACAACCATCTTGTTCTGCCCGGCATGTCGAGAGACGGCTTGTGCCCGGGCGGGGGCTGTGGGCCACCGACCGGGCATGGCTGTGATCGCATGGGTAGTCACGTTACCCAACCTTGATACTGCCTGTCATGTGCGGATGCAGCGAGCAGAAATACTTGTACTCGCCGGGCTCCGTGAAGGTGAACGAGAAGGTGCCGTCGGTATCCATAGTCTTGGAGCGGAATTTGCCCGCACACACCACGGTGTGCGGGATGTCGTCGCGGTTGGTCCATGTCACGGTGGTGCCGACCTTCACGTCGAGCGGGTTCGGCGTGAATGAGAAATTGTCGATATGGACCGCGGTGTCTTCGGCGCGGGCCGCCGTGACCGGCAGCAACATGGTCGCGACCACGGCAATACCGAAGTCGCGTCGATTGATCGTAATCATCGGTCTCTTCCTCAGCCCTGTCCGTTAGCCTTGCAGCGGCGTGTCGATGATGGCCAGCGGCTGGCTGTTCTGCTTGAAGTTGATGCTGGCGACGCCGAGCATGCTGCGCAGCTTGGCATCCTCGACCTTCATCGGACCGGGTGAGGGGGCGGCACCCGGCGCCGGCTGCGGGAAGGCAGTCGAACGCGCGGTGTGGAAGGTGACGTTGCCCTCGACCTTCTGCATCACCTGGTGGATGTGGCCGTTGAGCACGGTGACCGAGCCGAAGCCCTTGACGTATTCCAGCGCGCGGGCGCCGTCCTCGGTGCCCCAGCCCCATTGCGGATAGACCGTCCACAGCGGGATGTGGGCGAACAGCACGATCGGCGTCGACTTGGAGCGGCCCTTGAGGTCGTTCTCCAGCCATTCGAGCTGCTCGTTGCCGAGATTGCCGAGGCCGCCGCCCTTGAGGTCGACGACGTTGACGAGACCGACGAAGTGCACGCCGCCGGCGTCGAAGGAATAGTAGCCCGGACCCTTGGTGCCCTTGCCGTAACGCTCCTTGTAGAGCTTGACCTCCTCGTCGATGAAGTCGTGCTCGCCCGGCACGTAGTGCACGTCGAGCTTGGCCTGCGAGATGATGCGATCGGCGTCGTCGAATTCGGACGCCTTCGACAGATGCGTGATGTCGCCGGTATGGATCATGAAGGACGGCTTGACCTGCATCGCCCGCACCTTGTTGATGGCCTCCTCCAGCGTGCCGATGGCATTCGGGTTGGCCGGCTTGTCGAAGCCGACATGGCTGTCGCTGATCTGCATGAAGGTCATGCCGGGCGCCGCTTCCGCCGCCGCGGCCGAGCCGACGATGCCGAGCGAGTGCGGTATGCCGCCGGTAACGGTCCACAGCACGCCGGTGCCGGCCCAGGTCATGCATTCCAGCACCTTGCGTCGGCTGACGCCTTTTTCCTCGTCGTGATGGTCGTGATCGTGTCCGTGTCCGCTCATGGCAAGTCTCCCGTGGGCCCAGGGATTGGGTTTCCGGGGAGTTGATCGGCGGGGCCGGGGCTTTATTCCCGGGGTTTTGGAGGGGGTTGAGGGCTGGGATGACGATTTTGTGAGGCCCGAAAGCCGGCTGCATCGTCGGCGGGCATAAGAGGCCGCGCGATAGGTGGACGCAAGGGCTGCGGCATTGAAGCGCCGGGGCCCGCAACGCTATCGACCGAGCAAACCACTGATCGGTCGGAGGAAAACACGGCTGACGTCACCGGCGGCTGCGGAGCGGCTGCGCTGGATGGAAGCGGCACATGAGCTGCCGACCTTCGACCGCTTTCCGCCATCGACATGACCGGCGGCCGGTCAATGCAGCGGTGTTTCGGCAGTGCGAACATGCGCGCCGCAGCACCGAAGCGTCTGCAACATAGATGAACGGCCGCAACAAAGCTGTCTTGCAGCCGTCAGCATAATGTCAGCGCTGCTGCGTAAGAATGATGGACTTCATTCGCCACACCGGGAGATCACCATGAGCGACCACGCAGGCGTTGAGCATCATCACAAGGCAGCCGAGCATCACGAGCACGCGGCGCGTCATCACCGCGAAGCGGCCAAGCACCACGAAGCCGGCGATCACCACAAGGCGGCGCACCACGCCCACAGCGCCCATGGTCACGCCAGCCATGCCCAGCATCACCACACCGAGGCGAGCCGGCATCACGCCGAGCACCACGGCAACCACTAACGATAGTTCCAGTACTGCGTGAGTGGCTTACGCCGTCCCCGCAAGGGGACGGCGATTTCTTTTGGGTCTGCTCGGCCAGACCGCCACGTTATCGCCTGATCAGAAGCGCCGACGCGGCGCTTGCCGCGCACAGGCACGCGACAATCGGAAAGGAGATCGGGGTTGCAGGAGTGCACCATGAAGCGGCCGATCAGCGGCTCGGCCATGCCTGTGCAGACAACCGCGGTGAACTTGGGGAGGCAGGACGCCGCGTCGGACAGGTGCCGGAGGACGG
>NZ_VKHP01000424.1 GCF_010811875.1 Bradyrhizobium uaiense
CGCTATATCCAGACCGATCGTCGAAATTGACTGCATAGGCTGCTCCTCCGAATCGTGGGAGCCTCAATCGGCGCCCACTCCTTGGCACTCTCGTGCCCGTGGAGGAGCCGTCCACAGCATCAAAAGCGGAAGTCTCGCTGCTCTTTCAGGGATACGGGAGATGGAGTAGTCTCCTGATCCTAATTGCCTGCGGACCCGTCCCTTGAAAAACAAGGAGCTTCGGGCAGGTACAGTGCATTTCATGACGTGTGCGCAGTTTGGCGCAGAGATGTCTGTCCGCACTTTTTGCACGACAGCAGGACGCCAGGAAAATGGAAAGGACGGATTAGACGCGCGTGGCGGCCGGGCGAGCAAGCTCGCGCGCCATTGCTGTGCAAATGGAGATTTTAAGATGAGCACTCACTCGGCACGCATATTGTTTGCGACCAGCCTTGTCACTGCGGCGCTGGCAGGCAGCGCAATCGGCCAGCAAGAGCAGAAGCTCGGCACGGTGACCTTTCCTACATCCTGCGACCCCAATGTGCAGGCCGAGTTCAATCGCGGCGTCGCGATGCTGCATTCGTACTGGTTTCTGATTGCCCGGCGGAAATTCGAAGCAATCGCGCAGCAAGACCCCGGCTGTGCGATGGCTCATTGGGGCGTGGCGATGGATCTGCTTGGCAATTCGCTGGCAACCACGCCGACGCCGGCGGAGGCGCAGGCAGCCTGGGAAGCGCTGGAAAAGGCGCGGGCTGCCGGGCCGAAGACACCGCGTGAGCGCGACTGGATTGAGGCACTGAGTGCCTACTTCCGCGATTATGACAAGGTCCCCGTCAATGCGCGTCTGGTGGCCTACAACGCCGCCATGGAGCGTATGGCGCAAAGCTATCCTGACGATTACGAGGTGCAGGCCTACTATGCGCTGACGCTGCAAGCATCGGCGCCGAAAAGCGACCTCTCTTACGCCAATCAGCTCAAGTCGGCGGCGATCCTGGAAAGGCTGTTTGAACAGAACCCGCAACATCCAGGTGTGACCCACTACCTCATTCACGCCTACGACTTTGCGCCGCTCGCCGCAAAGGGAGTTGCGTCCGCCCGTCGCTATGCGGGCATCGCGCCGGCTGTGCCGCATGCGCGGCATATGCCGTCGCACATCTACTCCATGGTCGGGCTCTGGGAGGAATCCATCGCCTCGAACGCTTCGGCGCTCGAGATCCAGCCGGACTACTATCATGCGTCGGACTTCAGCGTTTATGCGTATCTGCAGCTCGCACAGGACGAGAAGGCAGATGCAATGATCAAGAAGTCGCTTGCCACCGCCGATCGCGGCGATCGACCGATCAACTTTGTCAATTTCACCGCCAAGGCGGCCATGCCAGCTCGCTATGTCCTGGAGCGGGCAGATTGGACCGGCGCTGCGACGATGCCGATGATACCGACCAAGTATCCGATGGCGGATTCGCTGATCCGCTTCACGCGCGGTCTGGGCATGGCGCGTACCGGTGATCTCGCCGGGGCCAAGCAGGAAATCGAAGCAATGAAAGCGTTGCGCGCGACGTTGCAAGGCGCCGACCAGTCCTACTGGGCCGACCGCACCGAAGAGCAGATGCTCGCCGTTTCCGCCTGGGTCGCGCTGAAGGAAGGCGACCGCGATCAAGCGTTACGATTCATGCGGGCGGCGGCTGACGCCGAAGATGGAAGCCTCAAACACGTTGCGATGGAGAACCGCCTGTTTCCGTTCCGCGAATTGCTGGCCGAATTGCTGCTCGAGACAGGGCAGCCCGGAGCTGCTCTGAGCGAGTTTGAGACTGCGCTCAAGCAAACTCCCAATCGCTTCCGCGCCTACTGGGGAGCCGCCCGCGCCGCTGACGGTGCCGGCGATCGCCAGAAGGCAAGCGAGTATTTCGGCAAACTCGTGGAGCTGACCAAGAACGCCGATTCCGAGCGACAGGAAATTCGTGAGGCCAAGGCATACTTGCAGGATCACACCGTTGGTAGTGCTCGACAATGACCGTAGGCGATCGGCTCGAGACCCGACGGCCGTCACTGCCGGGACGAGAACAATGATCCGCGTGATCGCGGCGGCTGCCGTGCTCGGTGCGCTGGTCGGCAGCATCGCCATCTACTCGAAAACTTTGGCGGATCGGCAAGCCGGCCTGCCAGTCGGCAAACGCGACTATGGAACAGAGGCGGCAATCAAGCCTGAGGCGTGGCCGATCTGCACGACCATGACGTCCGTCACGCCGGATGCCGACTGGGTGCAGCTCGATCCGGATTTCAAGGCGGGCAAGAGGGCACTCCTCGCTGGGGATTGGAATGGAGCGATCGCCGCGTTCGAACTCGCCGCCTTGCGTGCCCCCCTCAATGCCGACACCCAGAATTACATCGGGTATGCCTATCGGCGGCTACGCCAGCTTGGTCCGGCGATGGGCCACTACCAGCAGGCGTTGATGCTGAATCCAAGACATCGCAGCGCGCATGAGCACCTTGGCGAGGCATATCTCATGCTTGGCGAGTCCGCCAAAGCCGAGCAACTGCTTACCGCGCTCGGAAATCTCTGCCTCATTCCCTGCGAGGAATATGGCGATCTCAAGCGGATCCTTGCTGCCTACAAAGGGCAGAACGGCGAGGTCAGATAGCCCGAACGGGCATCGGGCCGCGCCGTCGAGCTTGCTCGATCATGTTTGTCCAAAGGGACCGTGCGAATGCCGAGAATGACCAAAGCGCGTCTCACGAGGCATTTCCTTTGGCGTATCTCCTACTTCAAAGCCAGGCTGGTGCAGAACGCAGAGACTTCACCGCTTCTCCAACCGTTATGCAGGCCGGTCTCCGTGCACTCATTATAGCTCTTGAAGTGGACGCCGCCGGGCCCGATGTTTCGGCATCCAGTGTAGGCGGACGCGCCGGCCGACCACGAGCATCCGACCCAGGGGCGGTCGCCCGACCTGAAGCTCGTCATGCAACCGCCGATGCAGAACACCGAGGTCGCAGACGTATGCGCAGACGATGAGGCGGCGCTGCGGGCCGCCGCGCGCTGGCTCGACCTGTGTGGACCAGCAGCATGCCGCGGCGCGTCGACCGAAACTTCGGGCAGCGGGCTGGGTTGCGACCACGCTGGAGCGCTTGATCCGCACAGCAGCGGCACAATCGACAACGCGGCGACGGCGACATTCCTGACGAAGAGCGACGAGCCTTTCATAGCCATGTCCTCCCAAATGCCGGATGGCAATTCCATCCCGGGATGCAGGCTAGCACACATTCAACCGCCTGAAATTCCTATTCGGCGGGCCGGCAGGTCATCGTGAGCCAGGACCTAGCACTACTTTGGCAGATTGTTGATTTTGCCGTGCGTTATAGGATTCCCGAATCAATTTTTCAATGATTCATGGGTGGTCGGCTCTTGGAGGGCTGACCATGGCGGAATGGGAAGACGAACTCG
>NZ_VKHP01000425.1 GCF_010811875.1 Bradyrhizobium uaiense
TCTATGCGATCGTGATCGACCGGTTCGGCAACACCAGCGCGCTTTATCTTTCCACCGGCCTCGCCATGATGACGCTCGTCGCGGCTGCCATACTGAAACTGCTGTTTCCGAGGGCTCCCTGAGGCCGACGCCGCGGGATATGGTTGCGTTGCTCAAGAAGCTGATCGCCTTCGACACCTCGAATGGCCCCGGCGATACGCGGGCGCTCGCCGAATATCTGAAGTCGCAATTCGCGCCGCTGGGCGCCGAGGTCGACATCTTCGTCGCCCCGAACGGCAAGGCCGCACATTTCATTGCCCGGCTGCGCGGCGACGGCTCGAAGAAGCCGGTGCTGCTGGCTGCCCACGCCGACGTCGTGCCGGTCGAGCGCGAGAAATGGACCGTTGAGCCGTTCGCTGGCGTCGAGAAGGACGGTTTCGTCTACGGCCGCGGCGCGATGGACTTCAAGGGCGGGCTCGCCGTCTTTGCCAGCGCGGTGATGCGGCTTGCGGAAGAGAAGACGCCGCTGTCACGCGACGTGATCTTCCTGGCCGAGGCCGACGAGGAGCAGGGGCAGTACAGCACGGTGTGGCTGGCGAAGAACCATTGGGACAAGATCGACGCGGAATTCGCGCTCAACGAAGGCGGCTATGTGCTGCAGGAGCGCGACGGCACGGTCCGCCAGATCAACGTCACCACGGCGGAAAAGCTCTCGGCGACGTTTGCGTTGAAGGCGACCGGGCCCTCGGGCCATTCCTCGCGGCCGTTCCCGGCGGGCGCGATGGCCAATGACCGCCTGATCGCGGCGCTCGCCAAGCTCGCGGTGCACGATCCGGCCGTCAAGCTGGTGCCGGCGACCGAAGCCTATTTCAAGGCGCTGCTTCCGATCAGTTCGGAACAGACGGCGGCCGATATCAAGCAGCTGTTGGCGGCTAAGGACCAGGCCGATCTCGACGCGGCCGGAAAGAAACTGGTTGCCGACAGTCCCAAGGACAGCCTGTTGCTGCACGCCCTGTTGCGCGACACCATGGTGATCACGATGATCGATGCCGGAATCAAGCCCAACGTCATCCCCGGCGACGCCAAGGCGGTCGTGAACACGCGACTGCTTCCGGGAACGACGACCGACCAGATGATTGCCGAGATCAAGCGCGCGGTCGGCGATCCCGGTATCGAGGTCAGCATCGTCACCGCGCTGCCGCAGCAGGAGGCGCGGGAGGCCTATCTGATCCGGAGCAAGATGCCCGGGTCGCCGGTCGATACCGAACTCTATGCCGCGCTGGAGCGCAACGCGAAGCGGGTCTGGAAGGACGCCGTGCTGGTGCCGACAATGTTCGAGGCGGGGACCGACGCCACCGCCTGGCGCGAGCGCAACGTGCCGGTTTACGGCATCTATCCCTATCCGCTCGACGACGACATCCTGAGCCGGATGCATGGCAACGACGAAAGGATCGGCGTCGAGGCGATCAAGCAGGGGGCGGACTGGGTCTACAACACGCTTCGCGAGGTTGCGAAGAAATAGAGAGTCACTGCGAGACGTAGTTGCCGAGGAAGTCACGCTTGCCGAGCGCCACGCCGTGATGGCGCAGGATGGCGTAGGCGGTGGCGACGTGGAAGAACAGGCTCGGCAGCGCGAAGCCGTACAGATAGCGCGCTGCCGGCATTGGCGGGACGCCGAAGGGCAGGCTGATGATGCGCTCCGCGGCCTTGTCGAATGCTCCAACCGGGAGCGTGTCGATGTAGTCGAGCGTTCGCGATATCCGGGCATGCGCCGCGGCGAGGTTCCCCTCGTCGTCGGCAAAGGGTGGTGGCTCGAGACCGGCGAGCCGCCCGGCAGCGCCCTTGGCGTGATCGCTCGCCCGTTGCACCTGGCCGACCAGCGTCAGCATGTCGGGCGCCAGCCGCGCCGCGAGCATGGCATCGGGATCGAGACCGCGTTCGCGGGCGTGGGCCTCGCCCTTGCGCAGGAGATCGGAAAGCGCGTCGAGCATCTGACGAAACACCGGGACGGATGCATCGTAGAGCGGCGTGGTCATGGAGTTCTCCCTTTTCAAGCGGCAGGCTCGCGCGGCAGCCACAGCGACAGCCAGCCGCCGAGCGCCAGCAGCGCGACATTGCAGCCGATTGCGATCGTGAATGCGTGCGCATAATCGTCGGCCTGCGGATGCGGGCCGAGCAGGCTGTAGAACACGCCGCCGATAACGGCGACGCCGAGCGCGGCGCCGATCTGGAAGGTCGAGATCATCATGCCCGATGCCAGCCCTGCATGGCGCGGATCGATGCTGCCGATCACGGCCTTGATCACCGACGGCATCACGGTGCCGAAGCCGAGCCCCCCGCAGATCAGGCCGAATTCAAGGCTCTGGGGCAGCGTGCCGCTGACCGACAGCATCACGACGCCGAAGCCGATCACCTGCAGCGCAAAACCCAGCGTCAGGGTGCGCGCCCCGAGCCATTGCATCACCAGCGACGACACCAGCGAACTGACGAAGAAGCCGGTGGCAAAGGGTAGGGTGGCAAGGCCGGCCGCCAGCGGAGACTGATGCAATCCGCTTTGCAGGTAGACCGCGAAAGTCAGATAGAACGACGACAGCATGTAGAAGGCGAGCGCCATCACCAGCCCGATCACGAAGTCGCTGTTGCGCAACAGATGCAGCGCGACCAGCGGATCGCCGCCGCGTGCGGACAGCCGTACCTCGAAGCGGACGAAGGCGGCGAGCATCAGCGGAGACGCCAGCAGCATCGTGATGATCCAGATCGGCCAGCCGGATTCGCGGCCCTCGATCAGCGGATAGACCAAAAGGCCGAGTGTGAGCGACAGCAGGATGACGCCGCCGATGTCGAGCCGCTGGGCATGCTCGGCGCGCGAGTCAGTGAGGAACAGCAGTCCGCCGAGGAAGGCGGCGAGGCCGATCGGTGCGTTGATCAGGAAGATCGCCTGCCAGGCCAGTCCGAATGGATGCGCCGACACCAACGACGCGCCGCCGGCAACGGTCGACCCGCGGCGATGGCTGGCGCTGCCCGTGCTGCTCACCGGTGCCTTCCTGCCGATCCTCGATTTCAACGTGGTCAATCTCGCACTCCCCGCCATTCGCGACAATCTCGGCGCGACGGCGAGCGAGGTACAGTTCGTGATCTCGGCCTATGCCGCGACTTACGCGGTGTTCCTGATCACGGGCGGCCGGCTCGGCGACCTCTTGGGCCGCCGACGGATGTTCCTGACCGGCGTTGCAGGCTTCACGATCGCGTCGGTGCTGTGCGGCATCGCATGGTCGCCGGCCATGCTGGTCGCCGGACGGATCCTGCAGGGCCTCACCGCCACCGCGATGGCACCGCAGGTGCTCGCCTCGATCCGCGTGCTGTTTCCGGCGACCGAACAAGGCCGCGCGCTCGGCTTCTACGGCGCCAAC
>NZ_VKHP01000426.1 GCF_010811875.1 Bradyrhizobium uaiense
CCATAGCTCAGCCGCTCATCTTCGCAGACCAGCGCCACCGCTTCCGGCGCTTTTTGCACCTGTGTCTCGAACAGCTCATGGATGCACCGTTCCGACGGATAAGCTGCCGCCGTCCGGTTCAAATCCTCCAGCAGATAGCTGCGCTCCTCGGCCGGCAGGATGTCGAGCTCGCGCACCGGCATGTTAGGGGCATGCTCCAGCGCCTCTGCCAGTTGCTCGAGCGCCCGCTGCATGTAGCCGCAGACCCGATCCGCAGATACAGGCTCCGCCACCTGCGCCGTCAGGCCGAGCGCTTCGCCATAATCCTCAACCGACAAGTTTACGGGATAGTTGGTGCGCTCCTCGCCGCCGAGCCATTCCACGCCCGACACGACATCATCCGCTCCGAAGCCGGGCGTGGCCGCCGGCCTGTTGTGACGGTAGTTCAACAGCGCACTGAACAGCGGCGTCGGCGCCGCAACGCCGCTGCAGCGTTGCGCCAGCGCCAGCGAAGCATGCTCGTGCGCCAGTAGCTCGGAAAGTTGCGCGTGGGTGCTGCGCACGCTCGCCGCAACCCCGGTCTCGTCCAGGGCAAGCCGCACAGGCAGCGTGTTGATGAACAGCCCCATTGTACGATCGGCGCCCGCACCCGCATGCATCCGGCCGAACAGCACCGTGCCGAACACCACCTGCTCTCGGCCGCTGCTGCGCGCCAGCACCTGACCCCAAGCCAAATGGCACAGGCTGGCCAAGCTCACCCCGAGCCGCTGCGCCTGTTCGCGCAGCCGCTCATTGAGCGTCTGCGGCAGCATTCGATGCGCCTCGCCGACGCCGCTGCCGTCGCCGTGGACCCCGCTTAGCCCGAACGGCACGGTCGGCTCATCGATGTCGGCCAGCATCTTTCGGAAGTATTCTTCGTGTGCTTGTGCACTCACGCCCAGCTGCGTTTGCACGACCAGATTGCGGAACGGCTGCGGCTCTGACAACTCATGCGCGCGCCCCTCCAGCACGGCACGCACCTCGGTATGCATCACCTCCAGCGTCGTATGATCGCCGATCAAATGGTGCTGCAGCTGCAGCAGCAGCCAGCGCCTGCTACCGGGCTCGCGCGCGATCACAAACCGCAACAAGGGCGCCTGGCCAATTTCGATGCGCTGCCGGCGCGGATCAAACCGGCGCCGGAGCTCATCGGAACCGGAGCTTTCACAGCCGTCCAGCTCGACCTCGCTCACATGTAGCGGCGCGCGCCGCCAGACGACCTGGATCGGGCTCGACAGCTCCTCCCAAACAAACGCCGTACGCAGGATATCGTGCCGATCCACGACCTGCTGAACCGCGCCAAGATAACGCTCCAACAGGCCACGCTCGGCAAACGCCACCTGCGACACCATCAGGTAGGGATCACCCCGACCGGCTAGCAGATGATGGAACAGGATGCCGTCTTGCAGCGGCGACAGGCCATATATGTCTTGGATGTTGCTGACGCCGCCGGGCACTGTGGCGACGATCCGATCGATCTCGCCCTGCGTGAGCTCAATAAGCGGCAGCATCGGCGGCGTGATGGCCGTGCTCTGCTCGGTGATCAGGTTGACGGGGGCTGCCACCTCGTGATGGCTACCAAGGCAGGCAGCGAGATCGGCCAGTACCGGCCTTTCGAACAAGGTGCGTACCTCCACCCCGAGCGACAACCGCCGCAGCCGCTCCAAGACCTGCACGGCCAAAAGCGAGTGGCCGCCCAGTTCGAAGAAGTGGTCGTTGCGCCCGATGCGCTCGACACCGAGAAGCTCGGCCCAGGTCCGCGCCAGCGCGATCTCGACCGCGCCTTGCGGCGCCTCATAGGCCGCCAGCGCATAGGCCTCGTCGGCCGGCGCCGGCAGCGCGTTCCGATCGAGCTTTCCGTTCGGCGTCAGCGGCAGCGCTGCGATCGGCACGAACGCAGCCGGCACCATGTAGTCCGGCAGCCGGCTACTCAAGTGCGCGCGCAAGGCGCCCGCAAGCCCGCCTGCATCACCCTCGTCCGAGCCGGCCTCGGACGCGCAGACCACATAGGCGATCAGATGCTTGTCGCCGGCGCGGCTCTGGCGCGCCACCACCACCGCCTCGCGCACAAAGGCGTGCTCGCACAGCTTTGCTACGATCTCGCCAGGCTCGATGCGGTAGCCGCGGATCTTCACCTGGTCGTCGTTGCGGCCCAAAAACTCAATATTGCCGTCCGGTAGATAACGCCCGAGGTCGCCGGTCCGGTACAGCCGATCGCCCTCGACGAAGGGACTGGCGATGAACCGCTCGGCTGTCAGTTCAGGGCGGTTCAAATACCCGCGCGCACCCCCCGCCCCGCCGATGTAAAGCTCGCCCACCGCACCAAACGGCACAGGCGCGCCATGACCGTCCAGCAGGTAGACCCGCGTGTTGGCGATCGGGCGACCGATCGGGACCACCGACCCATCGAAATCAGCCGGGCAAGTCCAGGCCGTCACGTCAATAGCAGCTTCCGTGGGACCGTATAGATTGTGCAGGCCGGTCCAAGGCAATACGCAACGAACCTTCTGCGCAAGGCCGGCAGACAGCGCCTCGCCACTACAGATGAGACGCTTCAGCGATTTACAGCGTTCAACACCCTTTGCGTCCATGAAGCTGATCAGCATGGATGGTACAAAATGTGCTGTGGTGATGCGTTGGCTGACTATCAAGTTGACAAGCGCATCAGGATTTTTGTGCGCACCAGGAAGTGCCAGCACCAAGCTCGCCCCTTCAAGCAACGTCCAGAAGAATTCCCAGGCAGAAACATCAAAGCCAAATGAGGTCTTCTGCAAGACAACGTCAGTCGCATTGAGTGCGTAGGCTTTTTGCATCCAGATCAGGCGATTGATAATGGCCCGATGCTCATTCTGCGCTCCTTTGGGCGTTCCGGTTGAGCCTGAGGTGTAGATCACATAGGCGAGATGGCTGGATGTGAGGCCAAGCGCGCGCGGGTCGGGGTCCGAATCCGGCCGGTCGGCCCAGGCCAGCGTGGCCGTCGCCAGATCGACCACTGTCACAGCATCCAGCACCTCGCGGCCGAGTGCTGCGCGGCCGGCGGCATCGCAAAGCAGCAGCCGCGGCGCGGCATCGTCGACAACCTGCCGCAGCCGTTCGCTCGGATAGGCCGGATCCAGCGGCAGATAGGCACCGCCCGCCTTGAGGATTGCCAAAAGCCCGACCACCATCGCCAGGCTGCGTTCCAAGCAGATCGCCACCGGCTGGTCCGGCTTGACCCCAAGGGCAATCAGGTGATGCGCCAGCCGGTTGGCCTGTGCGTTGAGCTCGCCATAGCTCAGCCGCTCATCTTCGCAGACCAGCGCCACCGCTTCCGGCGCTTTTTGCACCTGTG
>NZ_VKHP01000427.1 GCF_010811875.1 Bradyrhizobium uaiense
GCTTCCGGTCCCCGATTATCTGCCCGCGCTCGTAAATGCGTCGCGCATATTTCTGATGATTGGCGCGGTCGAGCTCTTCTGGATCGTCACTGAATGGTCGAGCGGCGCCTTGGCGATCGTGACCTGGTCGAAGGTCAGCTTGCCCTTGCCGCTGCCGACGAGGCCGCCGTAACTGACGACGGCATGGCCGAACCAGCGTTCGGCGAGCGCCTCCAGCGCGTGCGAGCCGCGGCCGGCATCGAGCGCGTAGGACATCAGCTGGGCATCATCGATGTTGCGCAACGTGACGCCGTGCTGTGCCAGCATCACGGAGGTGAACTTGACGTTGAAGCCGACCTTCTGGATGCCTGTGGACTCCAGCAGCGGCTTCAGCGCCTTCAGCGCATCGGCGGTCTTGAGCTGGCCGGGTGCGAGGCCGGCATCGAACAGGCCCGCGCCGCCGCCGGGCTCCCTGTGGCCGAGTGGGACGTAGGCGGCATCGTTGGGCGCAACGGCCAAAGCCAGTCCCGCGAGCTCTGCCTGCATCGGGTCGATCAATTCCGACATCGCCTCGATCGCGAGATAGCCGGTGTCGTGTGCACGCGCGAGCAGGGCGTTGAGCTGATCGAGACCGCTGATCGCCTGGTACGCCTTGCGATCGAATCCGGTCTTGCGGATCGCTTCACCGCGGGACTCGGCCAGCGTGGCCGGCGTGCCTCTCCGGTTGGAGTTCTTGTCGTCGCGCGCGCCGGTCGGCTTGGCTTTCGCAATCGGTGCTGCGGGCGCCGCGCCCGACGATCCATCTCCGGGCGCCGGCGTCACATCCGACGGCGGCAGCGGCGAGAACACGCTGGCGCCGCTCTTGTTGCCGGGATCGGCGTCGACATTGGCCGGATCGATCTGCGCATAGTCGGCGACGCGGCGGGTGAGGGTGGTGAACTCCATCGCCTTGAGGAAGGCGACCAGCTTGCGCGCATCGGGCTCGTGCACGGCGAGGTCGTCGAGCGGCACTTCGAGATCGACCTTGTCGTCGAGCAGCACGAGCTGGCGCGAGATGCGGGCCTTCTCGGCATTCTCGAGCAGCGCCTCGCGCCGCTTCGGCTGCTTGATCTCGGTGGCGCGGAACAGCAGCTGGTCGAGATCGCCATATTCGATGATCAGCTGCGCCGCGGTCTTGATGCCGATGCCGGGCACGCCGGGCACGTTGTCGGTGGAATCGCCGGCCAGCGCCTGCACCTCGACCACCTTCTCGGGCGGTACGCCGAATTTCTCGATCACCTCGTCGCGGCCGATGCGGCGATCCTTCATGGTGTCGTACATCAGCACCTTGTCGGTGACGAGCTGCATCAGGTCCTTGTCGGACGAGACGATCGTCGTGGTGGCGCCCCGTTCGCTCGCCAGCCGCGCATAGGTCGCGATCAGATCGTCAGCTTCGAAGCCGACCTGCTCGAGGCAAGGCAAGTCAAATGCACGCACCGCCTCGCGGATCAGCGCGAATTGCGGGATCAAATCGTCGGGCGCCGGCGGCCGGTGCGCCTTGTAGTCGGGATAGAGCTTGTTGCGGAATGTGATCTCGGATTTGTCGAACACGATCGCCAGATGCGTCGGCCGGTTGTCGTCCGGCATGTCGCGCAGCAGCTTCCACAGCATGTTGCAGAAGCCGAGCACGGCGTTGACCTGCAGCCCGTCGGACTTGCGGTTCAGCGGCGGCAACGCGTGATAGGCGCGGAAGATGTAGCCCGAACCATCGACCAGGAAAATATGGTCGCCCTTGGCTGCTGCCTTGGCGGCAACGGGCTTGGGGGCGGTCATCGGAGCTGGCTTGGCGGGGTCTTTGGGGGCTGTTTTCGGCATGGCCGAAACTTAGGGATTTTTGCGCGGATGACAACAGTGTACGAGACGCTGGAGCGGCCGCTGGTGTCGGTGCTGGCGCGGATGGAGCGCCGCGGCATCTCGATCGACCGCCAGGTGCTGTCGCGCCTGTCGGGCGATTTCGCCCAGACCGCGGCGCGGGTCGAGGCCGAGATCCAGGAGATCGCCGGCGAGCCGGTCAATGTCGGCAGCCCGAAGCAGATCGGCGACATCATCTTCGGCAAGATGGGATTGCCCGGCGGCACCAAGACCAAGACCGGCGCATGGTCGACCACCGCGCAAGTGCTGGACGATCTCGCCGAGCAGGGCCACGACTTCCCCAAGAAGATTTTGGAGTGGCGCCAGGTCTCGAAGCTGAAATCGACCTACACCGACGCGCTGCCGACCTACGTCAATCCGCAGACCCACCGCGTGCACACGACTTACGCGCTGGCCGCGACCACCACGGGGCGGCTGTCGTCGAACGAGCCGAACTTGCAGAACATCCCGGTGCGAACCGAGGACGGCCGCAAGATCCGCCGCGCCTTCATCGCGACGCCCGGCCACAAGCTGGTGTCGGCCGACTACTCGCAAATTGAATTGCGGCTGCTCGCCGAGATCGCCGACGTGCCAGTGCTACGCCAGGCGTTCCGCGACGGGCTCGACATCCACGCCATGACCGCCTCCGAGATGTTCGGCGTGCCGATCAAGGACATGCCGAGCGAGGTGCGGCGCCGCGCCAAGGCGATCAATTTCGGCATCATCTACGGCATCTCGGCGTTCGGCCTCGCCAATCAGCTCGGTATCGCGCGCGAGGAGGCCTCCGCCTACATCAAGAAATACTTCGAGCGCTTCCCCGGCATCCGCGCCTACATGGACGAGACCAAGGACTCCTGCCGCCGCAACGGCTATGTGACGACGCTGTTCGGCCGTAAGATGTACTACCCCGACATCAAGGCCTCCAACGCCTCGGTGCGCGCCTTCAACGAACGCGCCGCGATCAACGCCCGCTTGCAGGGCACCGCCGCCGACATCATCCGCCGCGCCATGATCCGGGTCGAGGACGCGCTCGCCGAGAAGAAGCTCACGGCACAGATGCTGTTGCAGGTGCATGACGAGCTGATCTTCGAGGTGCCCGACGGCGAAGTCGCGGCGACGCTGCCGGTCGTGCAGAAGGTGATGCAGGACGCGCCGTTCCCCGCGGTGATCCTGTCGCTGCCGCTCCAGGTCGACGCCCGCGCCGCCAACAATTGGGACGAGGCGCATTAGACTCTCAAGACTCTCAAGAGCGGGCTCGCGGACAGTGGCTGCTCGTTGGTGAAGTAACGCTATCGCTGCATATGCGGCTCCGCTCCAAGTAAGGTGAGCACCGGCAGGCTCCCTCCCCCCTTGCGGGGGAGGGTGGGGAGAGGGGTAGCCCCGGGCGCGATGATCAATAGACGCGCGGCTCGCGCAATATCGAACCGCGCGTCATCGAA
>NZ_VKHP01000428.1 GCF_010811875.1 Bradyrhizobium uaiense
CTTCGCATCGGCGATCTTTTTCGGCGTGAACTGCCGGAATTTGTCGTGGGTCAGCAGCATGACGAAAATGGTCTCGGCAATCACCATGCAGGAGGCGGTATCGTCGGAGAACTGCGGATTCCTGGTCGCGCCGATCGCCTCGTAGAAGGCGGTGGCGCGGGCGAGATTGCCGACCGGCAGGTTGACGAAGATCATTTTGGGATTGGCCACGAGAGAACTCCTGTTGGCGGGGTTGTGCCCCGAGGACGAACCGGATAGCCGGATCCCGACATCGCCGCGCAGATTTTTCTTGCGGCGTCCTGTCGCAGGCGTCTCACGTCACGATCGGCGTCGGCATGGTCAGAAACGCCCGCGTCACATGCCAGAACAGCTCGCGATTGGTGGCGAGCGCCACCGAATGCGCGGTGCCGGGCAGGATGATGAACTGCCGGTCGCCGTTCGGCAGCTTATTGAAGAACTCCTCGAGATCGGACACCGCCGCGATCCCGTCATACTCGCCGCGGACCAGCAGCACCGGCGCCAGCACCTTCTCCGGATGCACCACCGGCAGATTGGCGGTCATGTCGAGATAGGTGCCGGTCGGGATCTGATCGCCGAACTGCATCTCGACATCGGCCAGCGCTTCCATCACGGCGGGGTCCGACGTGCCCGGCCTGTCGCGGGTCGCGATCGAGCGGATCATGTCGCGGTCGCGCTTGCGCATGTTGTGGCTGCGGTAATAGGCAAGCTGCTCGGCGCGTTTGGCCAGCATCGGCGAGCCCTCGCCCTTGTAGGTGAAGGCGGCGAACACCAGCCGGTCGATGCGCTCGGGCGCGGCCATCGCGAACGCACCCGCCCGCAGCGCGCCGGAGGATTCGCCGACGAAGTGATATTTCGTTTGCCCGGTCTCGCGCGCGATCACCTCGACCGCCGCTTTGAGATCCTCGACGCCACTGGCGATATCCGCATTATCAGACGTGCGGCCCGACTTGCCGTAGTTTTCATGGTCCATGGTCCAGCAATCGAAGCCGTAGCGCGCAAATGTGTTCAGCAACGAATACTCGCCCTTGCCGGGCACCGTGAGGTCGAACGCCCTCGATGTCACCGACGAGCCGTGGACGAAGAACACCACGGGCCGCTCCGGCTCGCCCGGCTTCGGCGCACCCACCCGCTTGCGGAACATCCACAAGGGGATGTCGCCCTTCTTCGCCCAGTATTCGTTGCTCCATATTTCTCCTTCGGCGGGAACTGCGGTCGCGGCCTGCGCTGGAGCTTCACCGAGCACACCGGCCGTCGCCGCAACGCCTATACCCTTGATGATGGTGCGCCGCGAATGGTCGGGCATAGATCGCCTCCCTTCCGGATTTCTTCGTCCGATCCGGTGCGCTCGAGCATAGCAGCGCGCATGTCCGGTTGCGCGGCGCGCACATCTCGCGGCCGCCGATACGATGCACGATTTTGTGAACGCGGCTTCCGGCAATCGGCGCGGACGACGAACTGACTTGGTCCTAGTCTCCGCGGCGGTCCGACCGGAAAAATCCGGCGAGAAGCGGGAGCGAAGAATGAGCAGCAATCTCACCGACGAAGAACTTGCCGCCTTGATGCCCTCCGAATTGTGCCAGCACCAGACGCCGATCCCGACCCAGATCGTCTCCAGCGACGAATTCTATCCCGACCCGCAGAACGAACGGCAGCGCGAGGTCGAGGCGCGGTTGCTCGCAATGGCCGACGATCTCGGCGGCAAGCAGGGCCTCGATCGCCGAAAATTCTTCCGGACCGCGGCCGGCATGGCCGCCTCCTTCGTCGCGATGAACCAGGTCTATGGCGAGCTGTTCGACGTGACGCCGGCGGAAGCCGCGACACCCGCGATGGCGCAGGAACGCGCCAACGCCCTGAAAGACCAGTTCATCATGGACATGCACACGCATTTCCTGCGCGACGACACCCGCATCATGGGTTTCGTCGAAATGCGCAAGGCGGTCGGCAAGGCCGGCTGGAACAAGGAGCTCAACGATCACGAGCAGACCATCGAGGATCTGAAGTTCAACAACTACAAGAAGGAGATGTTTCTCGATTCCGACACCAAGATCGCTCTGATCTCCTCGGCGCCGTCGGATATCGAGCAGGACTGGTTCCTGACCAACGAGCAGATGGCCGACGCGCGCAAGAAGTTGAACGACGAAGCCGGCTCGCGGCGCGTATTCTGCCACGCCATCTTCACGCCCGGACAGCCCGGCTGGCTCGACAAGCTCGACGCCGCATTGGCCTTGAGGCCGGAATCCTGCAAGGGCTACACGATCGGCGACAACACCCACAAGGAGGTCAGCCGCTACCCGTGGCGGCTGGACGACGAGAAGGTCGCCTACAAGGGCTACGAGAAGATGGTAAAGGCGGGCATCAAGAATGTCTGCGTCCACAAGGGGCTGTTCCCGCCCGGGATCGAGAAGCAATATCCGAATCTGCGCGGCTTCGCCGACGTCGCCGATGTCGGCCAGGCGGCCAAGGACTGGCCGCAGCTCAACTTCATCATCTATCACTCGGCCTATCGCCATGTCGGCGGCGATCCGAAGGTCGCGCTCGCGGAGTTCGAACGCACCGGCCGGATCGCCTGGACCTCCGACCTTGCCGACATCCCGGCGCAGTATGGCGTCAACAACGTCTATGGCGATGTAGGACAGCTGTTCGCCACCACGCTGGTCGCCGAGCCCAATGTCTGCGCCGCGCTGATGGGCACCCTGATCAAGGGTCTCGGCGTCGATCACGTCTGCTGGGGCACCGATGCGCTGTGGACCGGTGCGCCGCAATGGCAGATCGAGGGCCTGCGGCGGCTCGAGATCCCCGAAATGATGCAGAAGAAGTTCGGCTACGCGCCGCTTGGTCCCGCCGACGGACCGGTGAAGACGGCGATCTTCGGCGACAACAACGCGCGGCTCTACAACATCCAGCCGAAGCGCGCGATGCTCGACATCAAGGGCGACCGCTTCGCGATGATGAAGGCGCAGTATGAGAAGGCCGGCCCCGAGCCGTCACATACGCGCTACGGCTATGTCGTGCCGAACGGTGTGATCGATCACACGGTGTTTGCGTAACGAACGCCGTCATTCCGGGGCTCGCGAAGCGAGAACCCGGAATCCATCGGGCCGCAGACTCCCCGGATGAATGGATTCCGGGCTCGACGCTACGCGTCGCCCTCAGGTGCGCAATTGCGCACCGGAGGATGACGACAAATCAGGGAGGCCAGCATGACGCTCGTTCGTTACGAGAGCGCAGACCACGTCGCCACCATCACGATGACCCGCAATGAGAAG
>NZ_VKHP01000429.1 GCF_010811875.1 Bradyrhizobium uaiense
TCGAGCTCGTCTTCCCATCCCGCCATGGTCAGCCCTCCAAGAGCCGACCACCCATGAATCATTGAAATATTGATTCGGGAATCCTATAAAGCACAGCAAAATCGACAATCTGCCAAAGTAGTGCTAGCTAGTTGGCGGCGCTGATGCAAGGATGAGCAACAGGCCGTCACATGAACGCGTGCGGCTCTCTGCATGGCAAGAAGGGGCCGTACACGCCGAGCGCTCCCTTTACTACGCTAGGCAAGCCAAATTCCGCCGATGACGGAAATAGATCTCACAAGCAGGAAGCTCTCAAGCTAATAGATTAAAAGTATCGATTAGAGCAAACGGCCTCCATTCCAGACTACGCCAACCCGCGCAACAGCACTCAATCGTACTACTCCCACTCTATCATTTGGGACAGCGTATTCGCGTTGATTTGCAAGCACAATTCTTCAGTTCTGACGGACAAATGCCGACGGTATACCCGCCGCAATTTTTTGCTCTTGAATTCACAGGAAATTTGGCTGGCTCTGAGGGTTGGTACCTTCAGCAAGTATCGGAATCAATCGGAGCACTAGACGGGCCTCAAGCTCGAAACGGCCTCCCCTTGTGCTTTCCCCGACTTGCAGCAGATACCGTCATCGGTCAATCGGACAGGCGCTTGATATCAGGTTTGCGCCAACAGTGGCCACCTCTAACAACTCAGCTGTGCACGCGTCAGAACGTGCGAGCCGAATGCGGGCACGCTCTGGGCTGCGCCTCTCCTGCACTGCCAACCTGCAGCAAAGCCGCCGGTGATAAACGCTAAGAGAGGTGGAAGTGAAGGGACGTTTAGCTTTGCTGTCGCTTCAGACGACTGGATGCAGCGGAGAAGCAGTGCGGCGGAGAGAGTGTCAGTCAATCCCCATTGAAAGATCGAGCATTTCCGATCTTCCTGGACCACAACCCACCGTTTGAGCTACGGACAAAAATGGAGTTTTGCCTCCAATCTTTTCAAGCAATCCATCATGACCCATCCAAGACTTGGCCCGATCCCTCAATCTCCGTCGGCGGTGGACAGCAGGGTTGGTTGGCGTTTGCCCTCCGAAGGCAAAGGTCACACGTTCGAATCGTGTCGGGTGCGCCAATTTCTCATTTTTGCAGCGCGATGCGCGCCTCCAGACCGAGACTGCAGATCTGTCCCATTCTCGCGCGGAAGTAATCCGGGCTCCCCAGTACCGACGACAAGTTTTGAGGCCAGAGCAGGGATTCGTCCTTATGGTGTCTTTTGGACTTTCGCCGACCTGGCCATCAGCTCGAACGCCCGCTTCGCGCCAAGAACTAACCTCTCCACGAAGTCGCTTACCATCGTTCGTTCAGTCGTCCGCAACGGCAGTTCGTGTGGAGCGGCCATACTGAACGCTTGGCATATGGCCTCGAGTTCTGATCGATGTACTTCCTGCCGCGAGGTCGATAGCGCGCCACTCCTCACGCATGGCGATGGACTTAACGGTCAAGTTCCAAAGGCTTGTTAGCGCTGTCGAGAAATTCAACCGTGGTGAACCACAAATCGGCATCTCCGACATTTTCGAGGTCGTGGATCTTGTACTCGTCCTTTGCGTAGACGAAGTGGCGCGTTTCGCCCGCGGAGTAAGCGGCCTCGATGATCCTCCCATCCTCCGCATGCGATCGCGCCCGCCCCGGCGTTACGGCGGTCCAAAAGTAATCCAGCACGTGACGGTGGAATCCGATGCGCTCGCCCGGAGCGAGGCGGATTTCCCAGACGCGCACGCGCTCCGTCTCAGACAAGAGTCTGGTGCCGACCCGCCCGTTGGACTGATTGGCGTCGAACTCTTCGCGAATGACGTCGGGCCAGCCGGCCCAGCCTTTTTCGACCACGCTAGCGTTCATTGTGGTTCCTCCTTGAGGTGAGCTTTGCGAGAAGCATCATTCGACAGCCAGGCCGGTCTGAGCCCGAACATGCTGCGCACCGAACGATGCTCGGACCGAGGCGGCCGCCGCACTCCGATCCAACATCGATACCGCCCAGGACACGACGAAGGCCAGCGGAACCGAAACGAGTGCCGGATTGTCGTACGGAAACGGCGCCGACCCGAGCTTGAATGTGGCGGTCCATACGCCCGGACTGAGAGCGACCAACCCGACCGATGTCAACAGGCCGGCAAGCGATCCGCACACTGCCCCCCGCGTCGTGAGATCGGGCCAGACGATCGAGAGAAGGATGATTGGGAAATTCGCGCTCGCGGCAATCGCGAAGACCAGCCCGACCATGAACGCGATGTTCTGGTTCTCGAACAGGACACCCAGCGCCATCGAAAGCACGCTGATCGCGACGGCGGCGGCCTTCGAGACAAGTACTTCCTCCCGCTCGCCCGCACGACCTCTGCGGATTACGCGCGCGTAAAGATCGTGGCTCGCGGCCGAAGCGCCCGCGAGCGTCAGCCCGGACACGACAGCGAGAATGGTCGCAAACGCCACCGCGGAGATGAACCCAAGCAGCAATGAACCACCGACGGCATCCGCCAGGTGCAGGGCAACCATGTTGACGCCCCCGAGCAGGCCGCCCGACGCATCCCGAAACTGGGGATTAACCGAAACGATCGCGATGGCACCGAAGCCGAGCACAAAGAGCAGGCTGTAGAAGATGGAGATGAACCCGGTCGCGACCAGCACCGACGTGCGCGCCTGGCGGGCGTCACTCACGGTAAAGAAGCGCATGAGGATGTGCGGCAGTCCCGCCGTACCGAAGATCAGGGCCAATCCAAGGGAGATCGCCGATACCGGATCCTTGACGAGGCCACCGGGGTGCCATAATAGCGTCGGCCTTCGGATGCAAGGCGACGGCCTCTCGAAAGAGAGCCTCCAGACTGAACCCGAAGTGTCCAAGAATCAGAACCGACATCAGCACCGAGCCCGACATCAGGAGCACGGCCTTGATGATCTGGACCCAGGTCGTCGCGAGCATGCCGCCGACGGTCACGTAGATCATCATCAGGCCGCCAACGATGCCGACCGCGTAGATGTATGGAAGTCCGAACAATAGCTGGATGAGCTTTCCGGCTCCCACCAACTGCGCGATCAGATAGAAGACCACGATGACAAGGGTGTTGACGCCGGCGACCGCTCTCACTGGCACTTCGGACAGCCGATATGCGGCAACGTCGGCGAAGGTATAGCGGCCGAGATTGCGCAGCGGCTCCGCGATCAGAAACAGGATCATCGGGAAGCCGACGAGAAAGCCGATCGCGTAGATCATGCCGTCATAGCCAGATGTGTAGACCAGCG
>NZ_VKHP01000430.1 GCF_010811875.1 Bradyrhizobium uaiense
GGAACGTCCACGCCGGCTACAAGTACCTCGAGTCGGATGCCACCATCGATGCCTTCGCAGATTCCGACTTCGGTCTCGGCGGCACCAACCTCAAGGGCTATTTCGTCGGCGGCAATATCGGTCTCGGCGACAATGTCTGGGCGACCTTGCGTTGGATGAGCGCCAACAGCATCGCCGGCAACCCCTATGCCGTCGACGTCCTGCAAGTCGACCTCAACGCGAAGTTCTGACCATGCGCATCGCACTCTTTGTCTTGATGATGGTGATCGGAGCATTGAGCTCCGGCACCGCATTCGCCCAGTCCGAGACCGATCGTCTGCGTGACGCCCTGCGCACCGCTACCGCGCAGACCCGCGCGCTGGAAGACCAGCGCACGGCGTTGCAGGCAAAAGTCGCCGACGCCGACCGCGAGAAGGCGGCGGCCAAGAAGGAGGTCGACGACCTCAAGGCGCAGCTGAAGAAAGCCGACAAGGAACATCGCGAGGCTGTCGACGAGTTCAATCAACGGCTCGCCGAACGCGATGAGACGCTGGAGAAGTGGAAGTCCGCCTATGAGGAGGCGGCGACCGTTGCCCGCAGCAAGGACGCCGAGCGGGCCAAGTTCGAAGGTGAGGCCACCGCCTACAAGGCCAGCACCAAGAGCTGCCTCGCCAAGAACACCCTGCTGGTCAAGGCCGGCAAGGAGATGGTGCAGCGCTACAAGGACCTCACGATCGGCGAGATCGTGGTCTCGCGCGAGCCGATGATTCAGCAGCGGCGGGTCGAGATCCAGAATCAGCTGCAGGAAAGTACCGACAAGTTCCTCGATCAGAAGGTGAACCCATGACGACCGCCACCATCGCAAAGCCGCTCCGGTCGATCGGCCTCGCCGCCGGCATGACCGTCGCCCTGGCGGCTTTCGTTGCGCCGCTCGAGGCGCAGGCCCAGGCACAGGCTCCCGCGCCGCGGACGGTGCAGGCTCCCGCCAGGAAGCCGCAGCCACAGCCCGCGGCGCAGGCGCAGGCCGCTGCAACGCCGGCGCCGGCTGCGGTCGCAGCCGCGCCGAAGCCCGCCACCGCGCCGGAGAATGTCATTGCGCGCGTCGGCGACACCAACATCTCGGCCGATGACCTCCGCAGCTATGTTGCAGCGCTTGCCCCGCGCGAGCAGGCTGCACTCGCCAAGGATCCGGCGATGCTCAGCCAGGCGGTGCGGCTGCTGCTTGCCAATCGCCTCGTGCTGCAGGAGGCGGTTGCGAAAAAATGGGATCAGCAACCCGCCATCGCGGCGCAGCTCGAGCGAGCCCGCGAGGGTGCGGTGGTCGAGTTCTATCTGCAATCGGTGTCGACGCCGCCGGCGAACTTCCCGAGCGAGGACGATCTGCAGAAGGTCTATGAGGCCAATCGCGCCGCATTCCTGATGCCGCGGCAATTCCAGCTCGCGCAGATCTTCATTGCCGCTCCGAAGGAGGGCGACAAGGCTGCCGAGGACAAGGCCAGGCAGGAGCTCGACGATATGCAGCGCAAGCTGAAGGCGCCGGGAGCGGACTTTGCGGCGATCGCGCGCGGCGACAACAACGCGGCCAAGGATGCCGGCGACCTCGGATGGGTTGCGGAGACCCAGATTCGTCCGGAGATCCGCAGCCAGGTGATGGGGCTCGCCAAGAACAGCGTGTCCGAGCCGATCAAGCTCGACGACGGCTGGCACATCATCAAGCTGATCGACACCAAGGCGTCCTACACCCGCACCCTGCCGGAAGTGCGTGACCAGCTGGTGCTGCAGATCCGCTCCGAGCGGTCGACGATGATGCGGCGGGGCTATCTCGCCGAGCTGCTGAAGCAGCATCCGCCTGTCCTCAACGAGCTTGCACTGTCGAGCCTGCTCGACGCGTCGAAGAAATAACACGGAGACCATGATGCCCGAGATCATCACCAAACTCACGCTCGAAGACCTGCGCGACAGCTTCCAGAATGGCGGCTATCGCGTCGAAACGCTGACCGATCCGGTCGCCAACACGACCTATCTGCGCTCGGCGACAGCGGGACTGGGCTTCGAGATCCGGCCGGGAAACCAGCTGGTCGGTGAGGAACAAAGCTTTGTCGACGTCATGCTGGTCACCACGCTCCAGGTGCAGGGCGAGCTGCCGCTCGACCTCGTCAATCGCTGGAACACGACGCGGCGGTTCGGGCGGCTGCAGTTCAGCCAGCCGTTCCTGATGTTCTGCCTCGATGTCTCTGTCGCCGGCGGTGTGGCACCGAACTTTGTGCGGGCGCAGATCGAGGTCTGGGACCGGCTGGTGCAGGAGCTGATCGCGTATCTGCGTGAGGAGTTGCCGAAGCTCGCTGCCCGGAGTGGCGCGGCCGCTGCTCCGCAGCCCGGTGCGTCCACCCAGCAGCCGGCGCATGAGCGCACCGCGGAAGCGGGGGCGGTTCCCACCATCCAGTAGCCGCGCCGGCGCGCGACGATCAGGACTGCAATCGACCCATGAATGACGGGGCCTCCACGATGAAGGCGAGCTGCTTCGGCCGATGGCGGAAGCGGCTCAATCCTGCTCGTCACTGGAGCAGCTGCATCGCAGCCGGTGGCCTCGCGCTCGCGCTTGGTCTTGCGCAACCCGTTCGCGCGCAGGGCGAGACGCCGGCGCCGTCATTCAGCACGCGCTTTGCCGCGGTCGATTCGGCTGAGCCTTCCGCCGACGCGATGGCAAAGCCGCCAGCCGAAGCGGCGACGAAACCGGCCAAGGATATTGCAAAGGATCTTGCAAAGGATGCCGGCGGGAAAAACCTCCCGCCTGCGCCCGCGAGCCAGGCCGCGGTTTCGGATGCGCGCATGCGCTATCGCGCGCTGATCGAGAAGGAGGCGGCTGGAACCGGGCTCGCCCCTGAGATCGCCGAGGCCGTGATGGGCGTGGAAAGCGGTTACAATCCCGATGTGATCGGCGGCGTCGGCGAAATCGGCCTGATGCAGCTCTTGCCGTCGACCGCGCGCATGCTCGGCTTTTCCGGCTCGCTCGCCGAGCTTGCGATTCCCGAAAACAACATTCACTTCGGTGTCATGTACCTTGCGGAAGCGTGGCGACGTGCCGGCGGCGACCTCTGCACCGCGGTCATGAAGTACCGCGCAGGTCACGGCGAGACCCGCTTCTCCTATCTGTCGGTGAACTACTGCGTGGCGGTGCGCGCCCGGCTGTTTGCCCGCGGCTTCCGGGTGACGGGCACCGTGCCGGTCGCGACCTTCGGCGAACCTGGGCGCGGTGGCGCTGGTGGTG